>JBDSOZ010000036.1:0-16636 GCA_039914555.1 Luteimonas sp.
TCCGCGGTCCATCACCTGCATATCTGGTCGCTGGGCGCAGGCGAAATCGCGATGACGGCACACCTGGTGCGAACGCCGGGCGACGACCATGACGCCTTCCTCGACCGCGTCCACCATGGGCTCGACGAGCGTTTTGGCATCAACCACCCGACCCTCCAGGTCGAATTCGGAAGTGCCTGCGGGCATGACCTGCACGACCTGGCGCCGCACGGCCACTGAGCACGCGGGGCCGACGCGGGCAGCGCTTCGCTATACTCCCAAGGCTGAGCAACGGGCCCGGAGCCGCGATGACCAACGACGCCTCAATCGGCAGCATCCACGACGACATCCAGAACCGCATGGCCAAAAGCATCGAGGCCTTGCGGCACACCTTGGTGAAGGTCCGCACCGGACGTGCTTCGACCGCACTGGTCGATCACATCAGGGTCAACTACTACGGGTCCGACGTGCCGCTGTCGCAGGTCGCCAGCGTCGCTGTCAACGATGCACGCTCGCTGACCATCACCCCTTGGGAAAAACAGATTGTCGGAGCGGTTGAAAAGGCAATCCTGGCCTCGGACCTTGGATTGACCCCGAATACCTCCGGCACGGTCATCCGCTTGAACCTGCCGGCACTGACCGAGGAGCGCCGCAAGGAACTGTCCAAGGTCGTGCACGGCGAAGGCGAGGACACCAAGATCGCCATTCGCAACATTCGCCGCGACGCCAACCAGCAGGTCAAGGAACAGCTCAAGGACAAGCAGGTCAGCGAGGACGAAGCGTCGCGCAGCGAAGCCGACATCCAGAAGATCACCGACAAGGCAATCAAGGATGTCGATGACGTGATCAAGGCCAAGGAACAGGAATTGATGTCGGTCTGATGCCTGGATCCAGCCGCATCCCGCAGCACCTGGCCGTCATCATGGATGGCAATGGGCGATGGGCCGAGCAACGCCATCGGCCGCGCGTGATCGGCCACCGCGCGGGAGCCCGTGCCGTCAACCTGTGCATTGATTTCTGCCTGGATGCCGGCATCGGTGCACTGACCCTGTTTGCGTTTTCCAGCGAAAACTGGGGGCGACCCGAGGATGAGATCGGGGCGTTGATGAAGCTGTTCATGAACGCACTTGACCGCGAGGTGGGCGAACTGCACCGGCGCGGCGTGCGCGTCCGCTTCATCGGTGAACGCGGTCGCTTCTCCGCTGCGATCGTCGCGCGCATGGACCACGCCCAGACCCTGACTGCCGGAAATGAACGCCTGACGCTGAACATTGCCGCCAGTTACGGCGGTCGCCAGGACATCACCGCAGCCGCGCGCAGCCTCGCCAATGACGTGGCGGTCGGGCGCCTGCAACCCGAACAGATCGACGAAGCACTCTTCCACAGCCGCACCGCCCTGGCGGACCTGCCGGCACCGGACCTGTTCATCCGTACTGGCGGTGACCAGCGGATCAGCAATTTCCTGCTGTGGCAGCTGGCCTACACCGAACTGTGGTTTACCGACACGTTGTGGCCAGAGCTCGATGCCGCCACACTGCAGCGCGCACTGGACGACTACGCCAGCCGCGAACGCCGTTTCGGCCTCACCGGCGCCCAGGTCGCAGGCGCCCCCGACGAGGTTCCTGCATGACCCGGACACGCGTGATCGCGGCCCTGATCCTGACCCCGGTGGCCATTGCCGCCATCCTGCTGCTGCCCACCCCGTGGATGGTCGCGCTGGCCGCCGTGGTGTTCCTCATCGGCTTGTGGGAATGGTTCCGCCTGGTCGACATCGACGACACCCTGGCGCGCACCGTGCTGCTGGTGGCGAACATGGGGTTGATGGTGGCCATTGTCTGGGGTTCACGCACCAGCCACGGTTTCATGTACGTGCTGCTGCAGATCATGACCGTGATCGGGGTGGTGTGGTGGCTGTTGGCGGCGCTGTGGCTGAAGCACTTCGATTTCGCTTCCGACCACGCCACCCATGCACGCGTGTTCAAGCTGGCCGCCGGGACCCTGGCGATCGTGCCGGCATGGTCCGCCTTGGGCGTCCTGCACGGGGGCGAGCCCTACGGCCATCGCTGGCTGTTCGTGGCGCTTGCGATTGTGTGGTCCGCTGACACCGGCGCATATTTCGCCGGCCGCCGCTTCGGCAAGCGCAAGCTGGCGCCGCGGATCAGCCCGAACAAGACGGTCGAAGGCGCCATTGGCGGGCTTGCATCGGGATTGCTGGTGGCGCTGGTGTTCGCGCCGTTCGCCGGCGCAAGCCTGGCGCAATTGCCGTTGGTCGCCCTGGTCGCGGTGGTGGCGGTGGCATTCTCGATCGTTGGCGACCTGTTTGAGAGCCTGCTCAAGCGCCATGTCGGGGTCAAGGATTCCGGTGACCTGATCCCCGGCCATGGCGGCGTACTGGACCGCATCGACGGCGTGGTCGCAGCCCTGCCCGTGTTCGCACTCGGCAAGGCCTGGCTTGGATTCTGAAATGCAGCGGTCTTCGGCCCCACGCCAGGTCGCCGTGCTCGGCGCCACCGGCTCGATCGGCAGTTCGGCGCTGGACGTGATCGCGCGCCACCCCGACCGTTTGCAGGCCAGTGTGCTGGCAGCCGGACGCCAGGTCGAGGCGCTGCTGGGCTTGTGTCGAACCCATCGTCCCCGGCATGCAGTCATTGCCGACGAAGCCTTGTACCAGGCGCTGCGCGACGGCCTCAACGACGCCGGCCTGGCCACCCAGGCCCATGCCGGCGCGGCCGCACTGGAAGCATTGGTGGCTGGTGAAGACTGCGACACCGTGATCGCCGCCATCGTGGGTTCCGCGGGATTGCCGTCAACCCTGGCCGCGGCACGCGCGGGCAAGCGCTTGTTGTTGGCCAACAAGGAATCCCTGGTGCTGGCTGGCGACCTGCTGATGCGCGCCGCACGCGATGGCGGCGCGGAAGTGATTCCGATTGACAGCGAGCACAACGCAATCTTCCAATGCCTGGCGTCGGCAAAAGGATTGGCGCGCATCTTCCTGACTGCATCCGGCGGTCCGTTCCGTGGCCGCAGCCGGGCGCAGCTGCAGGCGGTGACGCCGGCCGAAGCCATCGCCCATCCAAAATGGTCGATGGGTCCGAAGATTTCGGTGGATTCAGCCACCCTGATGAACAAGGGCCTGGAAGTGATCGAGGCCCACCACCTGTTCGGGCTGCCCGGCGACCGCATCGAGGTGCTGGTGCATCCCCAGAGCCTGGTGCATTCGCTGGTGGAATTCATCGATGGTTCGACCTTGGCGCAACTGGGCTTGCCGGACATGCGCACCGCGCTGGCGGTGGGGCTGGGCTGGCCTGAGCGGATCGGATCAGGGGTCTCGGGTCTCGACCTGCTTGCCCATGGACGGCTGGACTTCGAGCCGCCGGACCTGGACGCGTTTCCCAGCCTGGGCCTGGCCTGGCAGGCGTTGGCGGCGGGCGGCACCGCACCGGCCGTGCTCAATGCGGCCAACGAAGTCGCGGTTTCTTCCTTCCTCCAGGGAAAAACGTCTTTCCTTGCCATCCCCGCGCTGGTTGAGGACTGCCTGTCGGCGCTGCCGGCAATGCCGGCGAGTTCGCTCGAGGTGCTGCTGGAAGCCGATGCCGCAGCCCGCGCCCATGTCTGCCAACGCATTGCCACTGGCGCGACCGCCTCCATGTCACCCACATGAGCGCCTTCTTCGGTTCCGTGTGGTGGATGATCGTCAGCCTCGGCGTGCTGGTGACGTTCCACGAATTCGGCCATTACTGGGTCGCGCGCCGGTGTGGGGTGCGGGTTCTGCGTTTTTCGGTTGGTTTCGGCAAGCCGTTGTGGATGCGCAAAGGGCGCGACGGCACCGAGTACGTGATCGCGGCGCTGCCCCTGGGCGGCTATGTGCGCATGCTCGACGAACGCGAAGCTGAAGTCGCCGCCGAGGATGCGCCGCTGGCGTTCAACCGCAAGCCGGTGGCCCAGCGCATCGCAATCGTGATCGCGGGGCCGTTGGCCAACTTGCTGCTGTGCGTGGCCTTGCTGTGGGCAATGTTCGTGATCGGGCGGCCGGACTTCGCCCCGGTGGTGGGGCATGCCGAGGGGATTTCCGCCGTGGCTGGCTTGCAGCGCGGTGACACGGTGCTGGCCATTGGCGACCGTGACACCCCCACCTGGAGCGAGGCCGCCCTGGCCCTGTCCACTGCGGCAATGGACCGGCAGGACGTGGTCATGCACCTGCGCACGGCCAGCGGCGGCGCCGCCGATCGCAGCCTGCCGCTGTCGCGCCTGCCCGCCGGAACCTCGCCACAAGACGCCATCCAGGCCATTGGCCTGATCCCACGCCACCAGTTGCTGGCGGCCGTGGTCGGGCGGGTCGAGCCGGGCACTGCGGCCTGGGGCGTGCTGGCCGAAGGCGACCGCATCACCGCGATCGACGGCGTGCCGATCTCGAGCTTTGCCGATGTCGGTCCCCGGGTGCAGGCCATCGGGGGCCGTTCCGCCATGGTCGAGGTGGATCGCGAAGGCGAACGGCTGGCGCTGGAAACCACCCCGAAACGCTTCAAGGATCCCAATGGGGACAGCTACTGGGCGCTGGGAATCCGCCCGGCGGCCGCGCCGATGCCGCCTTACGACGCGACCCTGCGCTATTCGCCGCTGGCGGCCGTGCCGGCGGCCCTGCGCGAGAGCTGGAAGCTGACCCGGGACTCCGTGGCCATGATCGGCCGCCTGCTGAGTGGCCGCGCCTCGGTCGAGAACATTTCCGGGCCGATCACCATCGCCCGCTACGCCAACGCCTCGGCGCAACTTGGCCCGGCCTGGTTCCTGAACTTCCTGGCCCTGCTGTCACTCAGTCTTGCAATCGTCAACCTGTTGCCGATCCCCGTCTTGGACGGCGGACACCTGCTGTATTACCTTATCGAGCTAGCCAAGGGCAGCCCGCTGAGCGACAGGGCGATGATTGCCGGACAATACGTCGGGCTGGCCATGCTTGCCGGCTTGATGGGCCTGGCGTTCTACAACGACATCCTGCAATTGCTGCACTGACGCCCCACCGCGACCCCACGTCGCGCTCCCAACCCGGAAGCAACAATGACGCGACTCCCCCCACGCCGCCTGCTCGCCCTCGCCATCGCCACGATGGCAACGACGACGGCGCCGGCCGCGTTCGCCCAGGCGACCAATCCCTTCGCGCTGCCAACTCCGGTTGCGGCCGTGCCCACGGTGGAGTCGCAGGATGCGTTCACCGTCAGCGACATCCGCCTGGATGGCTTGCAACGGGTACCGGCAGGCACGGTGTTCACTTACCTGCCGATCGAGCGCGGCGACCGCGTCGACCACGGCAAGATCGCCGACGCCATCCGCAGCTTGTACAAGACCGGATTCTTCGAGGACGTCCGCGCCGATCGCCAGGGCGACATCCTGGTGATGACGTTGACCGAGCGCCCCGCGATCAACAAGCTCACGTTGGTCGGCAACAAGGACATCAAGAGCGAGGACCTGCTCAAGGGCCTGGCAGAGATCGGCCTGGCCGAAGGTGAAACCTTCGATCGCATGAGCCTGGATCGGGTGGTGCAGGAGCTCAACCGGCAATACAACAACCGCGGCAAGTACAACGTCGTGATCACGCCGGCGGTGGCGCAACTGGACCGTAACCGGGTGGACGTCACCATCAACGTCCAGGAAGGCAAGGCCGCCAACATCCGCCACATCAACCTGGTCGGCAATGCCAAGTTCGAGGAAAAGGATGTGCGTGCGGCCTGGGAATCCAAGGAGCACAACTGGTTGAGCTGGTACAAGCGCGATGACCAGTATTCGCGCGAGAAGCTCTCCGGCGACCTCGAGAAACTCAATGCGTTCTACCTCGACCGTGGCTATGTCGACTTCAGCGTCGACAGCACCCAGGTCGAGATCAGCCGCGACAAGCGCACCATGGCGATCGTTGCCGCGATCGACGAAGGCGAGCAGTACAAGGTTTCCAAGGTCGAAGTCACCGGCGACACCATCCTGCCCAAGGAACTGGTGGAAAGCCGGTTGCTGGTACGCAAGGACCAGATCTTCTCGCGACGCCTGCTCGACCTGACTTCCGACACCCTGGCACTGACCTTGTCGAACATCGGCTACGCCTTTGCGCGCGTGGACGTGGTGCCCGACATCGACCGCGACAGCCGCACCGTCGGCATCACCTTCAACGTGGTCCCGGGGCCACGGGTCACCGTGCGCAACATCGTCTTCAAGGGCAATACCCGCACTGCCGACGAAGTGTTGCGGCGTGAAATGCGCCAGTTCGAAGGCGCCTGGTATTCGCAGTCGGCAATCGACCGCTCGCGCGTGCGCCTGCAGAACCTGGGCTACTTCGAGACGGTGGAAGCGGACAAGACCCCCGTCGCCGGCAGCAACGACCTGGTGGACGTCGTCTACACGGTCAAGGAAACCACGTCCGGCAGCTTCACGTTCGGCATCGGCTATTCGCAGCTCAGCGGCGTCAACACATCGGTGCAGGTGTCCGAGAACAATTTCCTCGGCACCGGCAACCGGGTCGCGGTGTCGGCCAATCGCAGCTATTACCAGAAGGGCTACAACTTCTCGTTCCTCAACCCGTACTTCACCGACAACGGGGTTTCGCTGGGTTACAACTTCCGCTGGAGCGAACTGGACTATTCGAACTTCAACGTCGCCCAGTACTCCACCAGCAGTGTCGCCGCCCAGGCCGTGCTTGGCATCCCGATCAGCGAGTGGGATTCGATCAGCGCGATGTTCGGGATCGACAGCAACCAGATCCTGGCCATCGAAGGCAGCAGCCCGCAAGAAGTGCTCGACTACATCAACGCCATGGGCACCCAGACCTTCCATACCTGGCGCGGCCAGGTGGGTTGGGCGCGCGACACCCGCAACGAATACTTCATGCCCAGCATGGGCACTTACCAACGCGTCTCCGCTGAGCTCGCCCTGCCTGGCTCGACCGCCGAGTACTACAAGCTCGAGTACGAATATTCGCGCTACTGGCGCTTGATCCCGGCGCTGATCCTGCGCACCGGGATCAACATCGGCTATGGCGACAGTTACGGCAAGGCCGTCTCGCGCGACCTGTGCTTTACCGCACCGACCCCGCCCACCGAGGCTGATCCCAACCCGCCGGCGCCGCCGCCCCCCAGCGATCCGTGCATGCCGGCGTCGACCGACTACATCAAGACCGTCACCGCCGACGGCCTACCGTTCTTCGAGAACTTCTTTGCCGGTGGCGTGAGTTCCGCAGGCCGCGTCCGCGGGTACGTTGACAACACCCTCGGTCCACGCGCAGGCAACGGGTTTGGATACTCACGTGCCATCGGTGGTGGCTTGAAGACGGTTGGCTCGCTGGAGCTGTTCTTCCCGCAACTGTTCGACACCAACGCGGCGCGCATTTCGGCGTTCCTCGATTTCGGCAACGTCTACAAGAACCTGGATACCTTCGACGCCAAGGAATTGCGCGCCTCCACCGGCGTGGCGCTGTTGTGGCGCTCGCCGATGGGTCCGATCTCGATCAGCTATGCGCTCCCGCTGCGGAACCAGGAATTCGACCAGACCGAGCGCCTGCAGTTCTCCTTCGGCGGACAGTTCTAGCGGCGGCGCCCACGGCATGGAATTGAGCGCCGCCGAGCTTGCCCGCCGCCTGGGGCTGTCCGTGCACGGTGATCCGGACACCACGGTTTCCGGCGTGGCGACCCTGGAGCGGGGGACCCCGGAAACCCTGGGCTTCCTCGCCAATCCGCGCTATCGCGCGCAACTCGCACAGACCCGAGCCGGGATCGTGGTGATGCGCGCGGCGGACGCCGAGGACTACCCCGGCACGGCGCTGGTCGCCGCTGATCCGTATGCCGCCTTTGCCCGGGCTTCGGCCCTGTTCGAGCAACGCCCGGCCGCAATGCCTGGAATCCACGCTTGCAGCGCGATTGATCCCACGGCCAGCATCGACCCCGGGGCACAGATCGGCGCCTTTGCCAGCATCGGTGCCCGCAGCGTGGTCGAAGCCGGTGCCATCGTCGGGCCGGGCTGCGTGATCGGCGAGGATTGCGTGATCGGCGCCGACAGTGAGCTGGTCGCGCGCGTCACCCTGGTGCGGCGGGTTCGCCTGGGCCGGCGGGTGCTCATCCACCCTGGCGCGGTGATTGGCGCCGACGGCTTTGGCCTGGCGATGGAAGCAGGCCACTGGCTCAAGGTCCCGCAACTGGGCGGTGTGGTCATTGGCGACGATTGCGAGATCGGCGCCAACACCACCATCGATCGCGGGGCGCTCGAGGACACGGTGCTCGAGGAAGACGTGCGCCTGGACAACCAGATCCAGATCGGCCACAACGTCCGGATTGGCGCGCACACCGCGATGGCGGGCTGTTCGGCCGTGGCAGGCAGCGCCCGGATCGGCCGCTATTGCCTGATCGGCGGTGCTGCCGGGGTCCTCGGCCACCTGGAGCTTTGCGACCGCGTGGTGGTGACGGCCATGAGCCTGGTGACCCATTCGATCCGCGAACCGGGCGAATACTCCTCCGGCACCCCCCTGATGGAGAACCAGGCGTGGCGCAAGGCCGCCGCCCGGTTCAAGCAGCTCGATGCCCTCGCCCGCCGCATTGGCGCTTTGCGCGATAATCGCTCCTGACATCGCGCTGCCTGCAGGAAGTATCCACGTGCAATTGCCGCTCGGCACCATCGACATCCAGAGGCTGCTGCCCCACCGCTATCCGTTCCTGCTGGTGGATCGGGTGGTCGAGTTCGAACGCAGCAGCCGCATCGTCTGCCACAAGAACGTCAGCATCAACGAACCATTCTTCCAGGGTCATTTTCCCGGACTCCCGGTGATGCCCGGGGTGCTGGTGCTGGAAGCACTGGCCCAGGCCGGTGGCCTCCTGATCCAGATGTCGAAGGATGACGAACCCGGCGGCAAGGTCTTCTACCTGGTCAAGATCGACAACGCGAAATTCAGCAACATGGTGGTACCCGGTGACCAACTGGAACTGTGCGTGTCATTGAAGCGCACGATCCGCAACATGGCGCTGTTCGAGTGCGTCGCCCGGGTCGACGGCGCGAAGGTGGCCTGCGCCGAGATCCTGTGCGCGGCATCGAAGGACTGACATGACTGCCGTCGCCGGCATCCACGCCAGCGCCGCCATCGATCCGTCGGCACGCATCGGCGATGGCGTAACGATCGGCGCCTTCACCGTGGTCGGGCCAGGTGTCGAGATTGGCGCGAACACCAACATCGGCAGCCACTGCAGCATCCTCGGCCCCACCACGATCGGTCGCGACAACCGCATCCACGCCCACGCGGCGATCGGTGGCGACCCGCAGGACAAGAAGTTCGCGGGCGAACGCACCGAGTTGGTGATTGGTGATCGCAACGTCATCCGCGAATTCGCGACCATCAACCGCGGCACGGCCCTCGGTGGCGGCACCACCCGCATCGGCAACGACAACTGGCTGTTGGCCTACGTGCATGTCGCGCATGACTGCCAGATCGGCAATGGCTGCATTTTCTCCAACAACGCCACCCTCGCCGGGCATGTTGAAATTGGCGACCAGGTGATACTCAGCGGTTTCGTCGGCGTGCACCAGTTCTGCCGGATTGGCGAACACGCCTTCATCGGCATGGGCGCTTTCGTCAACGGCGACGTACCGCCGTTCGTGCTGGTCGCGCAGGAACGTTACGGCAAGGCGCGCGGCATCAATGTCGAGGGCTTGAAGCGGCGAGGATTCGATCCGGACCAACTAGCGGCAATCCGCCGCGCCTATCGCGCTTTGTACATGTCCGGCGCCAAACTTGATGAGGCACGTGCGCAATTGGCGGTGCTGGCAACAGACAGCGATGACGTGCGTCGGATGCTCGAGTTCATCGAGGGCAGCGAGCGGCCCTTGCTTCGATGAACCTGCTGCGATGAACTTGCTGCGATGACCTTGCTGCGATGACCACAGCAGCCCCGCGCATTGCCCTGGTCGCGGGCGAAACCTCCGGCGACCAGCTCGGTGCCGGGCTGGTCGAGGAATTGCGCGCACGCTACCCGGACGCACAGTTCGCGGGGATCGGCGGCGATGGCATGCGCGCGGCGGGCGTCGACACCTGGTTCGATGCCAGCGAACTTGCGGTGATGGGACTTTCTGAAGTGATCGCGCACCTGCCGCGGCTGCTGCGCTTGCGCCGCAACCTGCGCGAACGGGTGCTGCGATGGAAGCCGGACATCTTCATCGGCATCGACGCACCGGACTTCAACCTGGGCCTGGAGCGCTGGCTCAAGCGCCGTGGGGTGCGCACCCTGCATTACGTCAGTCCCTCGGTGTGGGCGTGGCGCCAATCGCGTGTGCGCAGCATCGGGCGTAGTGCGGACCGGGTGCTGTGCCTGTTCCCGATGGAGCCGGAAATCTACGCACGTCATGGCGTCGACGCGCGATTCGTCGGTCATCCGCTGGCCGATGCAATTGCACTGGAACCCGATCGCGCCGCCGCGCGCGAAGCGCTGGGCGTCGCCTTCCACGCGCCGCTGCTGGCGTTGCTGCCGGGCAGCCGACTCGGCGAAATCGAGCGCATGCTGCCGCCATTCCTGGAGGCGGCGAGCCTGGTGGCGCGCGATATCGCTGGTCTGCAACTGGCCATTCCGGCCGCCAATGCCGACTGCCGGGCCGCGATCGAACGGGCGATTTCCAGCGCTCCATTCACGGTTCCGCGCGCCCTGGTGGTCGACGGCCAGGCGCAACAGGTACTGATTGCCGCCGACGTGGTGTTGCTGGCCTCCGGCACCGCTGCCTTGGAAGCGATGCTGTGCAAGCGGCCGATGGTGGTCGGCCACCGCATTGCGCCTTCGACTTATCGCATCGTCAAGTTGCTGGGACTGTTGAAGTCGCGCTTCGTCAGCCTGCCCAACGTGCTTGCCGGCGAGGAAGTCGTGCCGGAGCTGCTGCAGGATGATTGCACGCCGCCGCGGCTCGCCAACGCCATCCTGCAGTGGTTCGCCCAACCCGAAGCGGTTGCAGCACTGCGACCGCGGTTCCGTGCGCTGCACGAAACCCTGCGTTGCGGCGCGTCCGCTCGCGCCGCGGATGCCGTCGTCGAATGGTTGCCGGGTTGAGCCTGTTCGCCGGGATCGACGAGGCCGGACGTGGCCCGCTGGCCGGTCCCGTGGTGGTCGCGGCCGTGGTGTTCCCGCCGGGACGCGCACCCGTCAATGGCCTGGACGATTCCAAGCGCCTGGATGCGCCCCGGCGCGAAGTGTTGTATCCGCGGATCATCGCGCGCGCACTGGCGTGGGCCATCGTTTTCATTGACGTCGACGAAATTGACCGGATCAATATCTTCCAGGCCACCATGCTGGGGATGCGACGCGCCGTGGAAGGCGTGGCGGCAAGCGTCGGCAGCGACGCGCTCGAAGCCTTGATCGATGGCAATGCGGTGCCGCCGGAACTTCCCTGTCGCGCCCGCGCGATCGTCGGTGGCGACGCCAGCGAACGCTCGATCATGGCGGCTTCGATCCTGGCCAAGGTCGCGCGCGACCGCCACATGCAGCAATTGCACCAGCGCTGGCCCGGCTACGGCTTCGACCAGCACAAGGGCTATGGAACGCCGGCCCATCTGGATGCGTTGACCCGGCTCGGTCCCTGCGCGGCGCACCGACGCAGCTACGCACCGGTGCGCGCAGCCCTGCAGGGCCCGGATCTGTTCGGCGAACTTGTCCCTTTGCAGATGCACGGCTAGTCTGAAGCGAGCCATGTCCGATCGCTTTGTCCACCTGCACCTGCACAGCGAATATTCGCTGGTTGACTCGACCATCCGGATTCCGCGGCTGATCGAGCGTTGCGTTGCCCTGGGCCAGCCGGCAGTGGCGATCACCGACCACAACAACCTGTTTGCACTGGTCAAGTTCTACAAGGCGGCGGAGGCGGCGGGGATCAAGCCGATTGCCGGCGCCGACATCCTGCTTGCAGACGGCGACGAAGCCCCGACCCGACTGACGCTGTTGTGCCGCGACCACGATGGTTACCTGGCGCTGTCACGCCTGCTCAGTCGCGCCTGGATGGAAGGCCAGCGCCACGACGGCGTGGTGGTGCGGCCGCATTGGTTGTGCGCGGGCAACGACGGCCTGTTTGTCCTGGCCGGGCGCCACAGTGAAGCCGGGCGATTGGCCACCGCCGGCAAGCACGATCTTGCCGGGCAGTGGTTGGCGGATTGGCAGCAGCATCTCGACGGGCGCCTGCACCTGGAGCTGACCCGCACCGGTCGCGACGGCGAGGATGCGTTCAACGCGTTTGCCCTGCACGCTTCGGCCGGGCGCGGCCTGCCAGTGGTTGCAAGCAACGACGTGCGTTTCCTCAATGCCGAGGGCTACCAGGCACACGAGGCGCGCGTCTGCATTGCCAGCGGTCGGGTGCTTGACGATGCCAGGCGTCCGCGCGACTACGATCCACAGCAATTCCTGCGCTCGTCGCAAGACATGGCGGCGCTGTTCGCCGATGTGCCCGATGCGATCGACAACACCATCGCTTTGGCGACACGCTGTAACCTGGGGTTGTCACTGGGGACCTATTACCTGCCGGCGTTCCCGGTGCCGTCCGACCAGACCCTGGATAGCTGGATCCATTCGCAGGCGCGCGAAGGCCTGGAGCGACGGCTGCAGAAGGCACCGTTGGCGGCCGGCCACGATCGCGAAAGTTATGCCGCGCGACTGGAACAGGAACTCGACGTCATCATCGCGATGGGGTTCCCCGGCTACTTCCTGATCGTCGCAGACTTCATCAACTGGGCCAAGGACCACGACATCCCGGTCGGTCCTGGCCGCGGTTCGGGTGCCGGCTCGCTGGTGGCCTGGGCGCTGGGCATCACCGACCTGGATCCGCTGCCGTACAACCTGCTGTTCGAGCGGTTCCTCAATCCCGAGCGGGTGTCGTTACCCGATTTCGACATCGATTTCTGCATGGACCGGCGCGACGAGGTGATCGACTACGTCGCCGGCAAGTACGGCCGCGACCGCGTCAGCCAGATCATCACCTACGGCACCATGGCTGCAAAAGCTGTGGTGCGCGATGCCGGGCGGGTGCTCGGCTTCCCCTACGGTTTCGTCGACGGCATCGCCAAGCTGGTGCCATTGACCCTCGGGATTGGCCTGGAAGACGCGTTGGGACGCACCGACAAGTCGCGCGATGACGCCTGGCGCTCGGACGAACTGATTGCGCGTTATGCCGCGGAGGATGACGTCCGTGATTTGATCGACCTGGCGCTCGAACTCGAGGATCTCACCCGCAATGCCGGCAAGCATGCTGGCGGCGTGGTGATCGCACCGTCGCCGTTGTCGGATTTCTGTCCGCTGTTTGCCGAACACGACGGCCAGGGCGGCGGCCGCAATCCAGTCACCCAATTCGACAAGGACGACGTCGAGACCATCGGCCTTGTCAAGTTCGACTTCCTCGGTTTGCGGACCCTCACGATCATCGATTGGGCGGTGAAGGCAATCAATGCGCGGCGCGGGAACGGCACCTCGGCGCTGGATATTTCGGTCCTGCCGCTGGACGACCCCGAGACTTACGCGCTGTTCGCCCGCGGGGACACGGTGGCGGTGTTCCAGTTCGAATCGCGCGGCATGCGCGACCTGCTCAAGCGCGCGCAACCCGACCGGTTCGACGACCTGATCGCGCTGGTGTCGCTGTTCCGCCCCGGACCGATGGACCTGATCCCGGATTTCATCGAGCGCAAGCACGGTCGCGCCGAGGTGCGTTTCCCGCATCCGCTGTTGCAGCCAATCCTGGCGCCGACTTACGGCGTGATCGTGTACCAGGAACAGGTGATGCAGACAGCGCAGGTACTGGCGGGTTATTCGCTGGGCGGCGCCGACCTGTTGCGGCGCGCGATGGGCAAGAAGAAAGTCGAGGAGATGGCCAGCGAGCGCGCCAAGTTCGAGGCCGGTGCGCGCGAAAACCACGGCCTCGAACCGCGGGTGTCGGGACCGATCTTCGACCTGCTGGAAAAATTTGCCGGCTATGGCTTCAACAAATCACACGCGGCCGCCTACGCCCTGGTGTCCTACCAGACGGCATGGCTGAAAACCCACCATCCTTCCGAGTTCATGGCCGCGGTGTTGTCCAGCGACATGGACAACACCGACAAGGTGGTCAGCTTCCTCGACGAAGCGCGGAGCATGGGTTTGACCGTGCAACCGCCGGACGCCAATGCTTCGGGCTACCTGTTCGAAGCCATCGACCAACATCCCGAACCAGGCGCGCAAGCACCCCGGGGCACGATCCGCTATGGCCTGGGTGCAGTCAAAGGTGTCGGTCGGGGCGCATGCGAAGCAATCATGGAAGAACGCGCTCGCGGTGGTGCCTTCACTGACCTGCTCGATTTCTGCAAGCGGATCGACTCCACCAAGCTCAACAAACGCGCGCTCGAAGCCCTGGTCAACGCCGGCGCACTGGATGCGCTGGGCCCGAACCGCGCCTCGCTGATGCTGCAGTTGCCGGAGGTCCTGAAAGCCACCGAGCAACTGGCCCGCGAACGCGACGCCGGGCAGGTGTCCTTGTTTGGAGGCGGCGACGCCGCGGCACCAACCCTACGCCTGGAGTTGCCCCAGGTCGCGGAGTGGCCGCTGCTGCAACGCCTGCAGGGCGAACGCGAAACCCTCGGCCATTATCTCAGCGGCCACCCACTGGATCCGTGCCGCGATGAACTGCGGGCGCTGGTTGGCCACGATCTCGGCGAGTTGGACCGGATCTGGACCGAGCGTCCGCAGGAAGAACGGCGCGGTTGGCGCCAGGAAACCAATGTGATCGTCGCCGGCCAGGTCGTTGGCATGCGCAAACGTGGCGAGTCGCAGGCCTTCGTCCAGATCGACGATGGTCGCGGCCGGGTGGAATGCGCTTTCTTCGCCGAGACCTGGCACGAATTCGCGTCGCTGCTGACCCGCGATCGGATCCTGCTGGTCGAGGGCGGCTTGCGCGAGGACGAGTTCAGCGGCGGGTTCTCGTTGCGGGCCAAGCGCTGCTGGGACTATGCCCAGGTCTGCCAACAACACGCGCAGCGCGTGTCGGTGCAACTGGACCTGCGCGAATCCGGTGCGCTGGGCGGTTTCAGCCAGGCGCTGCAGGGACATGCCGGGGTGACCCCATTGCTGATCGAGGCCATCACTGGCGATGCCGTGGGCCGGCTCAGCATCAATGGCGGCAAGGGCGTGCGTGCAGATGCGGCCCTGCCTGCGCTGCTGCGCGGCCTGCCGGGGGTGCGGGTGGTGCGCCTGCACCTGAACAAGCCTTGGGCGCCCTAACGGCCGCGAACGGTAAACTTGAGCCCATGAATCCCAACTACCTCGACTTTGAGCAGCCGATCGCCGACCTGGAGGCCAAGATCCAGGAACTGCGCGCCGCCAGCACCGGCCCGGCGGTCAACATCGATGCCGAAGTCCACACCCTGCGGGGCAAGTTGCGCCAGCGCACCGCGCACATCTTCCGCGACCTGACGCCTTGGCAGGTCTCGCAACTTTCGCGGCATCCTTCCCGGCCTTACACCCTGGATTACCTGCGGGTGATCTGCGACGAGTTCCAGGAACTGGCAGGTGATCGCAGCTTTGCCAACGACAATGCCATCGTCGGTGGATTGGCGCGCATCGACGGCCGCAGCGTGGTGGTGATCGGCCACGAAAAGGGGCGCGACACCAAGGCCAAGTTACGCCGCAACTTCGGCATGCCGCGCCCGGAAGGTTATCGGAAGGCTTTACGACTGATGAAACTGGCCGAACGATTCCAGTTGCCGTTGCTCACTTTCATCGACACCATGGGTGCATACCCGGGCATCGATGCGGAAGAGCGCGGGCAATCGGAGGCCATCGCCCGCAACCTGATGGAGATGGCCGAACTTCGCACCCCGATCATCTGCACCGTGATCGGCGAAGGCGGCTCCGGCGGCGCCCTGGCCATTGGCGTTGGCGATATCACCAACATGCTCGAATACAGTACCTACTCGGTGATCACGCCCGAAGGCTGCGCCTCGATCCTGTGGAAGACCGCGGACAAGGCCAAGGACGCTGCCGAGCAACTCGGGCTCACCGCCGGACGCCTGAAAGCCCTGGGCCTGGTCGACAAGGTCGTGCGCGAACCGATTGGGGGGGCGCATCGCAACCCGATGCAGATGGCCAAGCGACTCAAGGCCGTGCTGCTGAACGAGTTGGACACGCTGGAATCCATGCCGATCGACCAACTGTTGCAGCGACGCTACCAGCGACTGCGCAGCTACGGCGCCTACGAAGCCGCCTGAACTGCCGGGGCCCGGGATGTCCGACACCATCCTCAGCAAACTCAAGCTTCCTGCGAGCGTTGCCGACGCGGCCAGCGGGATCCTGCTCGGACTGAGCGGCGGCGTCGACTCGATCGTTTTACTGGAGCTGTTGGCATCACCGCCACGGCCTTTCCCGGCACTGCCGTTGCATGCGATCCACGTCCACCATGGCCTGGATCCGGCAGCCGATGCATGGGCCACGCATTGCCAGGCCTGTTGCGACACCCTGGGCGTGCCATTGCAAATCGTGCATGTCGCGGTCACGCGCGCCAGCGGCCTAGGTCGCGAAGCCGCCGCGCGCGCGGCGCGCCATGCCGCATTCGTGGCGGCACTGGGCGATGGTGAGGTCCTCACCCTGGCCCACCATCGCGATGACCAGGCTGAAACCTTCCTGTTGCGTGCCTTGCGCGCGTCCGGGCC
>JBDSOZ010000074.1:0-4485 GCA_039914555.1 Luteimonas sp.
TCATCGTGGTTGGTCCGTACCTCAAGCTGCACCAGTGCGGCCTGCCGAAGAAGATGGCGCTGGAGCTGTTCAAGCCCTTCATCTTCGCCAAACTGCAGCGTCGTGGCCTGGCCACCACCATCAAGGCGGCCAAGAAGCTTGTGGAGCGCGAAGAAGCCGAGGTGTGGGACATCCTCGAGGAAGTCATCCGCGAACATCCGGTGCTCCTCAACCGCGCCCCGACCCTGCATCGCCTCGGCATCCAGGCGTTCGAGCCGGTGTTGATCGAGGGTAAAGCCATCCAGCTGCATCCCCTGGTCTGCACCGCCTTCAACGCCGACTTCGACGGTGACCAGATGGCGGTGCACGTTCCGCTGAGCCTCGAGGCCCAGCTGGAAGCGCGCGCTCTGATGATGGCGTCCAACAACATCCTGTCACCTGCCAACGGCGAGCCGATCATCGTGCCGTCGCAGGACGTGGTGCTCGGCCTGTACTACATGACCCGCGCGCTCGAGAACACCCCAGGCGAAGGCATGGCGTTGGCCAACACCTCCGAGGTCAAGCGCGCCTACGACAACCGGGTCGCCGGACTGCACGCCAAGGTCAAGGTGCGCATCACTGAAACCGTGGTCGCCGAAGATGGCAGCCGCTCGAAGCAGACGTCGATCGTGGACACCACGATCGGGCGTGCATTGCTGGCTGAAATCCTGCCCGATGGCCTGCCGTTCGCGCTGGTCAACACCGAGTTGAGCAAGAAGGCGATCAGCCGCCTGATCAACACCTGCTACCGCCTGCTCGGGCTCAAGGACACGGTCGTGTTCGCCGACAAGCTGATGTACACCGGGTTCGCGTACGCAACGCGCGCCGGTGTCTCGATCGGCATCGACGACATGATCATTCCGCCGGAGAAGAAGTCGATCCTCGACGAGGCCGAGACCGAAGTGCTGGAGATCCAGCAGCAATACCAGTCGGGCCTGGTCACTGCCGGCGAACGCTACAACAAGGTGGTCGATATCTGGTCGCGCACCAACGAGCGCGTGGCCAAGGCGATGATGGAGGCGATCGGCACCGAGACGGTGCTCAACGCCAAGGGCGAACGCGTCCCGCAGAAATCGATGAACTCGGTCTACATCATGGCCGACTCCGGCGCGCGTGGTTCGCAGGCGCAGATCCGCCAGTTGGCCGGCATGCGCGGCCTGATGGCCAAGCCGGACGGCTCGATCATCGAGACCCCGATCACCTCCAACTTCCGCGAAGGCCTGAACGTCCAGCAGTACTTCATCTCGACCCACGGCGCGCGCAAGGGCCTGGCCGATACCGCGTTGAAGACCGCCAACTCCGGTTACCTGACCCGTCGCCTGGTCGACGTGGCCCAGGACGTGGTGATCACCGAGACCGACTGCGGCACGCTCGGCGGCCTCACCATGACCCCGATCGTCGAAGGCGGCGACGTGGTCGAGCCGTTGCGCGATCGCGTGCTGGGCCGGATCGTGGCCGAGGACGTGTTCCTGCCTGGCGATGATGTTGATCCGATCGTGACCCGCAACACCCTGCTGGAAGAAGCCTGGGTGCAGAAGCTCGAGGACGCTGGCGTCCAGATCATCAAGGTGCGCTCCACCATTACCTGCGAAAGCGCGTTTGGCGTCTGCGCCTACTGCTACGGCCGCGACCTCGGTCGCGGGCACACGGTCAACCATGGTGAAGCCGTGGGCGTCGTGGCTGCGCAGTCGATCGGTGAGCCCGGTACCCAGCTGACGATGCGGACCTTCCACATCGGTGGCGCGGCTTCGCGTGCGGCGGCAATCGACAACGTGACGGTCAAGACCACCGGTTCGGTGAAGTTCAACAACCTCAAGCACGTGCAGCACGCCAGCGGCAACCTGGTGGCGGTGTCGCGCTCTGGTGAACTGTCGGTGCTCGACACCTTTGGTCGCGAACGCGAGCGTTACAAGCTGCCATACGGCACCACGATCATGGTCAAGGACGGCGCCACCATCAAGGCCGGGCAGACCCTGGCCAGCTGGGATCCGCATAACCACCCGATCGTGTCGGAAGTCGCCGGCTTCATGCGTTTCGTCGACTTCATTGATGGCATCACGGTGATGGAGAAGACCGACGAGTTGACGGGCCTGGCCTCGCGCGAGATCACTGATCCCAAGCGGCGCGGTTCGCAGGGCAAGGACTTGCGTCCGCTGGTCCGGATCGTCGACAAGAAAGGCAACGACCTCAACATCCCGGGCACCGACCTGCCGGCGCAGTACCTGCTGCCGCCGCGCTCGATCGTCAACCTGCAGGATGGTGCCGCGGTCGGTGTCGGCGACGTGGTCGCGAAGATCCCGCAGGAAGCGTCCAAGACCCGCGACATCACCGGCGGCCTGCCGCGCGTCGCCGATCTGTTCGAAGCGCGCAAGCCGAAGGAAGCCGCCGTGCTTGCCGAGGTTTCCGGCATCGTCTCGTTTGGCAAGGACACCAAGGGCAAGCAGCGCCTGATCATCAAGGAAGCGGATGGCAACGAGCATGAGGAGCTTATCCCGAAGTACCGCCAGATCATCGTGTTCGAAGGCGAGCACGTGGAGAAGGGCGAGACCGTGGTGGATGGCGAGCCGACTCCGCAGGACATCCTGCGCCTGCTCGGCGTCGAGCCGCTGGCCGTGTACCTGACCAAGGAAATCCAGGACGTCTATCGCCTGCAGGGCGTGAAGATCAACGACAAGCACATTGAAGTGATCGTCCGCCAGATGCTGCGCAAGGTCGAAATCACCGACCAGGGCGACAGCAAGTTCCTGCATGGCGAACAGGCTGAGCGGCAACGGGTGATCGAGGAGAACGTCAAGTTGCTGGCCAGGAACGAACTGCCGGCGAAATTCGACCCGGTGCTGCTGGGTATCACCAAGGCTTCGCTGGCGACCGAATCGTTCATCTCGGCGGCCTCCTTCCAGGAGACCACCCGGGTGTTGACCGAAGCGGCTGTCCGCGGCACCCGCGACAACCTGCGCGGGCTCAAGGAGAACGTGATCGTCGGCCGCCTGATCCCGGCCGGCACCGGCTTGGCGTACCACATCCAGCGCCGCAAGAACGCCTCGGGCCTGACCGAATCGGAGATGGAGGCGCTGTCCGGCCCGGCCGTGGTCGAGGCCGATGAGGTCGTCGAAGTGGCGGTCGCGGGCGACGAGAACGCCGCCGGCTGATAGAATGCCGGCGTCGGCAACCCCGGAACCCCCGGGGTTTGCCACCAGACCACGAAATGAGGCGCAGGAAGCGGCTCGTCTTCGGCCCAGGGCAGGGCGGGAAACCAGGGAATCCGGAGGGGCGGCCAAGGCTGCCCGCCGGGGATTCCGGTGATAGTTCGCGTTGACCGCAAGGTCCTGCGCGAGCTATACTTTTTCGGCTAAGCAGGCAGTTTCAAGGCCTGCTTCCTGTTTTTTGAACCTTCCGAGCGAAGCATGGCAACGATCAACCAGTTGGTGCGCAAGGCGCGCAGCCCCGAAACCTACAAGAGCAATTCGCCGGCACTGGCGAACTGCCCGCAGCGCCGTGGCGTCTGCACCCGCGTTTACACGACCACCCCGAAGAAGCCGAACTCGGCACTTCGCAAGGTCGCCAAGGTGCGCCTGACCAACGGCTACGAAGTCATTTCGTACATCGGTGGCGAAGGCCACAACCTGCAGGAGCACTCGGTGGTCCTGATCCGCGGCGGTCGCGTCAAGGACCTGCCGGGCGTGCGCTACCACACCGTGCGCGGCGCGCTCGACGCCGCCGGTGTCGCCAAGCGTCGCCAGGCCCGCTCAAAGTACGGCGCCAAGCGCCCGAAGTCCTAAGCATTCGTCCAGGAACCATCGAACATGTCCCGTAAAGGCAATACTCCGCAGCGTTCGGTCCTGCCGGACCCCAAGCACGGCAGCGAGACCATCGCCCGCTTCATCAACATGGTGATGTACAGCGGCAAGAAGTCCGTCGCCGAGAAGATCGTCTACGGCGCGATGGACGTGATCGGGGAAAAGAACCCGAATCCGCTCGAAGTGGTCGAGAAGGCGCTGGGCAACATCTCGCCGTCGGTCGAGGTCAAGTCGCGCCGCGTCGGTGGTGCCACCTACCAGGTGCCGGTCGAAGTTCGCCAGTCGCGCCGGATGGCATTGGCGATGCGCTGGTTGATCGACTCCGCGCGCAAGCGCGGCGAAAACACCATGCCGCGCAAGCTGGCAGGTGAGCTGGTCGACGCTTCCGAAAATCGCGGTGGCGCGATCAAGAAGCGCGAAGAAACCCACCGCATGGCGGAAGCCAACAAGGCATTCGCGCACTACCGCTGGTAAGCCGGCACCGCTGGTAGCCAGCTGCGGCGCCTGTCGCCGCAATCCAATCAAGCCCGGGCCGCCGCAAGGCGGCCTCGGCACTATGAAGAGAGACCACCGTGGCCCGCACCACTCCTATCGATCGTTACCGCAACTTCGGCATCATGGCCCACATCGATGCCGGCAAGACCACCACGTCCGAGCGCATCCTGTTCTA
>JBDSOZ010000060.1:0-8599 GCA_039914555.1 Luteimonas sp.
GTTCCACCGGCTGCTCGTTGCCGATGTTGTAGATGCGGTACGGGGCAACCCCGCTGCTGCCAGGATCGGGGGCAAGACCGTTCCAGTCCGGGTCCTTGCCCGGCACCTTGTCCAAGGTACGGATCACGCCCTCCACGATGTCATCGACATAGGTGAAGCTGCGCTTGTGCCTGCCGTGGTTGAACACCTTGATCGGCTCGCCGGCCAGGATGGCCTTGGTGAACAGGAACAGCGCCATGTCCGGGCGGCCCCACGGGCCGTACACGGTGAAGAAGCGCAGGCCGGTGCATGGGATGCCATAAAGGTGCGCATAGCTGTGCGCCATCTGCTCGTTGGCTTTCTTGCTGGCGGCGTACAGAGTCAGCGGGTGTTCGGTGGGTTGGTGCTCGGAGAACGGCATCGCAAGGTTGGCGCCATAGACCGAGCTGGTCGAGGCGAACACGAGGTGCTCCACGCCGTGATGGCGGCAGCCTTCCAGGATGTGCAGGAAGCCGACGATATTGCTTTGCACGTAAACGTGCGGGTTCTGCGCGGCGTAGCGCACACCGGCTTGCGCGGCCAGGTTCACCACGCGCTGCGGTTTGTGGGTGGCAAACGCGGCTTCGATCGCGGCGCGATCGGCCAGGTCGGCGTGGATGTGGGTGTACCTGGGATGATCGCTAAAACGGGCCAGGCGTGCCTTCTTCAGGTTGACGTCGTAGTAGTCGGACAGGTTGTCGATACCGACAACCTCATCACCGCGCTCGAGCAGGCGCATGGCGAGGTGGGAGCCGATGAAGCCGGCGGTACCGGTGACCAACACTTTCATTTGCTGTCCTGGTTTTGCTCGCGACTTACGTCGTTGCTACGAGCAGCGGTCAGAGGCGGGCGTCGACGGTTTCAGCGGGGAGGATGGATTTGACGTCGTAGAGGACCGATGCCGGCTTGCCGAAGGCGCGAATGCCTGCCGCACCAAGGTCGGCAAACTGCCGGTGGCCTACCGCGACGATGATGGCGTCGTAGTCGCCGTGTTTGGGTTGCTCGATCGGGGTGATGCCGTATTCGTGCTGCGCTTGGGCCTTGTCTACCCAAGGGTCGAAGACATCGACTTGGGTGTGATAGCCCTGCAGCGCTTCAACAATGTCCACGACGCGCGTGTTGCGCAGGTCGGGGCAGTTTTCCTTGAACGCCAAGCCCAACACCAGCACACGCGCCTGCACCGGATTGTTACCCTTGCGCACCATCAGGCGGATGACCTGGTCGGCGACGTAGGCACCCATGGAGTCGTTGGTGCGGCGGCCGGCGAGGATCACGTCGGAGTGATGGCCGACCTGCTGCGCCTTGTAGGTCAGGTAATACGGGTCGACGCTGATGCAGTGGCCGCCAACCAGCCCAGGCCGAAAAGGCAGGAAGTTCCATTTGGTACCGGCAGCCTCCAGTACTTCCAGGGTGTCGATGCCGAGTTTGTTGAACAAGATCGCCAGGTCGTTGACCAGGGCGATGTTGAGGTCACGCTGGGTGTTCTCGATGACCTTGGCGGCCTCGGCCACCTTGATGCAGCTGGCTTTGTGCGTACCGGCGGTGATGACGCTGGCATAGAGCCGATCGACGAACTCGGCCACTTCGGGCGTCGAGCCGGAGGTCACCTTGAGGATGTCGGCGACCCGATGCTGCTTGTCGCCAGGGTTGATCCGTTCCGGGCTGTAGCCTGCAAAGAACTCCTGGTTGAACTTCAATCCGGAGACGCGCTCCAGGATCGGTACACAGACTTCCTCGGTACAGCCCGGATAAACGGTGGATTCGTAGACGACGATGTCACCGCGCTTGAGTGACTTGCCAATGGATTCACTGGCGTGGACCAGCGGCGCCAGGTCCGGACGCTTCGCGTCGTCGATCGGGGTCGGCACGGTAACGATGTAGATATTGCAATGGCCGATATCGTCCAGGCTCGCAGAAAAACGCAGATGCTCCGCGGCAACGATCTCCTCCGGGTCGACCTCCAGGGTGCTGTCACGCCGGTTTTGCAATTCAGACACGCGCGCGGCATTGATGTCGAATCCAATGGTCTCGTATTGCTTGCCGAAGGCGACCGCCAGCGGCAAGCCGACATAGCCAAGCCCCACGATCGCGATACGCGGTGGACCGCCCCCTTCAAACGCGTCCATCGTGATGCAGGCTCCTGAAGTCTTTTGGCAATGGATCTTGTTGCCTGGACATTGCCGGGGCCCGGGAAAACAGGCTATTGATTATGGGACAGGAGCAGCAGGAGCGCCACGCTTGCGGGCGCCACGACTGCTGGACCGGGATTGGTTGCGCGATGCCGCCCGGGCTGCCTTTCACCGACTTGGGGAAATGGCATTGGCGGCCAGCAGCGCCGCTACGGTCATCAGCGCGGCGGTGCGCATCGGGTAGTCCACGATTGAGTGCGCCAGCAACACGATGATGCCGAGCCAGGAGCCAGCGGCGATGGCGCGACTGCGACCATGGCTGCCGTAATGCAGAATCTTGCGCAACACCAGTCCGAGCACCGCCAGCACGCCGGCCAGGGCGAGCATTGCGGGAATGCCGGCTTCAAGCCACCACTGCGCGTACTCGTTGTGGGCATGGTTGATGTACTCGTACTGCAGCAGCCACGTCGGGCCTTCCTGCGCGAATAGCGGCACGAAAGCGCCGACACCGGCACCCCAGGGGGCATACGCATTTCCAAGCGCAACCGTCGCCTTCGCCAACGGCCAGCGCAAGCCTGCCACCGCATCCACCCGGAGCCACTGCAGCGACACCCACACGCCAAACACGGCGCCGCATAGCATCAGGGCCAACCCCCAGCGCGCGCTTGCGCTGGCCCGCAAGCGTGCAGGACGAAACGTTCCCATCGCCACCGGCACCATCGCCAGCCCCAGGATGCCGAACAGGACGCCTGCGCGCGAGCCGGTCAATGGCAATGCCAAGGTGCACATCGCAAAACACGCGCCCAGCAGCCATCGACCTGCCAATTGCCGGCTATCGCGATCGGCCTCGCTGCGATTGCCTGCCAGCAGCAGCGCCAGCGCACAGATTGCCGCACACGCCAGGGCAGTCGCCTGGTGGTTGGGGTTGGCAAAGACGCCCCCGAATGCCGGTGCCCATTGCGGGAACGGATTGAGCAAGCTGTCCTGCGGCTGGCCCAATTGCACCAGCCCCAGTAACAGGCTGAATACGGCCATGCCCAGGAACAGCCACATCATCCGCGTCCTCTCGTGCGGTGCAATCGCGAGTGCAGCGAAGAAAACGCTCAAGGCGGGAAGCAAGGCCAGCGCCGCGCGCTCAGTCGCAGCCGGAACCAGCGACCAGGTGGACGCAAGTCCAACGCCTGCCAGTGACAGGTCGTGCTCCAGCGCCAACCGCGCGGCGTTCGACCGCCAGAGCAGGGTGGGCAAAGGCAGCAGTTGCAATACAGGAATCACCGCGATCAACACGGCAATCGCGATCGCCAAGCGTCGCAAACCCGACAACGGTTGGCAACGCAATGTCCAAATCGACCAGGCCAACAAAGGGAGTGCGAGCAACTGCGCGATCGCGTCGCCGACACCGCGATCCTGCGAGCCACCGCCGGTGAGGAAAGTCACCACGAACACCAAAGCCAACAGTCGGGCCAGTCCGCGCGTACGCGATGGCCGACCGGTGATCAATGGGGACACGCGCCCCGATACATGCCGTTCAGCGACTGACCGGCGGCGGCGATGGTTGGGAGGCAGTGATGGCTTGGCTCAACAGCACCAACTGCGCGGACTGCACCGCCTGTTCGGACGTTTCCGAAGAACCCGCGGTAGCCACGACGGCGTTGGCAACGTCGATAGTCGATGCACAATTGTCGTAGGAGACCGCATACACCCCGGGGTCACGGAATTCGGGTCGGCATTTGTTGCCGACCTCGACTGTCGCCCTGCTGCCTTCGGTCACGATGATGCGGTCGCCCTTGATCAGGAGCATCCCAGGACTGGCGTTGGCGAACTCTCCGCCGGTGCTGTGCAAGATCGTGCCTTGCTCGATCTGCAGGGAAGCATCCGGATCGGCGGGGACCACATCGGGCGCGTCCTGAGCATAAGCCGGCCCAAAGCCGACCACACCCAGCGCGGCGAGGATCAATGCAGGTACTAACTTGTTCATGGGGCTCCACTCCTGTTCGGGCGGATCAGGCACTGACAGCGTGTCTGTCGACGCGCCTTCAGTCAAGGCCATTGGAGTCGTGGATAGCGACCTCATCGAACCAGAGGGACCCGGATACGGTGCTTGCCCAGCCTGGTGGCGCAGGATTCTGCAGGCGCAGCCACTGCCCGGCGCAATCCTCGGCCGGCACCACCAGATCCATGATCAGCTCGCGCCACCCGAAACTGCCCTCGATCCGCGCACTGGACGCCAAAGGTTTGGGTTGATCGCGGCAGGTGACCGTCCATGCCAGGCCTTGCGAACTGCGCAGATCCTCCGCCCGCATCCGCACCTGCAGGCGATACCGGCCGGGGCCCAGCAATAGCGGGTGTTCGAGGTTGACCTGGGTGACGGGCCTGCCCAGGAACATCGCGTGCGCGGCCAAGCCCGGCGCACCCGGGTCGTGCACGAACTCGAGCAGGACCCCTGGAACGCGCAGGACGCGCCAGTCGAATCCGGTCGTCTCCTCCCCCGGCACGGTGTCGAAACCGCCGTTGTACACGGCTGGCACGGCATTACCCTTGCGCGCCAACGCGCCCACCCAACGCGCATAGGCCTCTCCCCAACGATCCTGGCTCATCAAATTCGCCAGCCAAGCCTGCCTTTCCGACGGCTCCAGACCGCCTTGCCGCTGCAAGGCTCCCAGGATCCGGCTTGCCACTACCTGATCGGTCCCGGTCAACAAGGCACTAATCACACTGCTCCGCCAGTCAGGCCGATGACCCAGGGCCTCGACAAGGGCATCGGCAAACCCGGGAATCGCCGTATAAGCCATCAACGCGGACAGCAGCGCGGGACGCACGCTTGGTACTACCCGGTACATGAGGTCGATTTGCAGCAGCGCGCCCGCGTAATCGCCGGACTGCATCGCACGGTCTGCCAGCCAGGCGTGGGCCACCGGATCGCGCGGTGCGCGGCGTGCTGCGATCCGGTACAGGGCCAGGATCCGGCCACCAGCGCCCTCCTGCTTGGTGCTCTGGGCCAGGATGGCGAATGCCTCTCCCTGCAGTGGCGCCTGCGCCAGGACGGCGCGCGCGCTGGCTGCCGCGGCAGTCCGATCCTGCGCCTGCAATTGTTGCCGCGCCAAGGCCAGCAATGCGTCAGGATCGTCGGGCCGCCAACGCAGGGCCTGCATCGGCGCCCGTCCGGCGGTCCGGTCGGCCAGGGTCACTGCGACAATCTGCCAGCCGATGATGGCAACGACGGCCAATCCGATCGCAAGCAGTGCCCAGCGCCGGATTCCGGTCATGGCGCTGTCGGATCCACGTCCTGGCCCACGTCGTTTACTCGCGCTCCAGCCGCGGCACACCGCCGTAGGCGTGATACCCCCCGTACGCGTAGCCGTAACCTGCGCCCTGGGTGTCATATTGCGTCAGTAGCGTGCCGATCATGTGCGCGCGCGCGCCCTGCAGGCGTTTGAGCGAAATCTGCGCATTGGCAATCCGGGTCTCGCCCGAATGCACCACCAGCAAGGTCCCGTTGGCCAGGCTGGCCAGGATCGGGGCATCGGCCAGGCCCAGCACCGGTGGTCCGTCGATGATCACCTGGTCGTAAATCCGCGCCGCCAGCGACAGCAGCGAGACCAGCTTGCTGCCCAACAGCAGTTCCGCGGGGTTGGGCGGCAATGGCCCGGCGACGATGACTTCCAGGCGATCCTCGCCACTTTCATGGATCACGCCTGTCAGTAGTGGGGCACCAGCGAGCAGACTGCTCAAACCGACCTCGGAGGAAATGCCCAGGGTCTTGTGCAGGGACGGATTGCGCAGGTCGGCATCGATCAGCAACACCCGCTTGCCCATTTGCGCGAAGTTGCGCGCCAGGGCCAGTGCCGACGTGGTTTTGCCCTCACCTGCCCCGGCACTGGTGATCAGCAGCACCTTGGGGACACCACCCTCGGTCGAAAATTGCAGCGCCGTTCGAACCGAGCGGTAGGACTCGGAGAAGGCCGAGCGCAGGTCGTGGGTGGCTTCCTCCGGGGACTGCTTGATGAGTTTCGGAATGATCCCCAGCACCGGCAGCCGCAACCGCTGCTCGATGTCTTGCGGGGTCTTGAGGGTGTCGTCCAGGAACTCGAGCAAGAAAGCCAGCAACAATCCCAGCACCAGGCCCGCGAACAGTCCGATCGCCAGGTTCTTGTTCAAGTTGGGACTGAAACGTCCGCCCGGGACCTCGGCTCGATCCACGATCGAGATGTTGTTGGCGCTCAGGTTACCGGCGACGCCAGTTTCCTTGTAGTTCTGCAAGAGGCTGTCGTAGAGCTGGCGGTTGGTATCGACTTCGCGCTTGAGGATGTTGTAGCGGATGCTGCGCTTATCCACGTCGAGGGTCTGGTCACGCAGCATGGCAAGCTTGCCGGTGAGCAGGCTTTCCTGCGATTGCGCGGCATCGTACTCGGCCTTGACCGAGGCCCGGATATTGGCCAGCTCGTTGCCCACCTGCTTGTCGATTTCGTCGATTTGGCCCTTGAGCTGGCGCATGGTCGGGTAATCGGGCTTGTAGATTTGCAGTTGCTGCTGGTATTGCCCCATCAGTTCGGCGCGCTGCTGCTGCAACGGGCGCACGATCGAGTTGGCGAGCATATCGGCGGGCAATGCAGCGCCGCGGGCCGACTGGGCCTCGCGCCAGCGCGCCTCGGCCCGAATTCGCTGCGATTGCGCAGCGGCGAGTTCGGAATTGAGCTGGGTCAGGTTTTGGCTGACCAGCGACTGCTGGTCGTTGCCGCCGGTGACGATGCCTTCCTGTTGCGCGAAGTCGACCAGCTGGCTCTCGGAGGCCTCAAGCTTGCCCTTGACCTGGGCCAACTGGTCCTCCAGATATTTTTTGGCGTACGACGACGCCCCGAACCGGCGCTCGATAGCCTGGGCAATGAAGGCATCGGCGACCGCGTTGGCGGCACGCGCCGAGAAAGCCGGGACCGGGCTGTCGAAATGCAGGCGCACCAAGGCAGAATCAGGAATGGGGTCAACCGTCAGCCCGCCCTGGATCACTCCAGTGAAGCTGCGCAGCTGATCCTGGGCGCTTGAGGCCGATGGGGTCGGTTTGACCACCGCATCATCCGCACCCCCGGCCCCAGGACTCAACAGCGATTCCAGCCGTTGCAGCCAGGACGGCTGATGCAGCTGTTTTAGTTCGGCCGACCCTGCCAGGCCCAGTTCATCGGCCGCACGTTCGGCCAAGGCGCGGCTTTTCAACAGTTCGTACTGAGTCTGGTAAAAGTCGTAATCGTCGCCGCCCTGGACCTGCTGCATGCCCTGGACCTGCACGATCTGCTGGAGGTTGCGATCGATCTGTATCACCGTGGTAGCGCGATACATCGAGGTCGCGAGCAGGGTCTTGATCAGCGCGATCAGGACAACGGCTGCCACCACGCTGAGCACCAGCCGGCGTCGCTTGACGATGATGTGCCAATACCAGAGCAGGTCGATTTCATCGCCGTCCTTCTCGCTATCGTCATCGAACAGATCAACCGACAACGCACGCGTACTGCGCACGGGCAGCTGCGACTCACCCTCCTCCAGGTGGTCTGCCAGGCCTTTGTCCTTGTCCTTATCCTGGTCGTCACCTGGCCCCAGGGGGAGATTGTCGTCTGGCATCAAACTCGTTTCCCAAAGGTGCCGTGAGATCGGCTCACAGCGCCTTGAACAGCCCAATGGCCGGGAGCACCATCAGCAATTGGCGCAATGCGGACTTGCTGCCGGATTTCTCGACCACGATCACATCATCACCGTACACCTGCGGATCCGGCGACTGGCCACTGCGGATGGTGCTTAGGTCGAACGCCGCCGCCATGCGCTTGCCGTTGACCTCGCGGAACAACACCACGCCGCCAGTGTCGGCCAGGTCGGTGAGGCCTTCGCCAGTGGCGATTGCCTGCAGCAGGGTGATCTTGCCGGTGATCCGATAGATGCCCGGCTTTTTCACTTCGCCCTCCAAAGTGATGCGCTGGCTGGTGAATTCCTTGACGAAGACGCTGACCTCGGGATGCTGCAGATAGCCCTCTGCCAATTTGCCGGCGATGGTCTTTTCCAGCGCCGGGATCGTTTGCCCGCCGGCCATCACGCCGCCGATCAGCGGCAGCGAAATCTGGCCGTTGGAGTTGACCCTGACGGATTTGTTGAGCTCATCAATCCCGAACACGCTGATCTCAAGCAGGTCCTGTGCCCCGATCCGGTAGTCGGTGCCGCCTTGGTATAGGCCCGAGGCGGTTGAGGTGTCCGGGGCTGGCAGGTTCTGGCCGTACGCAACAGTGTTGCGCACGCCACCACCGGAGCCACAAGCGGTCAGCAGGACGGCCACAAACAGCGCCAGGATGAGGGTGACACGGGACAAATTCATGGCGACTCTATTGGGGGAGCACCGGATGACGCATTTAAGCTAATCAACGTTTAAGCTAATCAAGGAGATATCACATACTTCTGCCATTATGCACGACCTA
>JBDSOZ010000078.1:0-9818 GCA_039914555.1 Luteimonas sp.
ATACGACGCGGTCGCGGAGGAGGCTGGACTGGTCGCGTTGATAGGCGAGGCAGATCGCCAACCCCGGAATGCCCTCCCATCGGATGGGCACCCGCACGGCCCTGTTTTCATCGTTGGCATGCCGCGCACCGGCACCACCGTGCTGGAGCGAATTCTTGGCGGACATCCGCAAGTCGCGGATGCGGGCGAGCTGAACGACTTCCAGCACGCGGCGAGCCAGGCGAGCAATCGCTTCATCCGGTTGCCATTGGGACTGGACGACATTGCCGCGTTGGCCAGCGTGGATCCGCAAGTCATCGGAACAAACTACCTCGAGCGCACGGCCTGGCGTTATGTCGGGCGAACCCGTCTAATCGACAAGAATCCGCAAAATGCCTTCGCCGCCGGGCTCATTGCCACGGCATTGCCACAGGCCAGGATTCTGTGCCTCGTCCGCGACCCTGTCGATGCTTGCTTTTCGAACCTGAAAGAGCTGTTCGCCCCCGGTGCCTACGCCTACAGCTATGACCTGCAGGAGGTGGCGGATCACTATGCTCGCTTCCGTCGACTGGTCGATCACTTGCGCTCCTCGCACCCGGAACAGTTCCTGGTCGTCGACTACGAAAACCTCGTCGCGGACCCGGTGCAGGTAACCGAGGCCGTCCTGCGCTTTTGTGGCCTGCCGCCGGAACCGGAGTGCGTCGACATCACGAGCAACCTGTCGCCATCCTCCACTGCCAGCAGCTCGCAGGTCCGGCAGCCGATCCACGCCCGCGCTGTTGGTGCTTGGAGGAACTATCGGCACTACCTGCAGCCCATGATCGAGCGCTTGCACGAGCATGGCTTTGCATCGGATGGCCAATGAAAACCACTCCTGAGGCAATCGACGTCTTGCGCAAACGGGTCGATGATTCCATCGATCGGAACGATTGGCCATCTGCGGCGGAAGCCTTGCGTCAGTTGCTTGCGCGCACGCCTGGTCATTCGGGCTTGCACGTGCAGCTGTCGTACGTCGAATCGTTCCTGGGCCATTATCGGGCCGCCCACCAGAATGCACTCGCGGCGGCCGGCTCGCCGCCAACCGGGGAACAGGTTGCGATCGACGTCATGGCGCGCCTGCGCACCTTCAATGAAATGGCGGCCTTGGGCGCCTACATGCGGCGCCTCGGACCTCCTGAACGAATTCCGGTTCCATTGCTGCTCGCGGCCGCGGCGCAGTTCAGCTACCTCAACGACCATGCACAGGCAATGTCCTTGCTGGATGAGGCCAAGCGGGCCGATCCGCTGTATCCGGCGACGATGTTGGCCAGGGCGCACGTGTTGATGTACCTCGGCCGATTCGACGAGGCCCGGCAGGATTTGCAGACTTGCCTGGTGCGGGCGCCAACCCATCCGCAGCTTTACTGGCTGCTTGCGCAGATGGGCAATGCAACGCCCGAGGCGAATCATGTCGTGCCCATCACGCGATTGCTGCAACTGCCGTCGCTGCAGTTGAAGGACGTGGCCAGCCTCGGGTACGCGTTGCACAAGCAGCTCGAAGAGCTTGGCGATGTCGACGGCGCGTGGCAGGCGCTGGAAAACGCATGCCGCGCCAAGCGCAAGCTATTGACCTATGACCTGCGCGACAGCCGCGAACTGGTCGACGCGCTGATCGCCATGCCTGTCGCGCCGCCAGCCCAGGCCTTGCCCGATGCGCCGTGCGTCCCGATCTTCATCGTCGGCATGCACCGTTCGGGAACGACCTTGCTGGAACAGCTGTTGGACGGGCATTCGAACGTCGACGCCGCTGGCGAGCTCTACGACTTCACCAGCCAGATGCGTAATGCAACTGATCATCACTGCAAGGGAGCGATCGATTCCACCATCGTCGGGCGCGCCGGCGGTCTCGACTTCGATGCAGTCGGACGCGGCTACATGGCCGGTGTCCAGTGGCGCCTGGGCAAGGCGCGTTACTTCACCGACAAGCTGCCTTCGAACTTCCTCAATATCGGCTTTATCTGCAGGGCGCTGCCGCAGGCGAAGATACTGCATATGGTGCGAGATCCCATCGAGACCTGTTTTTCCAACCTGCGCGAGCTGTTCTCCGAAGCCAATCCCTACTCCTACGACCAGGTCGAACTGGCGGAATACTTCCTGCAATACCAGCGGCTGATGCGGCATTGGCATGGCGCCTACCCGGGACGAATCCTGGATGTCAGCTATGCCGAGCTGACCCGCGACCCGGAACGCGTGCTGCGAGGTGTTGCCAGTTTTTGCGAATTCGAATTCGAGCCTGGCATGCTGGATATTTCGTCACGCTCGCGTGGAATTGCCACGGCAAGCGCGGTGCAGGTGCGTGCAGGCGTGATTGCCAGGGAAAAGCCGAAGTGGGGGCCGTACGCTGCCCACCTGCAGCCGCTGATCAGTCGTTTGCAGCCAGTACGGAGCGGACCATGACTTCTTCAGTCGCAGGCCCGGTGCTCAGCGCAGCGCGTAGCCGAACTGCTGGCGGAACTGCTCGGCAAACTGCTCAGGGCTGAAGCGGTGGTTCTGCGGCCCGAGCGACTCGATCTTGAGCGCGCCCATCAGCGAGGCGACGCGGCCGGTTGTGGCCAGGTCCATGCCGTTCATCAGCCCATGGATCAGTCCGGCGCGGTAAGCGTCGCCGCAACCGGTGGGGTCGACTACGCGCATGGCGTTGGCCGCCGGGATCTGCACCATGCCCGACTTCGTGTGGATCTCGGAGCCGGCAGGGCCGCGCGTGATCAGGTAACCGTCCACGCGCTCGGCGATCTGCTTCTCGTTCCAGCCGGTGCGTTCCTGCAGCAGGCTCGACTCGTAATCGTTGACGGTGACGTAGGTTGCCTGCTCGATCATCCTCGACAGCTCGGCGCCGTTGAACAGCGGCATCGCCTGTCCGGGATCGAAGATGTGCGGGATGCCGGCGGCGGCGAAGTCGCGTGAATTCTGCAGCATCGCCTCGTAGCCGTCCGGACCGACGATGCCGAAGCCCACGTCGGCGACCTCCCCGACCTTGTTCTCATGCGAGCGCATCATCGCGCCCGGGTGGAAGGCGGTGATCTGGTTGTCGTCGAGGTCGGTGGTGATGAAGGCCTGGGCAGTGAACAGCCCCTCGATCACCTTCACGTGCGCCAGCGAGATGCCCAGCGCCTCGAAGTGCGCGCGGTAGGGCGCGAAGTCCTCGCCGACCGTGGCCATCGGCAACGGCTTGCCGCCCAGCAGCCACAGGTTGTAGGCGATGTTGCCAGCGCAGCCGCCGAATTCGCGGCGCATCCCCGGCACCAGGAAGGACACGTTGAGGATGTGCACCTTGTCGGGGAGAATGTGGTTCTTGAACTGGTCCTGGAACACCATGATGGTGTCGTAGGCCAGGGAACCGCAGATCAGCGCTGTCATGGGCAAGGCTCGTCGGGTGCCGGTGGTGGCTCAGGTTACTGGCTGGCGCCGTCGGAGGCCAGTTTTTGCTAGGCTAGCGCAACCCTTGCGAAGCTCGCGGAGCCAGCCACTGAGGCTGTTTCTCCGCCCTGACGGACGCCCCAACGCGATGTTCAAGAAGTTCCGCGGCATGTTCTCCAACGACCTGTCGATTGATCTCGGCACGGCCAATACCCTCATCTATGTCCGCGGCCAGGGCATCGTCCTCAACGAGCCGTCGGTGGTGGCGATCCGCCAGGATCGAATGGGCGGCAATTCGCGTTCGGTCGCGGCGGTCGGCACCGAGGCCAAGCAGATGCTCGGTCGCACCCCCGGGCACATCACCACCATCCGGCCCATGAAGGACGGCGTCATCGCCGACTTCACCTACACCGAGGAGATGCTCAAGTATTTCATCCGCAAGGTGCACAAATCGCGGATGCTGCGCCCGAGTCCGCGGGTGCTGGTGTGCGTGCCGGCCGGCAGCACCCAGGTCGAGCGACGTGCGATCAAGGAGTCGGCCGAAGAAGCCGGCGCCCGCGAAGTGTTCCTGATCGAAGAACCGATGGCCGCCGCGATTGGCGCCGGCATGCCGGTGACCGAAGCGCGCGGATCGATGGTGGTTGACATCGGCGGTGGCACCACCGAAGTCGCGGTGATCGCGCTCAATGGCATCGTCTACTCGCAGTCCGTGCGCATCGGTGGTGACCGCTTCGACGAAGCAATCATCGCTTACGTCCGCCGCAGCCAGGGCATGTTGATCGGCGATGCCACTGCCGAGCGGATCAAGATTGAAATCGGCAATGCCTTCCAGCAGGAACACGTGCGCGAGATCGAGATTTCCGGCCGCCATCTTGCAGAAGGCGTGCCGAAAATGATCACCATCGATTCCAACGAAGTGCTCGAAGCACTGCGCGAACCGCTGGCCGGGATCGTGGCTGCGATCCGCCAGGCACTGGAGCAAACGCCGCCGGAACTGTGCTCCGACGTCGCCGAACGCGGCATCGTCCTGACCGGCGGCGGCGCATTGCTGCGCGACCTCGATCGCCTGATCAGCGAAGAGACTGGCCTGCACGTGCAGGTCGCCGATGATCCCTTGACCTGCGTCGCCCGCGGCGGTGGTCGTGCGCTGGAGTTGGTGGACATGCACGGCAACGAATTCTTCGCGCCGGAGTGATCGCACCCACGCAACGATGACCTGCTGACGTGCACGCCTTCGCCGGACCCCATGCTGCCCGCCCTGGTGATGTTGCGGGTACGTTGCGGCTGTTGGCGTACCTGGCACTGGCGACCGCGCTGATCGTGCTCGACCATCGCGGTGGCTGGTTGAGCCAGCTGCGCGCGCGCAGTGCGGTGTTGGTGCAACCCCTGTGGTGGGTGGCCGGGATGCCGGCGCGGGTGGGTGATGCACTCAGCGACAGTGCCGTCACCCGCACCCGCCTCAGCGACGAAAACCGGGTGCTGCGCAACGCCCTGCTGATCAGCGGCGCGCGCACCGCGCGATTGCAGACGGCAGCGGCCGAAAACGGTCGGCTGCGCGGCTTGCTGGGTGCCGCGCAACGCGGCCAGCTTGACGTGCAGCTGGCACCCATCCTCGACATCGACCTGGATCCAACCCGGCAGCGACTGGTGCTGGACGCTGGCAGCCGCAATGGCGTCGCGATTGGCCAGAGCGTGATCGATGCCGGCGGCCTGGTCGGCCAGATCATCGCGGTACAACCAGGCACGGCCACCGTGTTGTTGCTGACCGATCCGGACCACGCGGTGCCGGTGGTGGTCGGTCGCAGCGGCGTGCGCCTGATTGCTTACGGCAAGGGTCGCAGTGACCGGCTCGAGCTTGCCAACATCCCCTTGTCCAGCGACGTTCGCGTCGGCGACACCGTGATCACGTCCGGCCTGGGCGGTCGCTTCCCGGCCGGCTTCCCGGTTGGCACCATTACCGCGCTGCATCCCGATGACAGCCATGCGTTCCTGGTGGGCGACGTCGTTCCGGCCGCACAACTGGATCGCGGCCGGGACGTGCTGTTGCTGAAGGGGCGCGCTGGCCCATGAGCCGCCAGCACAACGCGTGGTTGCTGCCGCTGAGTTTGCTGGCGGCGCTGCTGCTGGGCCTGTTGCCCTTGCCAGGCTGGATGCAGCCCTACCGTCCGTACTGGCTGGCGCTGGTGCTGGTGTACTGGATCATTGAAGCGCCGGATCGGGTCGGCCTGGGGTTCGCGTTCCTGCTCGGCGTGGTCGCCGACCTCACCTTCGGCAGTTTGCTGGGCGAACAGGCCTTGCGGCTCACGGTGATGGCCTTCATCGTCCAGCGCTTCCGCGCACAATTGCGCTTTTTCCCACTGTCACAACAGGCGCTCGCCGTGGCCGGCCTGCTGCTCAACGACCGCATTGTCACTGCCGCCGTGCACCTGGCCTTGGACGAACCGCAATTGCCACCCAGCTTCTGGTGGGCGCCACTGATTGGAATGGTGTTGTGGGGCCCGGTGTTCCTGATGCTCGACAGGTTGCGGCTTGGCGGCAGGAGTTAGCCCTTGGGCCTGCGTCGCCGCCAGCTCAAGTCGCCGGGCGCTGAAGCAGCGCAGTTCCGGGTGCGCGCGGCGATCGGGTTCGTGGTCGTGGTGTTGTCACTGTTCGGCCTGGCTGGGTGGTACTTCAAGCTGCAGGTAATTGACCACACCGACTACGCAACCCGGTCGGAAGCCAACCGGGTCAAGCTGCGACCGGTATTGCCGGGACGCGGCTTGATCCTCGATCGCAGGGGCCGGGTGCTGGCCGACAACGTCCCGGCATACCGGCTCGATGTCACCGTGCTGGAAGCCGGCGCACCGGATACCTGGTTGCCGGCGTTGCGCAAGGTGGTGGCACTCGATGACGAGGACGTCGAACACTTCCAGGACGAATTGCGCGGCGGTCGTCGCTTCAAGCCGATCACGCTCAAGTCGCGGGTCGAGGCCGACGAACTTGCGCGCTTCGCGGTGGATCGTTGGCGATTCCCGGGCGTGGAAATCGTGCCTTACCTCAACCGACGCTATCCTTATGGCGCGTTGACCGCGCACGTAGTGGGTTATGTCGGCCGCATCGACGAGGGCGACCTGGCCAAGCTTGGCGAGACCAGCAGCGCGTTCACCCACACCGGCAAGACGGGACTCGAGCGCTATTACGAGTCGGTCCTGCGCGGGCGTGTCGGTTACGAACGCGTGGAAACCAACGTCGAAGGTCGTGCATTGGGAACGGTTGGGCGGGTACCTGCGGTGCCGGGCGCGGACCTGCGCTTGTCGCTCGACATCGACCTGCAACGCGCGATGGTCGACGCGTTCGGCGACTTTGAGGGCTCGGCGGTCGCGATCGATCCGCGCACCGGTGAAGTCCTGGCGATGGTCAGCCTGCCGGCCTACGACCCAAACCTGTTCGTCAACGGCATCTCGCACGCGGACTACGAGGCGCTGATCGACAATCCTTCGCGCCCGTTGTTCAACCGCGTGGTCCTGGGCGGCGTGGCACCGGGTTCGACGATCAAGCCGCTCACCGCGCTGGCCGGTCTCGACAGCGGGGTGCGGCGGCCGGATGACAAGACCCTGTCCACCGGCACGTTCCGCCTGCCCGGGATGAGCGGGCGCGGTTGGGGCGATTCGCATCGAAACGGCCACGGCTGGACCGATGCGCGCAAGTCGATCTGGGATTCGGTCAACACCTACTACTACCGGCTGGCAGTTGACCTCGGCGTGCAGCGCTACGACCAATACCTCGGCAAATACGGCTTCGGCAAGCCGACCGGGATCGATCTGGCCGGCGAAATTCCCGGCATCCTGCCGTCGCCGGCGCAGAAACTGCGGCTGGTCGGCGAACGCTGGTATCCCGGCGACCTGGTCAACGCCGCGATCGGCCAGGGCTTGTGGAAGGCAAGCGCGTTGCAGCTGGCGCGTGGCGTGGCCGCGATCGCCAATGGTGGCGAGTTGCTGCGGCCCCATCTTGCGGTCGCGGAACGCCACGGTTTCAATGCCCCCTGGCAACCGGTGCCGCAACCGTCGCCGAAGTCCATCACCGACCACCCCGACAACCTTCGCGTGGTCCAGGAGGGCATGGAGATGACCGTGTCCATCGGCACCGCAGCCAGCGTGTTCCGCGGTTCGCCGTACCGTTCGGCCGGCAAGACCGGCACCGCGCAGGTGGTCAACCGCAGCGTGGCCGCGCTCGATCCAAAGTCGTTGCCGATGTGGAAGCGGCACCGCTCTCTGTACGTCGGCTATGCGCCGGCGGAGCAGCCGACCATCGTGGTGGCGGTCGCGGTCGAGGGTGGAGGCTTCGGCGCCGCCGTCGCCGCACCGATCGCGCGCAAGGTCATGGATGCGTGGGTACTGGGTCAGGCCAAGGCGACGGACGCGGCGCCTGCGCCGGTCCCGCCCAAGGACACCACGCCGTGAACGCAATCCTGGGCTGGATGTTCGACGTGCTGGCGCGACTGCTGCGCACCCTGGATCCGTGGTTGTGCGGTGCGTTGCTGGGCTTGATGGCGATTGCACTGGCGGTGCTGTACAGCGCGGGCGACCAGTCGCCGCAACTGGTGGCTGCGCAAGGCGTGCGTTATGCGCTGGGTTTCGCCGCATTGTGGGCCTTGTCGCGGGTACCGCCGCATCGCTTGCGCAATGCCACCCCGGCCGCATACGCGCTGACCTTGCTGCCCTTGCTGCTGGTGCTGGCGATCGGTACCGGCAAGCATGGGCGCCATTGGATCGACCTCAGGATCTTCTACTTCCAGCCGGCGGAGTTGTTGAAATTGACGCTGCCGATGATGGTGGCGTGGTACCTCAATCGCGAACCATTGCCGCCGCGCTTGCGTGCGGTGCTGATGGCGCTCGGGATCATCTTCGTGCCGACCGCGTTGATCATGCTGCAGCCCGACTTCGGCACCGCGATGCTGGTGGTGGCCAGCGGCGGCTTCGTGTTGTTCCTGGCGGGATTGTCGTGGTGGTGGTTTGTCGCCGCGATTGGCGGCGTCGCCGCCGCGGCGCCGGTGGCGTGGTTCTGGATGCTGCGGCCTTACCAGCAGGACCGGATCCTGACCTTCCTGAATCCGGAGTCCGACCCGCTCGGCGCCGGCTGGAACATCATCCAGTCCAAGATCGCGATCGGTGCCGGCGGACTCACCGGCAAGGGTTGGGGGCAGGGGTCGCAATCGCATCTCAATTACCTGCCTGAGCACACCACTGACTTCATTTTTGCGGTGTTGGGCGAGGAATTTGGCTGGATCGGCGTGGCCACGGTGCTGTCCCTTTACCTGCTGATCGTCGGCCGCTGCCTGTGGATCGCGGCGCAGGCGCGCGACGGCTATTCGCGCCTGGTGGCAGGCAGCCTGGGGATGTCGCTGTTCGTCTATGTCGTGGTCAACGGCGGCATGATTTCCGGGCTGCTGCCGGTGGTTGGGGTGCCGATGCCGCTGCTCAGCTACGGCGGGACGTCCGCGGTGTCGTTGCTTGCAGCGCTCGGCGTGGTCATGGCCGTTCGCGCCCACAAACCGATGCATGGTTACTAAGCTGAATCATGTCGCGTGGTAACCTCGCGCCGATGAAACAGCCCTCGTTGAAACACGCATTCATCCTGATTGCCGCAGCCGCGCTGACTGCGTGCGCCACGCCCGTACCGGAACCGGTGCTGGGCACGACTGCGCCTGCTGGCGTCGGAGCAAGCGTCGAAGCGGTGGTGCCGCCCGTGCCGCAACCGGTTGAGCGGCCGCTGGCGCCGGCATCGGTCACCGACCCTTCGATCCCGCAGGACCAGCGCATTGCCGCATTCGTCGATTACACCGCGGCCACCTATGGCGTTGATCCGGCACTGGTGCGCAGGACCCTGGCCCAGGCCCAGTTCAAGCAGTCGATTGTCGATGCGATGTCGCGGCCGGCGGAGAAGGTGCGGAGTTGGGCTGATTACCGCCCGATCTTCCTCAACGACAAGCGCATCGCTGGCGGCGTCGCCTTCCTGGAAAAATATCGCAGTCAGCTTGAACAGGTCGCTGCGCAGACCGGGGTGCCGGCCGAGTACATCGTTGCAATCATCGGGGTGGAGACCAGCTACGGAACCATCACCGGCAAGTACCGGGTGATCGACGCGCTGTACACGCTGGCCTTCAGCTATCCCAAGCGCGCACCTTTCTTTGCCGGTGAACTGGCGCAGTTGTTCGCGCTGGGCAAGGAAGAGGGCATCGACATCACCACCCTCAACGGCAGTTATGCAGGCGCGATGGGCTGGGGCCAGTTCATGCCGTCCAGCTATCGCAACTGGGGTCGCGATGGCGATGGCGATGGCAAGCGCGACCTGCTCGGACACAGCGACGATGTGTTCGCGTCGATCGCGAACTATTTCGTCGCCCATGGCTGGCAGCGTGGCGCACCTGTGGTCGCGCGCGCCCGACGCGCACCCGATGCCGCTGA
>JBDSOZ010000128.1:0-3078 GCA_039914555.1 Luteimonas sp.
TCGCGCTGCGCAGCCACGCTGCCGAGATCAGCAAGCACCTGCGCGATGAGCTGGCCGAACGCCTGGCCGATGCGGGCGTGCAGGTGATCGACGCGCGCATCAGCCACCTCGCCTACGCGCCGGAAATCGCCCAGGCGATGCTGCAGCGGCAGCAGGCCAACGCGATCATCTCGGCGCGCACCCGGATCGTCGCCGGCGCGGTTGGCATGGTTGAAATGGCATTGAACGAATTGCAGAAGAACGGCGTGGTCAAGCTCGACGATGAGCGCAAGGCGGCCATGGTCAGCAACCTGCTGGTGGTGTTGTGCGGCGACCGCGCCGCCCAGCCGATCGTGAACGCCGGGACGATCTACTGAAATGTCGGAAAAGAAGGCCTATCCGCTGCGCATCAACGCCGAAGTCCTGGTGGCGGCGCAGCGTTGGGCCGACGACGAGTTGCGCAGCCTCAATGCGCAGATCGAATACCTGCTGCGCGATGCACTGCGCAAGTCCGGGCGACTGAAGGCGCCCATCGACGGAGACAACGACAATGGCAAGTAATGGCATGAACAAGCTCAAGGATTGCCTGATCGTCATGGCATTGACGCTCACGCTGGTGTTTCCGGTCGTGGTCGAGGCGCAGGACGCCGGCAATGCGCGGACCGTCACAGCGGCATTGTTGGACGCACTGGATGCTGGCAACTACACCGGCGCCGAAGCCATGTTTACCCCGGAAATGGCGGCCGCCGTTCCCGCCGCGCGCTTGCAGGCCGTGTGGGAATCGCTGCCCGCGCAGGCGGGCGAAGCGCGCGGACGTGGCGAGGCGATGATCCGTGAAGCCGAGGGCGCTACGTTGGTCGCGGTGCCCCTGCATTACGCCGGCGCCGAACTGGTGGCTGAAGTCGCGGTCACCGCGAGCGGCAAAATTGCAGGCTTCCTGGTGAAACCCGGTGCGCCACCGGCGGCACCGGCCCCAGCTGCCGATGCCGGGTTCAGCGAGCGCGACCTCATGATTGGCGAAGGCGAGCGTTCGTTGCCAGCGACGTTGGCCATGCCCGATGGCGCGGGTCCATTTCCCGCGGTGGTCCTGGTCCATGGTTCCGGCCCACAGGATCGCAATGAAACCATCGGGCCCAACCGGCCATTCCTGGACATCGCCCGTGGCCTCGCCGCGCAGGGCATCGCGGCATTGCGCTACGAGAAGCGCAGCAAGGCGCGGCCGCAGGACTACATGGCCAACGGTAGCCTGACCATTGACAGTGAAACCACCGACGACGCGGTATTGGCGTTGCAGGCTTTGCACGCAGTGGCCGCGGTGGATGGCAAGCGCGTGTTCGTGCTGGGCCATAGCCAGGGTGGAATGATGGCGCCGCGGATCGCGGCGCATGCGATCAAGGCCGGCGTGCCGGTTGCCGGCCTGGTGCTGATGGCAGCCCCCTCACGCAAGCTGCTCGACATCGTGCTCGAGCAACAGCGTCGCCTGGCGGTGCTGGATGATGGCCACACCAGCGCCGAGGAAGCTGCAGCCATCGCAAAGCTGCAGCAGCAGGTCGTCAAGCTGCGGGCTGGCGAAGTGGTGGCGCTGCAGGATTCGCCGATGAATCTGCCCGCTGCGTACTGGCGCAGCGTCGACGACGTGGATCCGGTCGCCGAAGCAAAAGCAGACGCGTTGCCGATGCTGGTGCTGCAGGGTGCACGCGACATCCAGGTGGTCGATGCGGACTGGCAAGGTTGGCGCGACGGGTTCCATGCTGATCCGGCGGTGACATTCCAGTTGTACCCGACGCTCAACCATCTGGGGATCGCCGGCGAAGGCGAAGGCAACTTGGCGGAGTATTCAAAACCGGGCCATGTCGACAGCCAACTGATCCACGACACCGCCGCATGGATCCTGGTGCACTGAGGCTTGGAACATGACAGCCGCCTCCGCTCCTCATTCGAACGAGCCTTGGCAACTGCAGCCGGCAAGCGCGCGCGCCCGGTTGTGGTTGTTCCTGCCGTGCGTGGCCTTGCCGATGGTGGTGAGCCTGGCACTGGCGGTGCCACTGGTGATGAAGGGCGCGCCGATGCTGTCGGCGCCCTTCCGTGCCTGGGGCATACAGACGCTGGGGGTCCTTGCCTTTACCGTCGTGTTGTGGGTACTGCTTGACCGGCTGATTCATCGCCATCGCCTGCAGGTGGATGCGGGCGGCATCGAAGTCACCACGACCTTTTACCGGCGTCGTCTGGCCTGGCCGGAGCTGCAGCTGGATTCGGCCAAGGTGATCGCGATCCAGGAGCACACCGAGCACGCGCCAATGCTGCGGACCAACGGGGTGTCGATCATCGGCTTCAATAGCGGCTGGTTCCGGTCGCGGACGATGGAAAAGTTGTTCGTGGCGACCGCGGGGGGCGAGCGCCTGGCCTGGCTGCCCACCACCCTGGGATACAGCCTGCTGCTGCAGCCGCGCAAGCCCCAGGCGTTGTTGGATCGCCTGCGCGAACTGGCACCCTCGCCGCCACGCCGTTAACCTGCGCGGATGCACTCTGGCGCCATCCTGTTGAACACCGCCCGGATCGAGGCCTGGCCCGGTGGGTTGCTGCGCACCCACGGCAACCACGATGCACGCCTGCTGGCCCGCGCCAGTCATGTGCTGCGACGCAAGCGCGATGGCCGCTACCTTGCCGTCGAAATCGACGGCAAGGTGCAAGCGTTGCGCCCGGACTTGGCGCGTGAACCAGGCATGGACGAGGCCTGCGCGACCCTGGCGCATGCCCGCACCCATCGCGGTACCGGGACTGCTGCGTTTTCGCTCTTGCCGCTCGAACGCCTGCGCGAGCGTCTGGACCAGTTGGGCCTGGAAGATACGTGTTACGCATTACGCACCGGATTGGCGTTGGTGCCGGAGCCCACGTGGCTCGCATTTGCGGGCTTTGATCGCTATCGGCGGGCGTTGTGGTTGCGCGCCGATGCAGCGCGGGCGTGGGCGGCGATGCAGGCTGATGCGATGGGCGCGGGGGTCGTGCTGGAGGCTATTTCGGGCTACCGCAGCCACGACTATCAGTTGGGGATCTTCGCGCGCAAGCTGGCGCGCGGGATTGCACTGGACGAGATCCTCA
>JBDSOZ010000159.1:0-5565 GCA_039914555.1 Luteimonas sp.
GAAGTGATCCAGTTGCACCTGGGCGGAGGCACCCCGAACTTCCTGGCTCCGCGCCAGATCGGGGAACTGGTCGACACCCTGCGTCGCCACTTCCACTTCTCGGACTCACCGTCGCGCGACCTGTCGATCGAGCTGGACCCCCGCTTCACCAACCCGACCGACATTGCTGCACTGGGGGCGATCGGCTTCAACCGTGCCAGCTTCGGGGTCCAGGATTTCGATCCAGCCGTGCAGGAGGCCGTCAACCGGATCCAATCGGTGGAGGAAACCCGCGCGGTGGTCGATGCCTGTCGTGGCAATGGTTTCCGCTCGGTCAACATCGACCTGATCTATGGATTGCCACGCCAATCCACCCAGGGGTTTTCCCGAACCCTGGAATCGACCCTGGAGATGCGACCGGACCGCCTGGCGATCTACGGATATGCGCACCTGCCGGACCTGTTCAAGGCCCAGCGCCAGATCAACGACAATGAACTGCCAGATGCGGTGACCAAATTGTCACTGCTGCAACTGGCGATCGAAAAACTGACGGCGGCCGGCTACGTTTACATCGGCATGGACCACTTTGCCCTGCCCGACGACGATCTCGCCCAGGCCCAGCAACGCGGCAGCCTGCATCGCAACTTCATGGGCTACACCACCCATGCCGACAGCGACCTGCTCGGCTTGGGGGTGAGTGCGATCAGCCACATTGGCGACAGTTTCAGCCAGAACCCGCGTGACCTGCCCAGTTGGCAGATCGCGCTGGATGACGGTCGTTTGCCGGTGTTCCGCGGCATGAACATGGACCAGGACGATGTCCTGCGTGCCGATCTTGTCCAGCAGCTGATGTGCCAGGGCGAAATCCCGGTGACCGCCCTGGAACGGCGCCATGGCATCGTATTTGGCGAATATTTCAGCGAATCCATGGCCAAGCTGCAGCCGCTGGTCGCCGACGGGCTGGTCAGGATCATGCCGGACCGGATCACCGCCACTACGCAGGGCAGGCTGTTGTTGCGTAATATCGCCATGTGCTTTGATCGTTATCTCGACCCACCGGCAGACGGAGCAGCGCCCAGGTTCTCGCGCGCGATCTGAGCCGTCCCCCGGCCCTGGAGTCCGCAACCGCGTGACCACTGCATTCCCCCGCATGGACCCGAGCGTACTCGCCGATGATGGCGACGCGCTCACGTTCTGTTCGACCTGTGCATTTTCCCAAGCCTGCCTTTCGCAGGGAATGGACAAGTCCGGTTTGCGCGACCTGCACATGCTGGTTGAACACGTCGGCCCGTTGCATGCCGGCGAACATGTGTTCCGTGAAGGCGATCCCTTCGAGGCGATTGCCGCGGTGCGCGCAGGCACGGTCAAGACCTACAACATTGATCGCGACGGTCGCGAACACGTGCTCGGCTTCCACCTGCCGGGGGAAGTGATCGGACTCAACGCGATCGCCGGCGACGTGTATCCATGCAATGCGGTGGCGCTGGACACCGCAATGCTGTGCCGCTTCTCGTTCCCCAAGATTTCGGTGCTGGCAACCAAGGTCCCGCGCCTGCAACAGACGCTGTTCCGGCTGCTGAGCAGCGACATTGGCCGTGCCTCCTTGCTGGCCGGTGACTGGACCGCAGACCAGCGCATGGCCGCATTCCTGATTGGATTATCGCGACGATTGGCAGCGCGTGGTTTTTCCGCCGAGCGTTTCCAGCTCACCATGGCGCGCACCGACATCGCCAATTATTTGCGGTTGGCACCTGAAACCGTCAGCCGCGTCCTCAAGCGCTTCCAGGACGATGCCATCATCTCGGTCGAACGACGCGAGCTCGAACTGCTGGACCGGACGCGCCTGGAATCCATCGCCGGCGCGATCTTGTAGGCGCGATCTTGTAGGCGCGATCCTGTAGGGTCGTCAACTTGATCTGAGTCATGGAGCTGGCGCGCCAGACTGGCCACCATGGGCGCCACTCTTGGAGATGCATGATGGGGAACACCCGCAAGCTCTGGATTGCACTCGCCGCGTTGCTCGTTGTCTCGTTCGGCATCCTGTTGTGGGCTGGCGGTGAGATTTTCCGCGCAGCGCCACCGATGCCCGAACAAGTGGTCGCCGACAATGGCGCGGTCATCTACACCCGCGCCGATATCGAACAGGGCCGCCAGGTCTGGCAGTCAATGGGCGGGATGCAACTCGGCTCGATCTGGGGTCATGGCGCATATGTTGCGCCAGACTGGAGTGCGGACTGGTTGCACCGCGAAGCGGTCACCCTGCTCGACATGTGGGCGCGTTCCGATGGCGGCATGGCGACCTATGCGCAGCTGCCGGCCGAAGACCAGGGCCGCTTCCGCGGTCGCCTGCAGCAGCTGATGCGGACCAACACCTACGATTCTGCCACCGGTACCATCACCCTCAATCGCGATCAGGTTGCGGCGGTGTCAAACGTCGCGGCGCATTACGAAAGCCTGTTCGGCAATGACCCGGCCACGGCGGAACTGCGCGAAGCCTATGCGATGCGCGATGGCACCGTGCCTGATGCCAGGCATCGCCGCTCGCTGACGGCATTCTTCTGGTGGACGGCGTGGGCCGCAGGCACCAACCGCATCGACAGCGATGTCACCTACACCAACAACTGGCCGTCCGAACCCTTGATCGGCAACACTCCACCAGCACCGCTTTGGGTGTGGTCGGCATTCAGCGTGCTGTTCCTGATCGGTGGCATTGCCCTGCTCGGCTGGCACCATGCAGTCGGTCACGGACGCGGCGAAGATCAGCCTCACCTGCTACCCGATGCCGATCCGTTTGGGGCGTTGAACATCACCCCTTCGATGCGCGCGGTCGCCAAGTACTTCTGGGTGGTGCTGGCGTTGTTCCTGGCCCAGATCCTGCTCGGCGCGATCACCGCGCACTACCAGATCGAAGGCCAGCAAGCCTACGGCTATGCCTTGGCCGACGTGTTGCCCTACTCCATCACCCGAACCTGGCACACCCAGCTCGCAGTGCTGTGGATCGCAATGGCGTGGCTCGCGACCGGGCTCTACATCGGGCCGGCACTGTCCGGCCACGAACCAAAATTCCAACGCCTGGGTGTCAACTTCCTGTTTGTCAGCCTGCTGGTGATCGTGGTGGGTTCCTTCGCCGGGCAATGGCTGGCGGTCATGCAGAAGCTCGGCCTGGAAAATAATTTCTGGTGGGGCCACCAGGGCTGGGAATACGCCGACATGGGTCGGTTCTGGCAGTGGTACCTGTTTATTGGCCTCTTGCTGTGGGTGACCCTGGTCGGGCGCGCACTCTGGCCAGTCCTGCGCGGTCCGCAAACGCCTACCCGTTCAATTGTCGGGTTGCTGTTCCTGTCCACCGTCTGCATCGGCCTGTTTTTCGGCTCGGCGCTGATGTGGGGCGAACACACCCACATCTCCGAAGTCGAGTACTGGCGCTGGTGGCTGGTGCACCTGTGGGTTGAAGGCTTCTTTGAAGTCTTCGCCACTGCGGTGATGGCGCTGATCTTCACCCGCCTGGGACTGGTGCGCGGTTCCACCGCATCGGTCGCGGTCCTGTTCGCCACGATCATATTCATGGCCGGCGGCGTGCTCGGCACCCTGCACCACCTTTACTTCGTCGGCACCCCGATCGCGGTGGTCGCCTTGGGCGCAAGTTTCAGCGCCCTGGAAGTGGTGCCGCTGGCCTACCTCGGTTTCGAGGCCTACCACACCTGGAAACTGGGCCGCGCCACGCCGTGGATGGAGCGTTATCGCTGGCCGATCATGTTCTTCATTGCGGTGTCGTTCTGGAACCTGGTCGGTGCCGGACTGTTTGGTTTCCTGATCAACCCGCCGCTGTCGCTGTATTACATGCAAGGCCTGAACCTGACGCCGCTACATGGACACACTGCGCTGTTCGGGGTGTACGGCATGCTCGGGATCGCGCTGCTGCTGTTTTGCCTGCGTGGCTTGCGCGGCAATGTGCAATGGAATACCGGCGCGCTGCGGCTGTCATTCTGGGCCCTCAACCTGGGGCTGCTGCTGATGGCGGTGCTGACCTTACTGCCGCTGGGTACGATGCAACTGATCGCCGCCATCAAGCACGGCTACTGGTACGCGCGCTCGGCCGAGTTCATGGGCCAGCCGATCGTGGAGATGCTGATCTGGATGCGGGTGCCGGGCGACACCATCTTCAGCATCGGCGCCCTCGCCCTGACCTGGTTCGTGTTGCGGTTGTGGTTCCGGCCGGGCAAGGTACCCGAGTGAAACTGGATATCGCCAGCGCGCCGCACCGGCTGATGTTTGCCATCGGCGCGGCCAACGTCCTGCTGGCGATGGGCTGGTGGGCGTTTTGGCTGGTCGACGTGCGCTGGCAGTTGCTCGGCCTGCAGCAGCCGGTGGTCTATGCGGGCTGGCTGCATGCCATCGTCATGCAATACCAGGTGCTGGCACCTTTCATGTTCGGTTTCCTGTTGACAGTGTTCCCGCGATGGATGGGCCAGGACGGCATCACCGCCAGCCACTACGTCCCCGTCGGCATCGGCTTGTTGGGTGGCCAATTACTGACCCTCGCCGGGGCACTGGGGCCACAGTACCTGTTGCACCTGGGTGCGATTTTCACCCTGGTCGGCTGGGGCACAGGGTTGTACTTCCTGTTGCGGTGGTTGTGGCGCGACGGCGGCAAGACCCCGCACGCGGTGTCGTGCGCAGCCGCGATGGTGCTCGGATTCCTGGGCTTCCTGGCCTATGCAGTATTCCTGCACATCGGCGATCCGCGACTGATGCTGGCATCGATCAAGATCGGGACCTTCGGCCTGTTGCTGCCGGTGTACTTCACCGTCTCCCACCGGATGTTCCCGTTTTTCGCCAGCAACATTGCGCCGAATTACACGCCGTGGCGACCGATGTGGGTGTTGGGCGCATTCTGGCCGCTGGTGTTGCTGCACCTGGGCCTGGAGCTGAGCCATGCGGTGGCCTGTTCCTGGCTTGCAGACGCCCCATTGCTGGGGCTGGCGGCAACTTGGTTGTGGCGCAATTGGCCGCGCGGTGCAAGCCATCACAACCACGGCTTGTTGCTGCGGGTGTTGTTCTACGGTTACACCTGGTTACCGATCGCACTCGCCCTGTACGTCGTGCAAAGCGTGGTCTATGCGCTCAACGGTCACCTGATCCTGGGGCGCGCGCCGGCGCACGCCTTGTTCATCGGCTTCTTCGGAAGCCTGCTGGTGGCGATGGTGACGCGGGTGACCCAGGGGCACTCCGGTCGACCGTTGGAGTTCGGGCGCTTGGCGACGTTTGCCTTCGTGGTGATCCAGCTGGTCTCGGTCACCCGCATCGTTGCCGAAATCGTCCCCGACCATATGGCGTGGCAGGCGGTAGCGGCATTGGGCTGGTTGCTGGCGTTCGCGCCATGGGTATTGCGCTCGTTGAATATCTACCTGACGCCACGCATCGACGGTCGCCCGGGCTGACGGCGCGGCGGCATGATCGAGTTCTATCCACAGATCCTCCACCTCCACATCTGGGCCATCAGCCTGAGTGGCTGCCTGTTCGCGCTGCGTGGGATGGGCATGCTCGCCAGTGCGCGCTGGCCACATGCGGCGGCTTTGCGCTACT
>JBDSOZ010000185.1:0-2734 GCA_039914555.1 Luteimonas sp.
TCGTGGCCTGCCTGCAGCTGGCCGCCGGGATGCGCGAACGCGGCGAGTCGGGCAGCATCGTCACCCTGTTGTGCGACCGCGGCGAGCGATACCACGACACCGTGTTCGATCCTGGGTGGCTGTCGACCCACGGGATCGAACTGCAATCGCCGTTGCAGCGGCTACGCGAGTCGATCCAGTAAAAGCCGGCTACAGCCGGCGAAACACCAAGGTGCCGTTGGTGCCGCCAAACCCAAAACTGTTCGACATCACCGTGGACAGGCTCGCGTCCTCGGCGTGGCGCAGGATCGGGAAGCCGGCCGCCCGCTCATCCAGCGCCATGATGTTGTAGGAGCCGGCCATGAAGCCGTCACGCATCATCAACAACGAATAGATCGCTTCATGCACACTGGCAGCGCCCAGTGAATGGCCCGACAGCGCCTTGGTCGAAGACAGCGGCGGCATCTTGCCGGCAAACGCCTCACGCACTGCCTCCAGTTCGACAATGTCGCCCAGCGGCGTCGAAGTGCCATGGGTGTTGAGGTAGTCAATGGGGGTGTCGACGCCGACCATCGCCATGCGCATGCAACGCACGGCGCCTTCCCCGGACGGCGCAACCATGTCGACGCCATCGGACGTCACCCCGTAACCCACCAACTCGGCATGGATGCGGGCGCCGCGTGCACGCGCGTGTTCGTAGTCTTCAAGCACCAGCATGCCGCCACCCCCGGCGATGACGAATCCATCGCGGCCAATGTCGTAGGGACGCGAGGCGGTGCCCGGGGTGTCGTTGTGGTGGGTCGACAAGGCGCCCATCGCGTCGAATTGTGCAGTCATGCCCCAGTGCACCTCCTCGCCACCGCCGGCAAATACCACGTCCTGCATGCCATGCCGGATCATGTCGGCGGCTGCGCCGATGCAGTGCGCCGAGGTTGCGCAGGCTGCGGAAATCGAATAACTGGCGCCACGGATGCCGAAGGATGTTGCCAGGTTCGCCGACACCGTCGAGCACATCGTGCGCGGCACCATGTACGGCCCGATCTTGCGCACGCCTTTGTGCTTGAGCAATTCGCCGGTCTCGATCTGCCAATGCGCCGAACCGCCGCCGGAACCCGCAATCAGGCCAGTGCGCGGCGAGCGTACCTGGTCATCGGTCAACCCGGCATCGGCCACGGCATCGCGCAGCGACAGGTAGGCATACGCCGCGGCATCGCCCATGAAACGCTTGAGCTTGCGATCAATCTGCCCTTCCAGGTCAATCTCGGGCACCCCCGCCACCTGGCTGCGCAGGCCAAGCTCGGCGTATTCGGGAATGTGGCGGATGCCCGGACGCGTCTGCCGCAAGGAATCACTGACAGTGGCCAGGTCGTTGCCCAGGCACGAGACGATGCCCATGCCGGTCACCACGACGCGACGTTGCAGCGGAGCAGGCATCAAAATGACTCCGTGGATCCGAACAGGCCGACGCGCAGGTTCTCGGCCAGGTAGATTTCACGTCCATCGACAAAGGTACGGCCGTCGGCAATAACCAGCGACAGCTTGCCTCGCATCATCCGGCGGATATCGATTTCATAGCTGACCACCTTGGCCTCCGGCAGTACCTGGCCGCTGAACTTGACCTGGCCAACACCCAACGCCCGGCCGCGGCCCGGCTCGCCCAGCCACGGCAGGTAAAACCCCGCCAACTGCCACATCGCGTCGACCCCCAGGCACCCCGGCATCACCGGGTCGCCTTCGAAATGACAGGCGAAAAACCAGAGGTCGGGACGGATGTCGAGTTCGGCCCGGATCACACCCTTGCCGTGGCGCCCGCCTTCGGTCGAAATCTCGGTGATGCGGTCAAACATCAGCATCGGCGGCGCCGGCAGGCGCGCGTTGCCAGGGCCAAACATCTCGCCGCGGGCGCAGGCCAGCAGCTGGTCGCGGTCGAAGGAGGAAGGTCGGGACATCAATTGAGTTCAGGCCGGTGGGAGCCCGGATTATGCCTGTAGCGGCAACAAGACGACGAGAGGCCGGCCGCGACCCGCCTTAATGGGTCCATTCCAGCTGCAGCCAGGCCTTGCGGGTATCACGCCCAAAGCCGTCGGCACGGTAATCGGCAAGCTTGAGCAGGCCGCGCACCCCTTTGGCTACCGGGAACCCGAGCGAGGCATCCAGCTCGGTGCCATAGCCGACGCCTTGGTCGGCGCGGTAGTTGTGCCAGGCCAGCTGCCACTCCATCCGGCCCGCGGCGAATTTGCGGCCGGCGCCGAGGTAGCGATCATCCAGGCCGCCGGCCGGGGTTGCATTGAACTTGTCGGCCCATCCGTTGAAGGCATGCAAGGTCCCCAAAGGCGCCTGCAGGGCGTGAAGGCCATTGCCACCGAGGTGTTCCCAACCGGCCCGCACTGTGGTTCCACGGACGTTGCACGCCGGTTCCAGCAACCAATAGGCATGCGAGAAATTCAGCAGGTTATTGCCGAAATCTTCTTGCCGGGCGACGTCGGCGGTGATCCGGCAGCCGCCACCGTCCGAACTGCGATCCACGCTGCCGCGCACGCCCAGGGTCGCAGAAGAAGCCGTCGCCAGATCGCGGTCGCGATGCAACAGCGCATACGGTGCGACCTGCCAGTTGCCGTGCTTCCAGGCCAGCTCCAGGTATTGGGTGGCCAGCGCGCGTTCACGCGCCAGCGGGTCGATGGCATCGTCACCGCTGATCCGATGCACCCGATCGATCCACCAGTATCCGAGCGCCAGGTCGGGCTGCACCGTCCAC
>JBDSOZ010000188.1:0-3664 GCA_039914555.1 Luteimonas sp.
GAACAGGAAGCCGGTGATGATCATGATGATGGTCATCAGGATCCCGATCGCCCACGGATTGGCGACGGAGGCGTCGGCGGAGACGATCGCGTGGTACAGCAGCGCCAGCGGCACCACGAATACCACCAGCGCGATCAGCATCCATTTCATTGGCAGGTCGCGGTCGGTCTCGGCCACGATGTGGCCTGCGCCCTTGCGCGATGCGGCAAAGCCGCTACGGATTCCGGACACCAGCGATTTACGCAACGAGAACAGCGTCCACACGCCGCCGATCAGCATCGTGCCCACGCCAAGGTAGCGGATCTTGGCTGACCAGATCGCGCCGGCAATGTCGGCAGGCGCCGCGCCGGCGACCGATGCGGCCAGCGCGGGATCCGTCGCCATGAAGAAGGCGTGGTACAGCGGGATCGCGATGTTAAAGGAGAGAATGCTGCCGGACACCACCACGATGCCGACGTTGAGGCCGACGATGTAGCCCACGCCCAGCAACGCCGGCGACAAGCCGGTACCCATGTAGCCCAGGTACTTGCCGATGAAGCCGGAACCGATCGCGGCATCCGGGATCATGCGCAGGCCGCTGGCAGCGGCAAGCTTCACCAGCGCGCCGACCACGCCCGACACGGCCAGGAGTTTCAGGCCGGGGCCCGGGTTGTCGCCGGCCTTGAGCACTTCGGCCGCTGCCTTGCCCTCGGGGAACGGGAGCGGATCTTCAACAATCATGGTGCGCCGCAGCGGCACCGAGAACAGCACCCCAAGCAGGCCGCCGAGGCCGGCAATCGCCAGCACCCAGGAATAGCGGAAGTCCTGCCAGTAGCCGAGGATGATCAGTGCCGGGATCGTGAAGATCACGCCTGCGGCAATCGAGGAGCCGGCGGAAGCGCCGGTCTGGACGATGTTGTTCTCGAGGATGCTGCCGCCTCCAAACAGGCGCAGTACACCCATGGACACCACGGCCGCCGGAATCGCGGTGGCGATGGTCAGGCCAGCAAACAGGCCGAGGTAGGCATTGGCGGCAGCGAGGATCATCGCCAGCACCACGGAGAGGAGGATTGCCCTGACGGTCAGCTGCGGAACACGGCCGCCTGCAGGTATCGCATTCAGCTTCGGATCTGTTGCACTCATCGGTGGCACTCCCGCCAAGGCGATTCCCGATGATGGCATCCGCCAGCGGCGGGCGCAAAACCTGAAGCGCGGGGTCCGCTAGGTCAGCGCGTCCAGGGTGCACTCCAGGCCTTCGCGCCACTCGGGCAAATCGATGCCAAAGTCGCGCTGCAGTGACTGGCAGTCAAGCACCGAATAGCCAGGGCGCGCGGCGGGCGTCGGAAAGTCGACGCTCGCGATCGGCAACACCGGCGGTTGCCGCGCAATCAACCCGCGCGCGTGCGCTCCAGCCACGATCGCCTGGGCGAAACCGTGCCAGCTGGTCTCGCCCGAAGCAGTGAGATGCCACAGCCCGGATCGATCGTGGCTACCCTGCAAGGCGCGCGCAGTGACATTGGCAATCAACGCCGCCGAAGTCGGCGTCCCGAATTGATCGGCGACCACGCGCAGTTCGTCGCGTTCCACCGCCAGGCGCAACATCGTGCGCAGGAAATTCCGCCCCTGCGCGGCATAGACCCATGCGGTTCGGAACACCAGATGGCGCGCACCACTGGTGCGGATCGCCGCTTCCCCAGCAAGCTTGCTGGCGCCATACACGCCCAGCGGCGCGGTGGCGTCGTCTTCGCGATAAGGGCGCGTGCCGCGGCCGTCGAAGACGTAATCAGTCGAGTAATGCACCAGTAACGTGCCGCGTTGCGCGCAGGCAGCGGCCAAGGCGGCCGGGGCCTCGGCATTGGCGCGGAAGGCTGCGTCGCGCTCGGATTCAGCGCGATCGACCTGGGTATAAGCCGCGGCATTGACCACGACATCGGGAGCGATGTGGTCGACCAGTGCCGACAGAGAGGCGGGAACGTCGAGATCGGCAACTTCGCAGTCGCCACCATCATTGAGTTGGCCATCGCGGGTGGCGACAACCAGGTTGCCCAGCGGCGCCAGGCTGCGGCGCAGTTCGCTGCCGACCTGGCCATTACCGCCAAGCAGCAGGATCCTCACGCCGGCACGAAGTCCGGCAGCCGCTCACGGGCGACGTCGGCTAGGAACGGCAGTCGCGCATCCTTGTCCGAAAGCAGCGGTGACGACAGCGGCCAGTCGATTGCAAGGTCGGCGTCATTCCAGCGGACGCCGGCATCGGCCTCGCGCTCGTACGTGTCGGTGCAGACGTAACTGAACAACGCCGTCTCGCTCAAGGTGACAAACCCATGGGCGAATCCTGGCGGAACCCAGAAGTGGCGTTTGTTTTCTGCGCTGAGGATCACCGCGGTTGATCGACCGAAGGTCGGTGATCCACGGCGCACGTCGACTGCGACGTCCCAGACTTCGCCTTCCAGCACGCTCACCAGCTTGCCTTGCGGCTTCGGCCACTGGTAATGCAGGCCGCGCAACACGCCCTGGCTGGAGCGCGAAACGTTGCCCTGCACGAAGTGCGCCGGCAGGCCGAGTGCGGTGAACTTGTCACGGTTGAATGACTCGTAAAAGAATCCACGGTCGTCGCCGAAGACCTGAGGCTCCAACACCAGGCAGCCTGGCAGGTCGGTTTGGATGATGTTCATGGTGCGGTGGTGTCCATCATGCTGCAGCCATCAGCCGATGGGCCCGTGCTCAAGCAGCTGCAGCAGGTATTGACCATAGCCGTTCTTTGCCAACGGCTGCGCCAGTGCGCGCAGTTGGGTGTCGTCGATCCATCCATTGTTCCACGCGATCTCTTCAGGACAGCACAGGCGCAAACCCTGGCGCTTTTCGATCGTCTCGATGTAGAGGGAGGCCTCGACCAGCGACTCATGGGTGCCGGTGTCCAGCCAGGCATAGCCGCGGCCCAACTTCTCCAGGTGCAGGCTGCCCTGCGCGAGGTAGCAGCGGTTGAGGTCGGTGATCTCGAGTTCACCGCGCGGCGAAGGTTGCAGTTGTGCCGCGAAATCGCTGGCGCGACCGTCGTAGAAGTACAGACCCGTGACCGCATAGTTGGAGCGCGGTTGGGTCGGCTTTTCTTCCAGGCCGACCACCGTCCCGGAAGCATCGAACTCGGCCACGCCATACCGCTCCGGATCGCGCACCCAGTAACCGAACACCGTCGCTCCATTCTCGCGCGCGTTCGCACGTTGCAGCACGTCGGTAAAACCATGTCCGTAAAAAATATTATCTCCCAGCACCAGGCAACTGGGGGATCCGGCCAGGAACTCGCGGCCGATCAGGAACGCCTGTGCCAGCCCATCGGGACTGGCTTGCGCGGCGTATTCGATCCGCATGCCCCACTGCGACCCGTCACCCAGCAATTGCTTGAACAATGCTTGCTCGTGCGGGGTATTGATCACCAGCACTTCGCGGATCCCGGCCAGCATCAGTACGCTGAGCGGGTAGTAAATCATCGGCTTGTCGAACACCGGCAGCAATTGTTTGCTGATTGCCTGAGTGATTGGATATAGCCGGGTGCCGGAACCGCCTGCCAGCACGATGCCCTTGCGTGCGATCGTCATGCCGCGACCCCACCAATGCGTTCAAGTCGATAGCTGCCGTCGAGCACGCGTTGCACCCAGCCTTGGTGGTCCAGATACCAATCGACGGTGCC
>JBDSOZ010000202.1:0-3823 GCA_039914555.1 Luteimonas sp.
GATAGGCACTGGCGCTGTACCAATCCAGGTTCGGGAACATCTTCTTGGTGTCCATCATCAGGGTCTCGATCCGCTCGCTGATGTCGAACAGGGCCTGGTTGCCCCCGTCCTTGCACAGCTTGCGCGAGATTTCCTTGATGATCGGGTTGCGCGGATCGCCGATGGTGTAAACCGGGTGGCCGAAGCCGATCACGATCTCCTTGCGGTCCATGCGTGCACGGATATCAGCCTCGGCCTCGCTGGGCGAGTCGTAGCGGCTGATGATCTCCATCGCCACTTCATTGGCACCGCCGTGCTTGGGCCCACGCAGCGCGCCGATCGCGCCGGTGATGCACGAATGCATGTCCGAACCGGTGCCGGCGATCACCCGCGCGGCAAAGGTCGATGCGTTGAACTCGTGCTCGGCATAAAGCACCAGCGACTTGTCCAGCGACTCGGCATGCAAGGTCGAAGGCGGCTCGCCATGCAGCAGGTGGAGGAAGTGCGCGGCAATGGAGTCGTCATCGGTCTCGCAGTCGATGCGGCGACCGTTGCGGGTGAAGTGCCACCAGTACAGCAGCATCGAGCCGAAACTGGCCATCAGCTGGTCGGCAATCTCGCGCGCCTCGGCGGGCGGGTGGCCATCGCGCTCGGGCAATACATTGCCCAGCACCGAGCAGCCGGTGCGCAACACGTCCATCGGATGGGCATTGGCCGGGACCAGTTCCAGCGCCTCGGAAACAATCGCCGGCAGCCCGCGCAAGCGCTTGAGCCTGGTCTTGTAAGCCTTCAGCTGGGACACCGTCGGCAGGGTGCCATGCACCAGCAGGTAGGCAACTTCCTCGAAGCTCGATTTGGTCGCCAGGTCGTGGATGTCGTAGCCGCGATAATGCAGGTCGTTGCCGCTGCGGCCAACCGTGCACAGCGCGGTGTTGCCCGCCGACGTGCCACTCAGCGCCACGGATTTCTTGACCTTGGGCAGGCCTTGCTCGCTCATCGTCGGGTACTCACTTTTTTTCGAAGAGTTCGTCGAGCTTGTCCTCGTAGGCGTGGTAGCCCAGGAAGTCGTACAGCTCGGCGCGGGTTTGCAGGGTGTCGACGATGTTCTTTTGGGTGCCTTCCCGGCGCACGGCCTGGTAGAACCCCAACGCGGCCTTGTTCATGGCGCGATAGGCGCCGCAGCAATACAGGGCGATGTCGACGTCGGCTTCGCGGAGTTCGTCGGTAGTGAAGAACGGGGTCGCGCCGAACTCGGTGAGGTTGGCCAGGATCGGCACCTTGACTGCCGCCTTGAAGCGGCGGTAGTCGTCCAGGGTCTTCATGGCCTCCGGGAAGACCATGTCGGCGCCGGCTTCGACGTAGGCCACCGCACGTTGGATCGCGCTGTCGACGCCTTCCGACGCAGCGGCATCGGTGCGCGCCATGATCACGAAGCCATGGTCGCTGCGCGCGTCGACGGCGGCCTTGATCCGATCGACCATTTCACCGACCGGCACCACTTCCTTGCCCGGGCGATGACCGCAGCGCTTCTGCCCGACCTGGTCTTCCATGTGCACCGCGGCGACGCCAACGCGCTCGAAGTTGCGGATGCTGCGGGCGATATTGAACGCCCCACCCCATCCGGTGTCGATGTCGACCAGCAACGGCATCCCGGTCGCATCCACGATCCGGCGCGCGTCGGTGAGCACGTCTTCCATCGTCGAGATGCCCAGGTCCGGCATCCCCAGCGAGTTGGCGGCAACACCACCCCCTGACAGGTACAGCGCCTTGTAGCCGACCCGCTTGGCCATCATGCCGGCGTAGGCGGTGATCGCGCCCATCACCTGCAACGGCGATTCCGTCGCGACCGCAGCGCGAAAAGCTGTGCCAGCGGATTCGATGGGAGTCATGTCAGGGCCGCACCATGTCAGAGCAGGTGGGCAACGCCGGCGCGCTCTTCCTCGAGCTCCGCCAAAGTCTTGTCCATTGCCGCGCGGCTGAAGTCGTCGATCGGCAGTCCCTCGACCCGGGTGTACTCGCCGTTGGCGGTGGTCACCGGCACGCCGTAGATGATGCCTTCGGGGATGCCATAGCTGCCATCGGACGGCACCCCCATGGTCACCCACTCGCCAGCCGTCCCCAATGCCCAGTCACGCACGTGGCAGATCGCGGCATTGGCCGCAGATGCCGCCGAAGACAGGCCACGCGCCTCGATGATCGCGGCACCCCGCTTGGCGACGGTGGGAATGAAGGTGTTGGTGTTCCAGTCAGGGTCGTTGATCGCGTCCTTGAGGGCAGCGCCGTCGACAGTGGCAAAACGATAATCCGGATACATGGTCGAGCTGTGGTTGCCCCACACCACCAGCTTGCGCAAATCACCGACGGGCTTGCCGGCCTTGTTCGCCAGTTGCGACAACGCGCGGTTGTGGTCCAGGCGCAACATCGCGGTGAAATTCTTCGCCGGCAGCGAGGGCGCCGACTTCATTGCGATGTAGGCGTTTGTATTGGCCGGATTGCCCACCACCAGCACCTTGACGTTGCGCGATGCCACTGCGTCCAGCGCTTTGCCCTGCACGGTGAAGATCTCGGCGTTTTTCAACAGCAGGTCCTTGCGCTCCATGCCCGGGCCGCGCGGCATCGCGCCAACCAGCAAGGCATAGTCCGCATCCTTGAACGCGACCATCGGGTCGCTGGTGCCGACCATCCCGGCCAGCAACGGGAATGCGCAATCCTCGAGTTCCATCATCACGCCCTTGAGCGCGGCCTGGGCTTTTTCCATCGGCAGTTCGAGCATCTGCAGGATGACCGGCTGGTCCTTGCCCAGCATTTCGCCGGAGGCGATCCGGAACAGCAGCGCATAGCCGATCTGGCCGGCAGCGCCGGTGACGGCAACTCGGATGGGGGATTTCATTGCAGGGGCCACTCCGTCAGGCAAGTTCGGCGAAAAATTCGCGAATCCGTTCCAGGCCCGGCGCCAGCTGCGGCGTGGGGCAGGTATAGCTGATGCGCAACGCGCGCGGCTCGCCAAAGGCCGAGCCTGGCACGCAGGCGACGCCCTTGGATTCCAGCAGCGCGTTGCAGAAGTCGACGTCGTTGCCGACCTCCAGGCCAGTGGAACCATGGACCTTGCCGAAGTACGCACTGATGTCGGGGAATACGTAAAACGCCCCTTGCGGGCGCGGACAGACGACGCCCGGGATGGCGTCGAACACCGCCATCACCTGGTCGCGCTTGGCCTGGAACTCATTGCACTTGGCGGTCGGAATGTCCTGCGGTCCCGACAGCGCGGCAATGGCCGCGGCGGTGATCACTTCGGGCAGGCTGGTGATGTGGTTCGAGTTCATCGTCACCACAGCCTTGGCGACGCTTTCCGGGCCAGCCATGAAGCCGACCCGCCAGCCGGGCATGCCATAGGTCTTGGACAGCGAATCAATGAAGATCACGCGGTCGCGCAACTCGGGGCGTGCATGCACGAAATTGTGGTACCCGACGCCGTCGAACACCATCCGGTTGTAGATGTCATCGGTGATCACCCAGGTGTCCGGATACTTGGCGATCACGTCGGCCAGCGCGGAAATCTCGGGCTTGGTGTAAACCATTCCGGTCGGGTTGTTGGGGTTGTTGAACAGGAACACCTTGGGCTTTTTTGCCAACGCGGCGTCCAGCTGCGCAGGCGTGAGCTTGTAGTCTTGCGACGCCGGGCACGGCAACAGCTCGACCCTGGCGTTGACGATTTCTGCGATGTCGAGGTAGCTGGTCCAGTACGGCACGGTGAAGGCAATGGTGTCGCCTTCGTCCAGCAGGGCTTCGGCGAGGTTGTAGATGACGTGCTTGGCGCCGATGCCGATGGCGAGGTTGGCGCGGG
>JBDSOZ010000029.1:0-2795 GCA_039914555.1 Luteimonas sp.
GGGTGCCGCACGCATCGTCGGCGCGATCGAGATGGCGCAATGCGCCGACCAGCTCGAAGCCATGGCAGCCGATCGCAACTGGTCTGCGGTGGCCCCGCTTGCCGCCGACCTGGCCACCGCCAGCGAACGCCTGCGGCTCCACGTCGCCAAGCGTTATGCCTGAACCCAAGGCAGGCTTCTACGAAGCCTACACGCGCCAACCGCCAGGATTGAACAGTGGCCAGACCGCTCGCGCTCATCGTCAATGCAGGATCGGGACGCGGGCGCACCACGCCGGCGCGTGGTCCCGATGCATTGCGTGCCGCCTTTGCGCAGGCAGGCCTTGGGATCGAGGTACACGCACTCAGCCCAGGCGAAGACATGGAGGCCCTGCTCGACCGGGCGCTTGGGTCGAACCCGTCCGGCCTGGTCGCTGCAGGTGGAGATGGCACGGTCAATGCCGTCGCGGCGCGGGCGCTCCGGCAAGACTTGCCGCTCGGAGTGCTGCCTTTGGGCACGCTCAATCACTTCGCCCGTGACCTTGGTATTCCCGACGACCTCGAAGCGGCCGTGCAGGTGATCGCCGCGGGCGCAGAAAGAAGGGTCGACGTCGCCACCGCCAACGATCGCGTGTTCCTCAACAATGCAAGCATCGGTCTGTACGCAACCATCGTGGTCGACCGCGAGCGGCAGCAGCGGCGGCTTGGGCGCGGCAAGTGGAGTGCCCTGTTGCGCGCAACCCTGGCGGCATTACGCGATCCAGACGCCTTCGAAGCGGTGATCGAGGTCGAAGGTCGGGAACTGCGGCGACGGACGCCTTTCCTGTTTGTTGGCAACAACGACTACGAGGTCCAGGGCACCAAAGCGGGTTGCCGCGCGCGCCTGGATGACGGCCTGCTGTCGTTGTACATATTGCATCCGCGCACGAGCAGCGGACTGTTGTGGTTGGCCGTGCGCACCTTCCTGCGCGGCACGGCGGGCGATAGCGACCTGGATGCGTTTGCGGTGCAATCGCTGGTGGTGCACGCGCGCGGATCGCAGCTGCAGGTCGCGCGCGATGGCGAGGTCGATCCGATGGAGGCGCCGGTACGGTTTGCCGTCCTGCCGCGGGCACTGCGCGTTTATGCCCCGGCCAATGAGGAACGGACCGGCTGATGCGAACCCTGGTGCACCTGTCGGACTTGCATTTTGGGCGTGTCGACGCCGCCTTGCTGGCGCCGCTGCGCACCGCGGTGGAAGCGGCCCATCCCGACCTGGTCGTGGTCTCCGGCGACCTCACCCAGCGAGCCCGGCGCAAGCAATTCCGCGCCGCTGCGGCGTGGCTGGAGACCTTGCCGGGGCCGCGCCTGGTGGTACCCGGTAACCACGACATCCCGTTGTACGACGTTGTCCGTCGATTCGTGGCTCCGCTGTCGCGTTTCCGCCGCTATGTCGAGGAGCGGGAGTTTCCCTATTACCAGGACGAAGAGATCGCCGCGATTGCGATCAATACCGCGCGTTCGTTGACCTTCAAGGGCGGGCGCATCAACCAGGCGCAGGTCGACGAGGTCGCGAGTCGATTTCGTGGCATGCCAGAAGCCATCACCCGGATCGTGGTCAGCCACCATCCGTTTGACCTGGCCGAGGACGGTGACAGCAGCGATCGGGTGGGCCGGGCGCAGATGGCGATGCAGGCGTTCGCAGGCTGCGGGGTTGATTTTTTCCTGTCCGGGCACCTGCATCACACCCGTGCAGGCAGCACCGCCAGGAATTATCCGATCGACGGCTTCGCCGCCCTGGTGATCCAGGCCGGGACTGCCACTTCCACCCGCGGCCGCGGTGAGCCAAACGCGTTCAACGTGCTCCGGATCGGAGCCACCACGCTCCAACTGGAGACCCTGGCCTGGTCGGCGGACGCAGGGAGCTTCCAGCCTTATTCAACGCAGGCATTTGACTACGTGTCAGGTCGCGGCTGGGCGCCGCGACAGTGTTAGGCTTCGGACTGGTATCCATGGCGGAGTCGGGGATGAAAACGATCCTGGTGGCCAGTTCCAAGGGCGGGGTTGGAAAGACCACCATCGCCACCCACCTCGCGGCCCAGGCCGCACTTTCTGGCAAGCACACGGTGCTGGTTGATGCCGACCCGCAACGATCTTCGACCCGTTGGGCCGAGCGCCGGGCATTCCTGGACAGCGCGGTCCTGCCGATCGATGGCAGCAAGGCCGAGCGTGGCTGGCAGCGTGAGCTCCCCGATAACACCCAGGTAGTGGTGATCGATGCCGCCGCCGGGGCCATGGCCCATGATTTGATGCCGTTCCTTGAGCGCGCCGATGTCGTGGTGGTGCCGGTACTGCCGTCGGCGCTCGACATCGAAGCCACCGTGCCGTTCCTCGACACCCTCGCAAAATTGGCTCGGGTGCGCCGCGGCGAACTGCCAATCGGGCTGGTCGGCAACAAGTTGCGGCCGTGGACCAACGCTTCGCAGCAGGCGCTGGAGCTGTGGAAGCAGTGGCCCTACCCGATGGTGGCGCAGCTGCGCGACAGCCAGGCCTATTCAATGCTGGTCGGACTTGGCAAGAGTCTGTTCGACTACAACTCCGCGCAGATCCGGGAGCATCAGGAGGACTGGCAACCGCTGTTGCGCTGGACCCGCAAGTAACCGGCCGGCTTTAAACCAGGCGGCTTTAAACCAGGAAAGTAAATCCCATGCGCGAACTCATCCTGCTCCGCCACGCCCATGCCGAGCCGCCCGATGCCGGCCAGGCCGACCTTGACCGGCCGCTGTCACCCGAGGGACTGGCCGAGGCCGAGGCTGCGGGCCGCTGGCTCGCCGAACA
>JBDSOZ010000031.1:0-17181 GCA_039914555.1 Luteimonas sp.
AGGATGTCAGGCATGCGGCGGGAGGTCCCGTGACAGGTTGGGCAGGACGTGCAGGATAGGCGATGCGACCGCGCTTGCGGCATGGCATCGGTTAGGCTTGGCCGATGGAACCCTTGGAATCGCTGAACCTGTTGAGCGACCGCCTGCGCGATCGCGCACGGATCGGGGCGTTCCTGCGTTTTGTGTGGCGGCGGTTCCTCGGCGACCGGCTGTTCGAGGCGGCCGGCGCATTGTCCTATACCAGCGTGTTTGCGCTGGTGCCGTTGTCGATGGTGGTGTTCGGGGTGCTGTCCGCGTTCCCGGTCTTTGACCAATGGAGCCATCAACTCACCGATTACGTGTTCACTAATTTCGTCCCCAGCGCCGCGCGCAAGGTCGAGGACTACCTGCGTGGGTTCACCCAAAACACCGGGCAACTCACCACTGCCGGCGTGATCGCGCTGGTGATGTCGCTGCTGATCACCCTGACCAGCGTCGAGGCGACCTTCAACCGGATCTGGCGGGTGCCGGTGGCGCGCCCCAAGTTCAGCCGCTTCCTGGTGTATTGGACGGTGCTGACCCTGGGCGCGCTGGTTGCAACCGCGAGCCTGGCCTTGTCGACCCAATTCTTTGCCCTGGCGGTGTTCAAGACCGGCTTTGGGCACATGGTCGAGACGTCGATGCTGCGATTGGCGCCGATGGCGATCGAGATGTTCGCGTTTGCCGCGATCTTCCGGGTGGTGCCGCATCGCACGGTGAAATGGCGTCATGCGCTGGCTGGCGCACTGTTTTCGGTGTTGCTGTTTGAACTGGTGAAGTGGGTCATCGGCCAGTACCTCGGCAACTTCGGCACTTACCAGAAAATCTATGGGCCGTTGGCGTTCGTGCCGGTGTTCCTGTTGTGGATTTACCTGGGTTGGGTGGCGATCCTGCTGGGCGCTTCGTTCGCGGCCTCGATGTCGGCATTTCGTTACCAGCCCGCCGCGATGCGCTTGCCGGAGGGTTTCGAAGTCTATGGGTTGCTGCGCTTGCTCGGGCGCTTCGCCGAAGCGCGTCGTGAGGGCCGTGGATTGCACACCGAAACCATCCAGGAGCTCGAGCCGTCGTTAACCGACGCGTTGGTACAGGAGATGCTTGGCCAGTTGCTCGCCATCGGCCTGGTCACGCGCGCGGAGTCCGGTGAGTGGCTGTTGTCGCGCGACCTCGACGAACTGAGCATGGGTGAGCTGTACGAAGCCTGCCAATTGCGCATCCCGATCAATGAAGCCCACCTGCCGTGCCGTGACGATGCACTTGGGGAGCTCGTGGTCGCCGAACTCGACGAATTGCGCCTGCCCTTGCGCGAGCTGCTCAGGCGTCGGGTCTCCAATGTTTATGAAGACTTGCCGAAGGAACCCGGATGAAGCGCCTGCTGATCGTGCCGTTATTTTTGCTGCCGGCATTGGCCGGATGTGAACGCACGCCGCAGGCACCAGTGCCTCCAGTGGTGCACGAGGCGGTGGCGACCCCGGCCGACGTGCCCGCGAAAGCTGCCACCGCTGGCAAGGTTGAAGTGCCCGGATTGCAGGTCACCACCATCGACGGCAAGGCCTGGGACCTGGCGGCGCACCGCGGCAAATGGGTGGTTGTGAATTTCTGGGCGACCTGGTGTGGCCCGTGCCTGAAGGAGATGCCGGACCTGTCCGCGCTCGATGCCATGCGCGACGAGGTCGACGTCATCGGCCTGGCTTATGAGGAAATCGAGCCGGCGGAGCTGAAGTCCTTCCTGGCCAAGCATCCGGTGGTGTATCCGATTGCGATCGTCGATGTCTACGATCCGCCGGCCGACTTCGCGACGCCACGTGGCCTGCCGATGACCTACCTCATCCGGCCCGACGGCAAGGTCGCCAAGCAGTTCCTGGGTCCGGTCACGGCGGCTGAAATCGACGCGATCATCGCTGCCGCCTCGTAGCCGAAGCCTGCAGGGCGCGGGGTATTGACAACCGCGGTTGTTTCTACTGTACTAGTTCACACAGTACAGATAGGACACTGCCATGGCCCGCACCCGCGCATTGATGATCCAGATCGCCACCGGCGATCCACGCCCGATCGGCAAGCAGATCGTCGACGCAGTGCGGATGAAGATCGCCACCGGTGAACTCGATCCAGGAGACCAGCTCCCCAGTGTCCGTGGCCTGGCCCAGCAGCTGACGGTCAATCCCAATACCGTCGCCAAGGCCTATGCCGAACTGGCCACCGAGGGCTGGCTTGAAGCCCGCCAGGGACTCGGGTTGTACGTTGCGACGCAGCGCCAGCGGCTGAGCGAGGGCGAGCGCGAGCGGCGTCTCGACGAAGCCGTCCATCGCTTCCTGCACGACGTGATCGCACTCGACTTCGCGCCGAGCAATGTGCTCGCTCGCCTGGAACATGAATTCCTCGCGCTTGCCCCGCGCAAGTCCGCCTGACCCGACACACCCAGGACTCCCCACCCATGAACGCGAGCGCCGCCGTGGCCAGCCACGAAACCGAATACGTGATCGAAGCCGTTGCACTGACCAAGCGCTACGGCCGCAAGCTGGCCCTGGACCACCTCGACCTGCGCATCCCGCGCGGCCGCATCCATGCCGTGGTCGGCGCCAATGGCGCTGGCAAGTCCACGCTGTTCCGGATCCTGCTTGGGTTCCTGCCGCAGACATCGGGTGAAGCACGCATCCTGGGGCGCGATAGCCGCCGGCTTACCCCAGCTGATCGCGGCAAGATTGGATTCGTCAATGAAGAGCACACGCTACCCGGCTGGATGACGGTCGGGGCGGTGGTCGCGATGCAACGTCACCAGTATTCACGCTGGCGCCAGGAGGCCTTCGACGAAGTCATCGGCCACTACCACGTGCTGCCCAAGCAGAAAGTCGGGCAACTGTCGCGCGGCGAGCGCGCGGGCTTCAATCTTGCTCTCGCGCTGGCGCAGTCGCCCGAGTTGCTGGTGCTGGATGAACCGACGCTGGGACTGGATGTCGTCGCCAAGCGCGCGTTCCTCGAGTCATTGCTTTACAGCAATGCCGTCGAGCACTGCACGGTGATCTATTGCTCGCACCAGATGGAGGAAGTCGAGCGCGTCGCCGACAACCTGGTGATCCTGGAGCAGGGGCGGCTGGTGAACATGTCCGCGCCCGACGACTTCCGCGCGCGGGTCAGCCACTGGATCGCCGACATCCCGTTCAAGGGTCCAGACCCCCGGACCGTGCCCGGCCTGCTCGAGCAGCAGCGTATTGATGGACTGCAGCACTACGTAGTGCTTGACCAGGGCGACGGGTTCGGCGATTTCCTGCGCGCCGTCGGCGCGAGGTCGATGCAGAACATGCCGGTGAGCCTGGACCGCGCGGTCAATGGTTTCCTGGCGAAGAACCACGCGGCACCGGCGCGGGAGGGCGTGCAATGAAGGACCTGTTCAAGGCGGAGATGCTGCGTTTCCGCCTCTGGGCGGTCGTCGCGGCGTTGATCCACCTCATGTCCTTGGGCTTCATGGCCCGACTCGTCGACCTCGCGCAGCAACCGAAGCTGGTGTACCAGGTGTTCGCAATGATCTACGTCGCGGCGGGCGCGCTGCTGGGCTTGTACCAGATGGGCACTTACCGGCGTGCCAACCACTGGCTCAACCTGCTGCATCGCCCGCTGCACCGGCTGCAGATCGCCGCAGCGCTGTGCGGCGCGGGCGGCGTGGTGATGGCGCTGTCGATTGCGTTGCCGATTCTGGCAGTCGCCGGCTACCAGGAAGCGTTGACCGCGCGCGTCGTCGACGTGCGTCACTGGCTGCTGCCATTCGCGGCCCTGCTGATCGGCTCCTGTGGCTACCTCGCCGGTGCTTACGCGATGCTCGCCAACCGGCGCTATTCGGTCGCCGCAGCGATGCTGCCGACGGTGTTCCTGTTCGCGCAGGCGGCGGGCCTCGCCGCGCTCCTGGTGCAGGCGCTCGTGTTGCTGGCGCTCGCCGTGCTCGTCGGCATCGCCTTCAAGCCGCAGCTGGACGAAGCACCACGCCATCCGCTTGCAGTGGCGGCGACTGCGCTGCCGGTGCAGGTGGGCGCGTATTTCCTGATCTGGATGCTCGGCTTCGGCTTCGAGATTGGCCTGACCGCGATCGGACAACACCCGCTCAATGGCGCGCAGCCCGAGGCCAACGGCTACATCCAGGCCGGCCGCATGGAGCCGAAGGAGCGCTTGCTCGCGGGGCTCGCATCCAGCCGCGCTGCCGACGCGCCACTGTGGCGCGAGCAGGTCGCGCTGTCCGACGTGTTCGTGCTCTATCCGATGCGCGACCTGCCGCAACGCGGCCAGCTGACCGGCACGATGCAGCCGCTGGAGTTCGACGAATCGGCGAGGCCTGTTACCTGGGTCTTCAGCCACGACCGGATGCGTTTCGTCGGGCGCGGCACGCTTGACGGCCAGCCACGCGGCGAGCTGGGCGTGGGCGAGGGCAACGCGCCGTTCCCCGGCCCGGCGATGCCGATCGGAGGCGGATACCTGGCCACGCGGAGCGTCGCATACCAGTACGACGAGGAGCAGCGGCGTGTGTTCCCGCGCATCCGCCTGCCTGCAGGTGAAGTCTTCGCGCGCACCCCGCAGGATGCCGGCGAGAATGTCGTCGTGCTCAGCGACCATGCGCTGTACATCTATCCAGGCCGCGAGGCGGCCAACACCCTCGATGTGCTGAAACCGGTGCTGCGAATGCCGCTGCCCGCCCCGGTCGGAAAACTCGGCAGTGCCGAACTGATCGAGTTGCTGGACGGCTACCTGGTGTCATTCACTTACACCAACGGAGCGTGGTCTGGCGAAGCCGTGCCCTACCAGCAGGTGATGCGCATCGACGGACAGGGCCACGTCCGCGAAGTCGCACGGCGCATGCTGTCCTTCGACCTGCCGCTCGCATACACGATGCGCAACTGGTGGTTGTCGCCGGTACTGCGCAAGTTGTGCCTGTCGCTGCAGGACGCGTTCGCCACGCCGAACCCGCTGGCCGCAGGCGACATCCCGCCGCCGCCGCGCCAGATCGTGCTGCTGGCGTTGGTACTGTGCGCGCTGGCGTTGATCGGCGCGATCGCGCTTACGCGGCAGCGCGTGCTTACTCCGCTGGCGCGATGGACCTGGGTGTTGGCCTGCGGTGTCGTCGGGCTGCCGGCGCTGGTGAGCCTGTGGCTGATGTACCCCGCGGTGGAGCGTGCCGCGCCGCGGCGGGCGGTGGGCGCGCAATGAGGCTGATCGCAAGGTTGCTTGCCTGGATCGTCGTCGCGACATTGCTGGTCAGCGCTCCGGCGATGGTGCGTGCTTCCGGCGCCGATGATGCCGCGGCGTTGCGCGCCGCGGTCGCGGTCGAACGCGCTCGGGCGCCGGCGCGGCGCCAGGCCCGGGAAGCGATCCTGACACCGGCGTCGCTACCCGTCGTGCAACTGTCGCCGGATGGCCGCCACGTCGCCTACCTGCGGGACGAGGGCGAGTCACGCAGCCTCTGGTTGCTGGCGACTGCCGGCGGCGCGGCGCGGATGCTTGCGTCGCGCACCCAGGCAGACCAGTTGCAATGGTCGCGAGACGGACGCTGGCTGTTCGTGCGCGCGCCGCGTTCCTTGTCGACCCTTGAAATCGCGACCGGCTCCGGTATCCGCGTGCCACTGCGAGGTCTGGATGAGCGTCGGGTAGTGCGGGTGGACCGGTCGCAGCCGGCGGCGGTGATCCTGCGCGAGCGCCTCCGCAGCGGCACCGGGGAGCGCTGGCACATCGTGCGCATGGATGCGCGCGGGCAACGCACGTTGCTGTGGGACGATTCGCATTGGGTCCACGACGTCGCCATCGACGCGCGCGGGCGCCTGGCTGCGCTCTCCCGTTTCATGGGTGACCACGACGCCATCGATGCCGTGGAAGCAGGCGGTCGCCTGCACCAATTGCGACGCATGCAACCCATGGAGAGCGGTGCGTTGCTGGGCGTCGCCCCCGATGGTGCCTTGTTGCTGTCCGGCAACACCGGCGGCGACCTACGGCGCGTGCTGCGGCTCGACCTCGACGGCAAGCTGCGCACGCTGCACGCCGACCCGCTGGGCGAGGCCGATCTCGACGAGGTTGTGATGAATGCTTCGGGATCGGAGCCGCTGGTCGCAAGCTATCGCAGCAACGTCGCCGCGAGCTACGGCCTGGGACCCGCGCAGGCCGCGGTCGCCGCGTTACGGGCGCGCTTTGTCGCCCGCGATGTCGCCATCGACATTGCTGATGGACCGCACGCCCCATGGCTCGTGTCCGAGCGCGCCAGCACCCTGCGCGACGCGCGTTGGCACCTCTATGATCCGGAGACAGGCCAATTGCGCACCATCCTGGAGGGCGGCCAGCTGGCCCGCCGCCCGCTGCCGGAAGCCGCCCTGGCGCGCAAGATACCGTTCAACTACACCGCGTCCGACGGCATGCGCGTGCACGGTTTCCTGCTGCTGCCGCCCGGTGTCGACCCCGCGCGCGCACCGTTGGTTTCCCAGGTGCATGGTGGGCCGATCAATCACTTCAGGCCAGGCTACGACGCGATCGCACAGCTACTCGCAAACCGTGGTTACGCCGTCTTCCAGGCCAACTTTCGCGGGTCGACCGGCTTTGGCCGCGACTACACTTTTGCCGCGCATGGCGACTACGGCAACGGCCGGGTGCAACGCGACATCGTCGACGGCGTGCGCTACCTGCTGGCGCAGGGCATTGGCGATCCGCACCGCGTCGGGATTGTCGGGCACTCGTTCGGCGGCTACTCGGCGCTGCTGGGGGTGACGTTCCAGCCGGACCTGTTCAAGGTCGGCGTGGCCGGCTCGCCGCCGCCGGACCTCGGCTGGGGCATGAAATGGCTGCTGGCTTCCGGCGACCAGGGCGGGTTGCCGGACCGTTCTTTGGCGGCGACGCTGCGCGTGTTGCAGATGGATCCGTCGGATCCCGCGACCTATTTGCAGTTGCACTCGCAGTCGCCGGTGGCGAACGTGGCCCGGATGCGGCGTCCGCTGTTGTTGATGGCAGGCGGTGCCGACCGCACGGTCGCGGCGCGCGGCGTCATCGATTACGCCGCGCGGCTGCAGCACCTCGGCAAGCCCGTCAGCCTGTACGTGGAGCCGGGCGGGGGCCATTCGCCGGTGGCGCCGCTGCCGCGGGAAGCTTATGCCTACCTGATGGTCGAGATGCTGCACGCCCATCTCGGCGGTGCCGCGCCCGATGCTCCCGGAGCCGGATTGCGTGCCTACTTACGCGCGAACTTGCGCCTTGCCGGCCCCGAACTGGCTGCGATCGCCAAGCCCGGCCCGCTAATCGATCGTGCAGGCGTGGACGCAAGGTAGCCAGCTTGGAGCGCTTCGCGCGCGCTTCGAATCCGGTCGGCGTGGACGACGGCGCTTAGTCCCTGCCAAGGCGCGCCAGGTCGTCGGCCTGTTGCTCGCGTGCGAGGCGCTCGACCAGGGCGTCGAGCCCACCTTCCATCACGTTGGCCAGGTCGTACAGGGTCAGGCCTTCGACCCGGTGGTCGGTGATCCGGCCTTGTGGAAAGTTGTAGGTGCGGATGCGCTGGCTGCGGTCGCCGCTGCCGACCTGCAGCTTGCGGTCCGCGGCCTCGGCTGCCGTGCGCTTTTCGAGTTCGGCTTCCACCAGCATCGCCTTCAACCGCTTCATCGCCTTGTCGCGGTTGGCGTGCTGGCTGCGCTCGGTCTGGTTCTCGACCACCACGCCGCTGGGCAAGTGGGTGATCCGGATCGCCGAGTCGGTCTTGTTGACGTGCTGGCCGCCAGCGCCCGAGGAGCGGAAGGTGTCGACCTTGAGGTCGGCGGTGTTGATTTCGATGGTGTGGTCGCTGGTGTCTTCGGCAATAATCGCCACCGTCGCCGCCGAGGTATGGATGCGGCCCTGGGATTCGGTTTCCGGGACCCGCTGCACGCGATGGGTGCCGGACTCGAATTTCAACTTCGAATACGCACCGCGACCCTCGATCCTGGCAACGATTTCCTTGTAGCCGCCATGCTCGCCGGGGTTGGCCGATTCGACCTCGACCTTCCAGCGTTGGCGCTCGGCGTAGCGCGCATACATCCGGAACAGGTCGCCGGCAAAGATCGCGGCTTCGTCGCCGCCAGTACCGGCGCGCACTTCCAGGTACAGGTTGCCGTCGTCGCGCGAATCGTGAGGAACCAGTTGCGCCATCAACTCGTTTTCAAGTTCGACCAGGCGTACGTTGGCGGCTTCGATTTCCTCTTCGGCCAACGCCGACAATTCCGGATCGCTGCGCATCGCCTCGGCGGCCGCAAGGTCGCGGCGCGATCGGGCCTCGGCAGCGAGCGCGATCGCCACCGGCTCCAGTTGCGAAAACTCGCGTGACAGGTTGCGGAAGCGCTCGGAATCGTTGATCACCTCCGGGTCGGCCAGCAAGCGCTCCAGTTCCTCGCGTCGCTCGGCGAGCAGCTCGAGCTTGCGGCGCAGGCTAGGCTGCATCAATCCTGGTCTTCCGTGGTTGCAGTCCCGCGCCTTGGCGTATCGGGAAACAGTTTTTCGCTGGCGCGCGCAAGTGCGTGGTCGCCTTCCAGCGCGGCTTGGCGCAATGCCACCGTGGGCGCATGCAACAGGCGGTTTGTCAGCGTATGGGCGAGGAATTCGAGCACGATCTGCGGTTCGTGGCCGGCATCGAGTTGCTGCCGGGCCTTGGCCAGGATTTCTTCGCGCGCGTTTTCGGCATATGCACGCAGGCGCTTCACCGGTTCTATCCGGCTGCCGGTTGCCTGCAACTCGACGAAACGCGCCACTTGCAAGTCGACGATCACCTCGGCGGCATCGGCGGCCTCGCGCCGGCTGCGGCGATTGTCTTCGACCGCGCGCTCGAGGTCATCGATGGTGTAGAGGAAGGCATCCTTGAGTTGCGCGATCGTCGGTTCGATGTCGCGCGGTACGGCCAGGTCAAGCAACAGCATCGGCCGATGGCGACGCTGCGCCAGCGCAGATTCCACCTGGGCGCGGGTGATCACCGGCTCGCGGCTTGCGGTCGCGGAAAACACGATGTCGGCCTCGGCCAGGTGGCGTTGCAGCTCCTCCAGCGGCAAGGCGACGCCACCGTGGCGGCTGGCGATGTCCTGGGCATGCGCCAGGGTGCGATTGGCGACCAGCAGGCGCTTGACCCGCGATTGCGAGAGGTGGCGCGCGACCAGTTCGATGGTCTCGCCGGCACCGACCAGCAGCACGACCGCATCCTCGAGCCTGGAGAACGAGGCTTGCGCCAGGCGCACGGCGGTTGACGCCACCGACACCGGGTTTGCACCGATCCGGGTATTGGTTCGAGCCCGCTTGGCGGCCACGAAAGCCTGCTGGAACAACCGGTCCAACTGGCCGCCAAGGGTCCCCGCGCCGCGTGCCGCGGCCCAGGCCTGCTTCACCTGGCCAAGGATCTGTGGCTCGCCCAGGACCAGTGAATCCAAACCGGTCGCGACCCTGAACAGGTGCCGCACCGCATCGGAATCAACGTGCCGGTACAGGTAGTCGCCGAGGTCGCGGCGGCCATCTTCACCGGGGTGGTTGGCCAACCATGCATCGAGTGCATGGCCGTCGTCGTCGCTGATCGCATAGATCTCGGTGCGATTGCAGGTGGACAGCAACACCACCTCGCGCACGGGCCCCAAGTCGCGCAGCGCGACCAGCGCTGCCGGCAGGGTGTGGTCGGCAAAAGCCACCCGTTCGCGCAATTCGACCGGCGCGGTCTGGTGGTTGATGCCGATGGCGAGCAGGGTCATTGGGCAGGTGCGTGGATTGGGCCGTTCATGGACACGGTTGTTCAGGTCCGTGCGCTAAGCTTCGGAGGCTTCAGGGCCGCCATTTTACGGCCCGGCCGCGATCGATGCCCGCACTGCCTGGTTTTTCCGCTTTCCTGCTGGCGCTCACGCTGTCGGCGACATCCGCTGCGCCCGCCACCGCCACCGCAGCGACCCTGCCCAAGCGCGCGCCGACCGACCTGCTGGAGGCGGCGATTGCCGGCGAATTTGCCGTGCAAGCGGGGAAACTCGATGAAGGCGCGCGCTGGTACCTGGACGCCGCCCGCGCGGCCAAGGGGGATGCCGGCCTGGCTGAACGCGCTGTGCGCATCGCCCTGGTGGCTGGCGATGACGAGCGCGCCAGCGCCGCGGTCAAGCTCTGGCGCGAGCGCGCACCTGGATCGGTGCCGTTACGCGCTGCCGAACTCACGCTGGCCCTGCACCGTGGTGACGAAGCGGCCGCCCGTCGCGATCTCCGCGCCTTGTTGGGAACGCCGGGCCCGGACGGGTGGCGCCTTGCCCTGATGGCGCTGGGCAATGGCAAGCACCCACAACTGGTTGCGAAATTGCTTGATGAAATCGTCGCCAAGGACATGCTGCCCAGGCAATTGCAGGCATGGTTGGCGTTCGGTGGACTGGCCCAGCGACTGGACCAGCCGGCGCTGGCGTCGCGCATCGTCGATGCCGTCATTGCCCGCTTCCCCGATCAACCCAGGGTCGCGCTGTTGCACGCAAGCCAGTTGCGCGAAAGCAGCAAACCCGAGCAGGCGAGGGCGATCCTCAAGGCTCTGGAAGATCGCACGGGTGCTGATGCCGACCTGCGCCTGTTGGTGGCATCCGAATACGACGCCCTTGGCGATCCAACCGCTGCCGCAGCGGTGCTTGCGCGCGGTCCGCAAGACGATCGCAGCTACCGGCAACGCGCGGCACTGCTGGCACGCGCTGAAGACCGGGTGGCACTCGGCGCGCTTTACCAGACGCTGCAACGCGACTCGACCAGGCCGAACCCGGGACGGCGCCTGCTGCTGGGCCAAGTGGCCGAGTTCCTTGGACGCAATGCAGATGCGCTGCAGTGGTATCGCAGCGTGCCCGCCGGCGAAGAACGCTGGCAGGCGGCGTTGCATGCGGCGACGGTACTGCATGGCCTGGATCGCGACACCGAAGCATTCACCGGGTTGCACCAGTTGCAGGCCGATGCCCTGGCCGACGACGACGTGCGCCGTGATGCCTACCTGCTGGAGGCGGAATTGCGGCAGAAGGGCGCGGACGATGCCGGTGAAATCGATGCATTCGCCCGCGGGCTGGCCGCATTCCCCGACGATGGCGCGTTGCTGTATGCGCGCGGCCTGGCGTGGGAGCGTCGCGACGATATTGCCCGCGCAGAAGCCGACTTCCGCCGCATCCTGGTCGCCGATCCCGAGAACGTCGCCACCCTCAATGCGCTTGGTTACACCCTGGCCGATCGCACCGGGCGTTTTACCGAAGCCTTGCAATTGATTGACCGCGCGCGCGTAGCGGATCCCGACAATCCGGCGATCATCGACAGCTACGGCTGGGTGCTGTATCGCCTGGGCCGCAACCACGAAGCGCTGGTGCAGTTGCGGCGGGCATTTGCGTTGCAGAAGGATCCCGAGATTGGTGCGCACCTGGGCGAAGTGTTGTGGATGACCGGTGACAAGGAGGAGGCGCGACGTTACTTCGAACAGTCGCGCAAACTCGACCCGGACAATCGCGCACTCAAGCGCGCGCTCGCCAGGACCGGCGCATGAACTTGCCACGGCATGCGCCCTGGGCGCTGGTCGCAGCTGCGGCTGCGCTGCTGCTGGCTGGTTGCGCTGGCACCGCGGTGCGCACGCCATTGCCGCCGGCCGAGCGGGCGGCAGCCCTGGTGAACCAGCAAGCACGTGAGGCAACGCTGGCGGCGCACCCGGACTGGCAACTGGAAGGTCGGGTTGCGCTGACCAACCAGGGGCGTGGCGGCAGCGGCCGGATCGAGTGGCGGCAACGCGGCAGCGCGTTCGAGGTGGCTCTCAGCGCCCCGATTACCCGCCAGGGCTGGCGTTTGACGGGCGATCGCGGCCAGGCGCGAATCGATGGCCTCGATGGCGGCCCTCGCCAGGGAAGCGATCCCGATGCATTGCTGCGGGAGGCCACCGGGTGGGAAGTCCCGATCGCGGCGCTGGCATCGTGGGTTCGCGGCGCGCGCGCGCCGTCTGCCGGCGCCGCGCAGCTGGAATTCGGGGTCGACGGTCGCCTGGCGCGCCTGCAGCAGGATGGCTGGACCCTGGATTTCAGCGACTGGCGGCTGCAATCCAATGTTGGGGTGGATTTGCCGATGCGGATCAATGCCACCCGTGACAACGCCCGGGTGCGGCTGGTGGTCGATGCGTGGACCGACGGCGACGCCGCGCCGTGAGTGACGAACCCCGCTGGTCAAGCTGGCCAGCACCGGCCAAGCTCAACCTGTTCCTGAGGATCCCGGGTCGGCGGGCAGACGGCTACCACCTGCTGCAGACGGTGTTCCGGCTGCTTGAGTGGGGCGACGAAATCCGCCTGCGGCCTCGGCAAGACGGCCAGATCCTGCGTCACGGAGACCTGCCGGCAGGCCTCGACCGCGCTGCTGATCTGGCGGTCCGCGCCGCAATATTGCTGGCAAAAGACGCCAACTGCGCGCAAGGTGCAGACATATTCATCGAAAAACGCATTCCAGCCGGGGCCGGTTTTGGCGGAGGTTCCTCCGATGCCGCCACCGTCCTGCTGGCGTTGGACCTGCTGTGGGGGACCCACCTTGGGCTCGAACGCCTCGCCGCGCTGGGCCTGCACTTGGGGGCCGACGTGCCGGTATTCGTGCGCGGCGACAATGCCTGGGCCGAAGGCATCGGCGAACTCCTGACCCCGATTGCGCTGCCGCCGGCGTGGTACCTGCTGGTGGACCCTGGTGTCCATGCCGCGACCGCGGGACTATTCCAAGCCCCTGAATTGACGCGGGATGCGGCGCCCGCGACAATAGTCGACTTCGTTTCGGATGCCGCGGGGCGACATTTCCCGCTTGGCAATGCGTTTGAGCCGGTGCTGCGTCGCCGCGAACCAGCCGTTGAAGCTGCGTTCGTCGCGTTGGCAGCGGTTGGCCGACCGCAGTTGACCGGGTCGGGGAGTGGTTGTTTTGTTGAATTCGGTGATCTCGCTTCGGCGCAGGCGGCGTTGGCAGTGCTGCAACAAGGCCTGCTGAAGCCCGATGTGCGGTCGCCAGGGCTGCAGCGGGCATGGATTGCCGCAGGGGCAAATCGATCACCGTTGCATGCTGCGCTGGATGCGTTCCGCCTGCAGGGGCGTCGCCAAGAGGCCCAAGGCACCAGGTTTTGATCCTGGCATTCGCAGGTTCGAATCCTGCCGCCCCTGCCAATCAGTGAGACAACCAGCGAGGCGAGATGACAATTCAGGACGAACGCAACTTGCTGGTGTTCACCGGGAACGCCAACCTCCCGCTGGGTCACGCCGTGTGCAAGCAGTTGGGTGTGCGTCCGGGGCGTGCGTTGGTCGGGCGTTTTTCCGACGGCGAAGTCCAGGTTGAGATCGAAGAGAACGTCCGTGGCCTGGACGTGTTCGTGTTGCAGTCCACGTGTGCGCCGAGCGCCGAGAACCTGATTGAGTTGCTGGTGCTGATCGACGCGCTCAAGCGCGCCTCGGTGGCCAGCGTCACCGCAGTGGTGCCGTACTTTGGTTATGCCCGGCAAGACCGTCGGCCGCGTTCGGCACGCGTCCCGATCACCGCCAAGGTCGCCGCGCAGATGTTTTCGACCGTGCACACCGACCGGGTGCTGACCGTGGACCTGCATGCCGAGCAGATCCAGGGTTTCTTCGACATCCCGGTCGACAACGTATACTCCTCGCCGCTGTTGCTGGCCGATATCTGGCGGCACTACGGCACCCAGAACGTAATCGTGGTATCGCCCGACGTGGGTGGCGTGGTCCGGGCCCGGGCAATCGCCAAGCGCCTGGACGACGCCGACCTGGCCATCATCGACAAGCGTCGTCCGAAGGCCAACGTCAGCACCGTGATGAACATCATCGGCGACGTTTCCGGCAAGGTCTGCGTGCTGGTCGATGACATCGTCGACACCGCCGGCACCTTGTGCGCGGCGGCGACGGCGCTGAAGGCGCAGGGTGCGCTCAAGGTGGTCGCATACTGCACGCATCCAGTGCTTTCGGGTGCCGCGATCGAGAATGTTTCAAAGGCCGATCTCGACGAGTTGGTGGTGACCGACACCATCCCGCTGTCGGAGGCGGCGAAAGCCTGCGGCAAGATCCGCCAGCTCAGCGTTGCCGAGCTGCTGGCGGAAACCATCCGCCGCATCGCTTTCGGGGAATCAGTCAGTTCGCTTTACGTGGACTGACGGAACACGGCTCTCCTGGTCGCGGGAGAGTCGCCATTGCCGCCGCGAGGCGGTCCATTGCAATCAAAGTGAGTAATTGAAATGTCCCAGCACAAAATCACGGCCACCAGCCGCAAGGACGAGGGGAAGGGTGCGAGCCGCCGCCTGCGTCATGCCGGCAAGGTCCCGGCCGTCATCTACGGCGGCCACGCCGAACCCGCCAGCATCCAGCTTGAGCACGAGCGCACCTGGCTGCTGAGCCAGCAGGATTGGTTCTACTCCTCGATCATCAGCCTCGAAGTTGATGGCAAGTCGGAGCAGGTGTTGCTGCGTGACATGCAGCGCCATCCCTACAAGCAGCGGATCATGCACCTGGACTTCCAGCGCGTGAGCGCGAACGAGAAGATCCGGGTTGCGGTGCCGTTGCGCTTCATCAATGTCGAAGTGTCCGAGGCGGGCAAGACCGCGGGCATCGTCGTCACCCACGAGCTGAACGAGCTCCAGGTCAGTTGCTTGCCGGGCGACCTGCCCGAGCACATCGATGTCGACCTGGCCGGGCTCAAGCCTGGCGACACCATCCACCTGTCACAGGTGACGCTGCCCAAGGGCATCGAGGTGGCGGAGGTCAAGGCTGGCGCCGAGCACGACGTGGCGGTGGTCATGGCTCGTTTTGCGCGCACCGAGACCGAGGAAACCACGGCCGATGCCGCTGTTGCCGATGGCGCTGCCCCCGCAGCGGCTCCGGCCGACGAAGGCAAGGGCGAGTAATCGCCCGTGTCCGGCGCGCCCGTTGCGGGCGTGCCGGCGCGTGCGTTCGCGATGGCGGCCCTGCGGCTCATCGTCGGGCTGGGCAATCCCGGCCTGGAACACGCCAGGACCCGGCATAACGCCGGATTCTGGTTTGCCGATGCGCTGGCGGAACGCGAGCGCGTCCGCTTCGGGCTCGAATCAAAACTGTTCGGTGAGACCTGCAAAGTGGAGATCGCCGGCCAGCCGGTGTGGCTGCTGAAACCGGCGACCTACATGAACCTGTCGGGCAAGTCCGTGACCGCGGCATTGCGCTACTGGAAGATCGAGCCGGAACAGGCACTGCTGGCGCACGACGACCTCGACCTTCCGCCGGGTGCCGCGCGACTCAAGTTCGACGGCGGCCACGGCGGCCAAAACGGGGTACGCGACACCATGCAACTGCTCGGGCACGGCCGCTTCCATCGGCTGCGCATCGGCATCGGCCATCCCGGCCACAAGGACCGGGTGACGCCCTGGGTGTTGGGCAAGCCTGGTCGCGATGACGAGGCCGCGATCCTGCGTGCCATCGACGATTCACTCGACGTGCTGCCGCTGGCGGTGGCCGGCGACTTCAACGAGGCGATGAAGCGCCTGCATACGGGCAAGGACTAATGGGCATCAAATGCGGCATCGTCGGCTTGCCGAACGTCGGCAAGTCAACCCTCTTCAATGCGCTGACCAAGGCGGGCATCGCCGCGGCCAACTTTCCCTTCTGCACGATCGAGCCAAACGTCGGCGTGGTTCCGGTGCCCGACGAGCGACTGGGTGCGCTGGCGGAAATCGTCAAGCCGCAGAAATGCATCGCCACCGCGGTCGAGTTTGTCGACATCGCTGGCCTGGTCGCAGGCGCGGCCAGTGGCGAAGGCCTGGGCAACAAGTTCCTGGCCCACATCCGCGAAGTCGATGCGATCTGCCATGTCGTGCGCTGCTTCGAACACCCGGACATCATCCACGTCAACAACAAGGTCGACCCGATCGCCGATATCGAGACCATCGATACCGAGCTGGCACTTGCCGACCTGGAATCGGTCGACCGCGCCCTGCAGCGGGCCGAACGCGCGGCCAAGACCGGGGACAAGGACGCCAAGCTGCGGGCCGAAGTGCTGGCGCGGGTGCGTGCGGGGCTGGATGCAGGCACCCCGGCGCGCGCGCTGGACCTGACAGCCGACGATCGTGAGCAGCTCCGCGACCTGTTCCTGCTGACCCTGAAACCAGTGATGTACGTGGCCAACGTGCTCGAGGACGGGTTCGAGGGCAATCCGCTGCTGGACGTGGTTCGCGCCCGTGCCGAGGTCGAAGGCGGAAGCGTGGTCCCGGTCTCGGCCGCGATCGAGGAAGAGCTGAGCCAGTTGGAAGAGGAAGACCGCAATGCCTTCCTCGCCGACCTGGGGCTGGCCGAGCCGGGCCTGAACCGGGTCATCCGCGCCGCCTATGCCTTGTTGGGCCTGCAGACTTATTTCACCGCCGGGGTCAAGGAAGTCCGGGCGTGGACCGTGAAGGCGGGTTCGACCGCGCCCCAGGCGGCGGCCGTGATCCATACCGACTTCGAAAAGGGCTTCATCCGGGCCGAAACCATCGGCTATGACGACTTCATCCGCTACCGGGGTGAATCCGGGGCCCGCGAGGCCGGACGCCTGCGCCTGGAGGGCAAGGAATACCGGGTCCAGGAAGGCGACGTCCTCCACTTCCGGTTCAATGTCTGAGTCCATGCGTTGACAGGAAATCCTGCTCGCGTCAAAATCACGGGCTGTTTCACGGATTTGGACACCAAGGACTTACCGGAGGGATACCCAAGCGGCCAACGGGGGCAGACTGTAAATCTGCTGGCTTACGCCTTCGGTGGTTCGAATCCACCTCCCTCCACCAGAAATCGTTCGATGTAGCTGCAAGGTTCCCTGGCGCGGGAGTAGTTCAATGGTAGAACCTCAGTTTTCCAAACTGATTACGAGGGTTCGATTCCCTTCTCCCGCTCCACCATTGCAACTGCATTATTTGGGCCGCCATACAATTTGCTCACGTAGCTCAGTCGGTAGAGCACCTCCTTGGTAAGGAGGAGGTCGAAGGTTCGATTCCTTTCGTGAGCACCATATTTTGATTTTCATTCCTTAATTCAACGCCTTTCTTCAGGCACCACAGACGAGACGCAGCCATGGCAAAGGGTAAGTTCGAGCGCACCAAGCCCCACGTGAACGTGGGCACGATCGGTCACGTTGACCACGGCAAGACGACGCTGACGGCGGCGCTGACGAAGGTCGGCGCGGAGCGTTTTGGTGGTG
>JBDSOZ010000049.1:0-31342 GCA_039914555.1 Luteimonas sp.
GGTCCGCAACTGAAGATCGCGTCGACTGCGTCGGGGATTCCCGGGCAATGCGCAAGGTCGCCGCGCAGCCAGCGCAGGCTTGCCGAATCGCGTTGTTGCTGGCGCGAGACCGCGACCACCTGCCAACCATCGGCACCCAGGCGCGGCAGCAAGGCCGCACCAATCTGGCCACTGCCGCCGAACACCAGCGCCTGGCGCATCAGCCCTCGCGCTTCCTGGCTGCTGGCAACACCGCAAGCAACCACACGATCCCCAATGCGGCCGCAACCAGGGAGGCTGCCAGTACCCCGAGCACGGCTTCCTCGTAGTACAAGCCGGTATAGGCCAGCGAGGCAATGAACAGGCTCATGGTGAAGCCGATGCCGCACAGCAGGCCGAGGCCGATCATCGAACGCAGGTCCATCCCGGCCGGGAACCGCGCCCACCCCAACGCACGCAGGCCCACGGCGGCGCCGACGATGCCAATCGGCTTGCCAAGCACCAATCCCAACAGGATGCCCAGTGGCAACGCCGCGAACGCGTCCTGGATACGAAAGTCGCCCAGTGCGAGGCCGGCGTTGGCGAACGCGAACAACGGCAGGATTGCGTAGGCCACCCACGGGTGCAACGCATGCTCCAGGTACTCGAGTGGCGAATGCTCGAGCGCATCGTCAATCGCGTTGTGCTTGTTGACGTGCGGGATCATCAGCCCGGTAGCGACGCCGGCCAGGGTGGCGTGGATCCCGGACTTGAGCATGAACACCCACAAGGCCACGCCCAGCAGCAAGTAAGGCGTGAGCGCGGTGACCCCGCGCCGGTTGAGCAACAGCATGACCGCGAGGATCACGCCGACCCCGACCAAGGCCGACAGCGACAGGCCGTGCGAATAGAAAATGGCGATGATCAGGATCGCGATCAGGTCATCGACCACGGCGATCGTGGACAACAGCAACTTCATGCTGCTGGGCACGCGCGAGCCCAGCAGCGACAACACGCCCAGCGCGAACGCGATATCGGTCGCGGTCGGAACCGCCCAGCCACGCATCGCCCCCGCGTCGCCGCGATTGAGCGCGACGAACAACAGCGCCGGCACGGCAACGCCGGCACAGGCGCAGACCAGTGGCAGTACCAGTTTTTCGCGCCCCGCCAACTGCCCGGTCAGGGTCTCGCGCTTGAGCTCGAGCGAGACCAGCAGGAAGAACACCGCCATCAGGCCGTCATTGATCCACAACAGCCAAGGCTTGGCGATCTGCAACTCGCCAAACACCACGGCAACCGGCATATCGCGGAAGCCGTCATAAAACTCTTCGAAGGGCGAGTTGGCGCAGAGCAAGGCCAGCAGCGCCGCGGCGATCAACAGGATGCCGCCAGCCGCCTCCAGGCGCAGGAAGTCGGCAAGTGCCTTCAAGGTACGGTTGGCGAGCGTATCCGGCGTCATTGCGCCAGTCTAACAACAGCTCCCTGGTTCGCGCAGGCGGCTACGAGCAGCCTTCGATGTAGTCGACCTGGGGCTCGACCCCGACGTGCCATTCACTGACCTTGCCGGCGGCATCGGTCTCGAACACCAACTTGCCACCACTGCCATCATCGGCCGCGACCGTCAGGTACTTCCCGCCCTCGACGTACTTGTGTGCGCTCTCCGCGACGCGGCCGGGATACAGGCTGCGGATCTCGTCCGCGCCCATCCCGCGCCTGCCGCCACCGGGTGCAACTTCCTTGTCGTTGCCCACGTCATAGCGGACGAACTTGCCGCCATCGATCATGAACGCAAAGTAGGAAGGGACCGGGTTCGAAACCGGGTTGCGATAGTGGCATTGGTCGGCGGCCGCGCCCGAGGCGTCGCCGTTCAAGGTGCCGCCCCAGGCCTTCGTCATTTCCGCTTCGGTCATGCCGAAACGCATGTCGCCGTAACCGTCAAACCGCGCGAGTCCCGAATCCGCCTTGGGTTCCGGCACGGGAACCGGCGCCGTTGCCGGGGGCACGTCCTGCGCCGGTTGATCGAGCGGCGGTGGGGTCTGATCGGTGTCCTGTGCGGGGGCTTCGGCATTACAGGCCGCCAGGGCAAGCACCATCAAGGGCAAGGCAAGACGTCGGAACATGGCGCACTCCGCGCAGGCAATGCGCAACAGACTACCTGCGGCCGGTGAACGCGCCGCGAAATCTCAGCGCGCCGGGTCGAAGTGCTTGCGCAGGCCAGCCCAGCACGCCTGGTAGCCGCGCTGCCGGTGTGCCGCTTGCAGTGCTTGCGCGGTGGGACGAATCACCGCGCGGGTCTCGAACATGATCGCCATGGTGTCGACGATCTCGTCGGGCTTGGACAGGTCCGCCTGGCTGGCCTTGTCGAAGGTGGCGGCGTCGGGGCCATGCCCGGTCATGCAGTTGTGCAGTGACGCGCCGCCGGGCGCGAAGCCCTCGGCCTTGGCGTCATAGGCGCCATGCACCAGGCCCATGAACTCGCTGGCGATATTGCGATGGAACCACGGCGGCCGGAACGTGTCCTGGGCCACCAACCAGCGTGGCGGAAAAATCGCGAAATCGAGGTTGCCCACACCGGGCGTATCGGACGGCGAGGTCAACACCAGGAAAATCGACGGATCCGGATGGTCGAAGCTGATCGATCCGATCGCGTTGAACCGGCGCAGGTCGTACTTGCAGGGCGCGTAGTTGCCATGCCACGCGACCACGTCCAGCGGTGAATGGCCAATGTCCGCGCGCCACAGATGGCCCTGGAATTTGCCCACCAGTTCGAAGTCGCCTTCCAGCTCCTCGAACGCCGCCACTGGCACCAGGAAGTCGCGCGGGTTGGCCAGGCCATTGCTGCCAATCGGGCCGAGGTCCGGCAGGCGCAACTGCGCGCCAAAGTTTTCGCACACGTAGCCGCGTGCACACCCATCGGGCAGCGACACCGCGAAGCGGATGCCGCGCGGGATGATCGCGATGTCCTGCGGGCCCAGTTCGAGTACGCCTAGCTCGGTGGCGATGCGCAGGCGACCTTGTTGCGGCACCACCAGCAACTCGCCATCGGCGTTGTAAAACCAGCGCCCCTGCATGTCGCGGTTGGCCGCGTACAGATGGATGCCGATGCCCGACATGGCCGCCGGCGAGCCATTGCCGGCCATGGTGAACAGGCCGTCGACGAAATCCGTCGGCCGGTCATCGGCGGGCATCGGCAACGGATCCCAACGCAGCTGGTCAGGCGTTACCGGACCGTCGCCAAACGCGCTGTGCAGCCGCGACTGGGTAAACGGAGTGAATTCGCCATGCATCGCGGCCGGGCGGATCCGGTACAACCAGCTGCGACGATTCTCGCTGCGCGGGGCGGTGAACGCGGTGCCGCTGAGCTGCTCTGCGTACAGCCCGTGCGCGACTTTTTGCGGCGAATTGCGCCCAACCGGCAAGCTGCCAGGCAGCGCTTCGGTCTCGAAGGAATTGCCGAAGCCGGATTGGTACTGGCTGCTCATCGTCGCTCTCCCCGGGTCAGAGCACGCCGCGCTTGATCTGGTCGCGTTCGATCGACTCGAACAGGGCCTGGAAATTGCCTTCGCCAAACCCCTCGTTGCCCTTGCGCTGGATGATCTCGAAGAAAATCGGGCCAAACGCGTTCTGGGTGAAGATCTGCAGCAGCTTGCGCTGCTTGGTCTCGAGATCGGCATCGATCAGGATTCCGTTCCGGCGCAGCCGATCCACGTCCTCGCCATGGTTGGGCACGCGCTGGTCGATGACGTCGAAGTAGGCGTCAGGTGTGTCGAGGAAGCTGACGCCGGCGTCGCGCATTGCCTCGATACTGGCATGGATGTCATCGGTGAACAGGGCGATGTGCTGGATGCCTTCGCCGTTGTACGCGCGCAGGTACTCGTTGATCTGCGACTTGTCGTCGCTGGATTCATTGAGCGGAATGCGCACGACACCGTCCGGCGCAGTCATCGCCTTGGACAACAGGCTGGTCTGCGCGCCCTTGATGTCGAAGTAGCGGATTTCGCGGAAGTTGAACAGCTTCTCGTAATAGTCCGACCACTTCGCCATGTTGCCCAGGAACAGGTTGTGGGTCAGGTGGTCGATGAAAGTCAGGCCGAACCCCCTGGGATCCTGGTCCACGCCCTGCAGCGGCAGGAAATCGGCGTACAGGTCGGTGCGGCCATCGTCGACCAGATACAGCATGCAGTCGCCGATGCCCTTGATCGTGGGGGTGTCGACCGCGCCCGTGCCAGCCTTGTGGGTGATCTCCTCGCCACCATTGGCCAGCACATGCGCCAGCACCTCGCTGCTGGGCGCCTGGAACCGGATCGCGAACCCGCAGGCAGACGGGCCGTGCTCGGCGGCGAAGTCGGCCGCGAACGAATCCGCGTCTTCATTGAGCAGGAAATTGATCAAACCCTGGCGATACCGGGTGATGTTGCGCGACTTGTGCTGGGCCACTGCGGTGAAGCCGAGCTGCTGCAGGTAGCTGCGCATCGCGTCGGCCTGCGCGGGCGGTGCCGCGAACTCGACGAACTCGAAGCCGTTGATCCCCATCGGGTTGTCGAAGGTGGTGACGGTCATGCCGAGGTTCGGTTGCGCGTTCATGGGGCTCCTGGTGTTGCTTTGCGGCTGCAACCCCTATGGTACCCGCTCGGCCCGGGGGCAAGAAAAACGGGGCAAGAAAAAGGGCGCCTTGGGCGCCCTTTTTCCGGTCGCGGCTTGCGCCGCTGCTACTTCACGCCGTGCATCAAGCGCTGGATCAGCGGCGCGATCAGGAACAGCAACACGCCACAACCCAGCAACGCCCAGAACCCGAACGTGTAGCCCGAATGCGCCGAAGCCACGGTCATGCCGGTTTCGCCGCTGACATGGCTGGCGAAGATCCCCGACAGGTTGTTGCCGATGCCGGTGGACAGGAACCAGCCGCCAATGCCGAGACCGACCAGGCGCGTCGGAGCGAGCTTGGTGGTCATCGACAGACCGATCGGCGACAGGCACAACTCGCCAATGGACTGGATCACGTACACCGCGACCAGGGTCCACAGCGGGATCATGCCGCTGGCGCTGACCAGGCTCGACAGCGCGAACATCAGCAGCAGGAACGCCAGGCCGTTGAAGATCAGGCCGAGGCCGAACTTGCGCGGGATCGAGGGATTACTGCGTCCAAGCTTGATCCAGATCCACGCGATCAACGGGGCCAGGGTCAGGATCGCGATCGAGTTGACCGACTGGAACCACGCCACCGGGAAGATCCAGCCGCTGAGGTTGCGGTCGACGATCTTTTCGGCCAGGAAGTTGAAGGAGCTGCCGGCCTGTTCGAAGAACATCCAGAACATCACGTTGAACGCGAAAATGATCAGCATCGCCAACGCCTTGTCGCGCGCCACCGGTCCGTCACGCACGCCTTCCATCATGATCATGACGCAAAGACCCACGAACAGCGCGGTCAACACCCACTGCAGCATCGCAGCGTCAATCGCGAGCAGGAAGTAGATGCCCGGGATCGCCACGATGGCGCCCAGCAGCACCCACAGCACGCGGCTCTTCTGCTCTTCGCCTTCGATCGGCCGGCCAATCCCCTGCAGGATGCGGCGACCGAACCAGAACCAGACCAGGCTCACCAGCATGCCGATGCCCGAAGCAATGAAGACAACCTTGTAGGCCGGCATCGCGTCCGTGCCAAACACCTTGCTCGCCAGCCAACCGGTGAGGATCGGGGCCATGAAGGCGCCGGCATTGATGCCCATGTAGAACAGGGTGAAACCGGAATCGCGACGCTCGTCGCCGCTCGAATACAGCTTGCCAACCATGGTCGAGATGTTGGGCTTGAACAGGCCATTGCCCGCGATCACGGTGGCCAGGCCGAGCTTGAACACGTTTTCGTCCGGGTACGCGATCATGAACAAGCCGGCAGACATGATCACCGCGCCCAGCAGGATCGAGCGCTGGTAGCCCAACACCTTGTCGGCGACGTAGCCACCGAAGATCGCGGCGGCGTACACCAGTGCGAGATAGGCGCCATACACGCGGTTGGCCGGTGCTTCGCCGGTGCCCGAGCCGTCGTAGAACTGGGCGACGATGTACAACACCAGCGCCCAGCGGATCCCGTAGAACGCGAAGCGCTCCCAGAACTCGGTCATGAACAACATCCACAATGGGCGTGGATGGCCCAGGACCTGCTTGAACTCCGGTATCGCCGCGTCGTGCGCGGTGGTGCTGGTGGCTCCGCTCATGCGGTCTCCCCTGTCGGTCGGATCGGAATTACGTCCCGCGCAATGGCGGGGCCAGCGCGAGAATGTCCGACCAATACGACCCGCGTCAAACCCGCGGTCGCATGCTGCGATGCAGCATCAGCCCTTGGCAGGGCCTCCATATGCTCCACCGGGGCCGATCGTGGTGCGCACCTCGAACAGTTCCGGGAAGAAGGTAAGGTCCAGCGCCTGGCGCAGGAAGCCAACCCCGGACGAGCCGCCGGTGCCGCGGCGGAAACCAATAATCCGCATGACCGTGCGCATGTGGCGGAAACGCCACAACTGGAACTGGGTCTCCAGATCGACCATGTCTTCACACAAGTGGTACTCGGCCCAATATTGCTCGGTGTCTTCGTAGATCCGCTCGAACACCGGCAACAACGCCGGATCCGACACGTGCGGGCGGGTCCAGTCACGCTCGAGGTGCGCGGCGGGCACGGCATGGCCGTGGCGCGCCAGGTAACGCATCAGCTCGTCATACAGGCTCGGCGCTTCCAGCACCGCGCGCAGCCTGGCGCAGCCTTCCGGATCGTGCGCGAACACCTTGAGCATGCCGGCGTTCTTGTTGCCGAGCAGGAACTCGACCATCCGGTACTGCAGCGACTGGAATCCCGAAGACGGGCCCAGGACTTCGCGGAATTCCAGGTATTCCGACGGGGTCAGGGTCTCCAGCACCGACCACATTTCGGTGAGCTGGCGCAGCACGATCTTGCAGCGGGCGAAGATCTTCTGGCAGGGGCCGAGCTCGTCGCGCTGCAGGTGGACGACCGCCGCACCCAACTCGTGCACCAGCAACTTCAGCCACAGTTCGGACACCTGGTGCTGGATGATGAACAGCAGCTCGTCATGGTGCGGGGGCTGCGACAACGGCTCCTGCGCGGACAGCAGCCGGTCCAGGCGCAGGTAGCCGCCATAGGACATGCGCCCGGACAGGTCGGTATGGATCCCCGCCTCCAGCGGCCGTTCGTTGCGATCGATGCTCATTGGCGCAGTTTCGCATGCCGCCGGACGCCTCGTGGTCGGCCTGGATCCAGCCCTGAGGGCAGCACCGGCGGCCCGGGCGGCCGATTCGTTATCATTCACGTTCTGCCGCAACCGGGCCAGCCGCATGACTGTCGTCGCCAAGTTCGAGATCGAATACCTCCAATACATCGACCCCGACGGCAAGGTCGTGGCCGAACTGCCCAAGGCCTTCAAGGACCCGAAGGTGCTGTTGCCGCTGTTCAAGCAGATGCTGTACGTGCGCACCTTCGACACCAAGTCGATCGCCCTGCAGCGCACCGGCAAGCTCGGAACCTACGCCGCCAGCCTGGGCCACGAGGCCACCCACGTCGGCATTGGCGCCTCGATGCGGCCCGAAGACGTGTTTGCCCCCAGCTACCGCGAGTACGGCGCCCAGTTCATGCGCGGCGTGCTGCCGCGCGAGGTGTTGATGTACTGGGGTGGCGATGAACGCGGCAACGATTTCCAGGGCCCGAAGAACGACTACCCCTGGTGCGTGCCAATTTCGACCCAGTGCCTGATGGCCGCCGGTGCGGCCCTGTCGTTCAAGCTGCGCAAGCAGGACCGGCTTGCGGTCGCCTGCTGCGGCGACGGCGGCTCGTCCAAGACCGACTTCTATGCCGCGCTCAATTCGGCCGGTGCCTACAAGCTGCCGCTGGTGCTGTGCGTGATCAACAACGGCTGGGCCATTTCGGTGCCGCGCTCGTCACAGACCGGTGCGCAGACACTGGCGCAGAAAGGCCTGGCTGGCGGCCTGCATTGCCTGCAGGTGGACGGCAACGACCTGGTCGCCGTGCTCGAGGGCATGCGCCGCGCCACCGAGCGTGCGCGCAAGGGCGAAGGCGGCAGCGTGATCGAATTCATGACCTATCGCCTGCACGACCACACCACCGCTGATGATGCCCGCCGCTACCGCGGCGAGGACGAGGTCAAGGCCGGCTGGACCCGCGAACCGATGCTGCGCCTGCGCAAGTACCTGGAGAAAGCCAAGCTCTGGGACGAGGCGCAGGAAAAGGCATGGCTGGAAGAATGCGGCCGCCTGGTCGACATCGAGATCAACGCCTACCTGGAAACCAAGGTGCAGCCGGTCGAGGCGATGTTCGATTACCTGTATGCCGAGTTGCCTGCCGAGCTGGTCGCGCAACGCGCGGCCGCGGTGGCCCTGGAGAATCGCAATGGCTAAGCCGGCATCCACCACGGCAGCCGCGACCACACCGGCTGCCATCACCTTGATCGAGGCCATCACCCAGGCCCTCGCCTACGAACTGCGTCACGACGATGCGGTGCTGGTGTTGGGCGAAGACGTCGGCGTCAATGGTGGCGTGTTCCGCGCCACTGCCGGCCTGTCGGCAACCTTCGGCACCGAGCGCGTGCTCGATACCCCGCTGGATGAAACCACCATCGCCGGCCTCACCGTCGGCATGGCCTCGCAGGGCATGAAGCCGGTGGCCGAAGCCCAGTTCGACGGCTTCATGTACCCGATGGTGGATTTCATCGTCTGCCACGCCGCGCGCATGCGTTACCGCACGCGTGGCCGCTTGAGCTGCCCGATGGTGTTGCGGGTGCCGTGGGGCGGCGGCATCCGCGCGCCCGAACACCACAGTGAAGCCAACGAAGCCATCTTCACCAACGTGCCAGGCCTGCGGGTGGTGATGCCATCCTCGCCGGCGCGCGCCTACGGGCTGCTGCTGGCCGCGATCCGCGACCCGGATCCGGTGATCTTCATGGAACCCAAGCGCATCTATCGCCAATACAAGGAATTGGTCCCGGACGACGGCGAAGCGCTGCCGCTGGACGTGTGCTTCGTGTTGCGCGACGGCAGCGACATCACCCTGGTCACCTGGGGCGCGCAGGTCAAGGAAACCCTTGAAGCCGCCGATGCATTGGCCAAGGAAGGGATCAGTGCCGAGGTGATCGACGTCGCCACCCTGACACCGCTGGACTTCGACACCATTGCCGAGTCGGTGGCCAAGACCGGCCGTTGCGTGATCGTCCACGAAGCCGCAAAGACCGCGGGCTTCGGTGCCGAGATTGCCGCGCGCCTGGCCGAGGAATGCATGTACGACCTGGTCGCCCCGGTCGAGCGCGTCACCGGCTATGACACCCACATCCCCTTGTTCCGCCTGGAGATGAAATATCTCCCCAGCGTGGACAAGATCGTCGCCGCCGCACGGCGCGCGCTCGCGCACTCCTGAGGATCACACCGATGAGCAAGAAATTCATGCTGCCCGACCTCGGCGAAGGGCTGCCCGACGCAACCATCATCGAGTGGTACGTCAAGGTTGGCGACACCATCAAGCTCGATGAGAACCTGGTGTCGATGGAGACTGCCAAGGCCGTGGTCGACCTGCCATCGCCGGTTTCCGGCAAGGTGCTCGCGCTCGCCGGCTACGCTGGCGACATCATCATCACCGGCGCGGTATTGGCCGAGTTCGAGCTCGACGCGTCGTTGCCACAACGCGCGGAAGGCCAGGACACCGGCCACCACCACGGCCCCCCCAAGGATCAGCCCGGCAAGAGTGTCGGCAGCCAGGATCCCGCGCCAGACGACAAAGTCGTCGCCTCGGACGAAGGCGGTGCGATTGCCAGTGGTGGCGCGGCACCGGCCAAACGCGACGACGCCGGCACCGTGGTCGGTGCAATGCAGAGTTCCGATGCCGTGCGCAGCGAAGTTGCGGTGGCAGTAGGCGGGGTCAAGGCGTTGCCGGCGGTGCGCGCAACCGCGCGCAAGCTCGGCGTCGACCTCAGCCGCGTGCGCGCCAGCGGCCCCGACGGCAACGTCACCATGGCCGACGTCAAGCAAGCCGCAGCGGATGGTTCCGCGCGCGTAGGCGCAGCTGTTGCAGGTGCGGCGGCAGCGGCGAATCGCGCCACTCCGTCAATCGCGGCTTCTGCCGCTCCTGCGGCGCGCAGCACGCTGTCCCAATCGGGCAAGCCAATGCGCACCCAGCCGCCAGGCGTGGTCGCCAGCGGCCAACCCGAACAGATCAAGGGCGTGCGCCGCAACATGGCGCGGGTCATGGCCGACGCGCACGCGCAGGTGGTGCCCACCACCCTGGTTGACGACGCCGACCTGCATGCCTGGATCGGCAAGCAGGACATCACCGCCCGCCTGATCCGCTCGATCGTCGCGGCCTGCAAGGCAGTGCCTGCGCTCAACGCCTGGTTTGATGGCGAAAAACTCAGCCGCACCCTGCATCCGCACGTGGACATCGGGATCGCGGTCGACACCGACGATGGCCTGTTCGTGCCTGCCTTGCGCAATGCCGACATGCTCGACGCCAACAGCGTGCGCGTCGCCATCCATCGCCTGCGCGCGCAGGTCGAAGATCGCTCGATCGCGGCCAGCGAACTGTCCGGCTACACGATCTCGCTGTCGAACTTCGGCATGTTTGCCGGCCGTTATGCAACCCCGGTAGTGGTGCCGCCGACCGTTGCAATCGTCGGCGCGGGCAAGCTGTCGCACGACGTGGTGGCGGTGATGGGTGGGGTCGAGGTGCATCGGCGCATGCCGATTTCCCTGACCTTCGACCATCGCGCGGCGACCGGCGGCGAAGCGGCGCGCTTCCTCAAGGCCTTGCTCGACGACCTCTCGCGCCCGAACTGAGGCAACAACGCAACTCAGGCCTTGCCGTCCTCGGCGGCGCGCAAGGCCAGCAATGCCGCAGCGACAGCCGCGGCATCGGCACCCTCGCCCAGCATCACGTCTGCATCCTCGGCGGCAAAGCCTTCGCGTTTAAGGGCAGCGACGCATTGGCCCGCGTCCTTGGGTGAATCGAATCCACGGCTTTGCAGCAACACCCGCTCAGCGTCCACCAGCTTGAAGTGGAAGCGGCCATCGGCCTCGCGGTATTGCTTGAACACTGGCAATGCCGGCTTGGCCGCGCGCGAGGACGAACTTCCGCTCGCGGGAGTGCTGCCAAGGTCACGCAGCCCCACTGCATCGCGCAATTCGCGCAGGAACGGCGTGGCATGGCGGGCGCGTAGCCGCTGGGCGCCATCGCGCAGTTGCTGCTCGATCCTGTTTGGGTGCGCAACCAGCGCCTGGTAACGCTCGCGCAGCGGCGCGACTTCCGCGTCAATGCGTTCGAACAGCGCCTGCTTGGCGTCGCCCCAGGCGATGCCATCAGCATAGGCCTGGCGCATGGCCGCGGTTTCCTCGGTGCTGGCAAATGCCTGGTAGATCTCGAACAGGGCCGATCCGGCGGGGTCCTTTGCTTCTCCGGGCGCGCGCGAATCAGTGACTATCGAGGCAATCAGTTTCTTGAGGTCGGCGCGCGGCGCAAACAACGCGATGGTGTTGTCGTAACTCTTGCTCATCTTGCGGCCGTCCAGGCCAGGCAGGGTCGCGACCTGCTCCTCGACCGAAGCTTCCGGAAGGGTGAAATAGTCACGGCCAAGCGGGGCGCCGTAAAGATGGTTGAAACGCTGGGCGAAGTCGCGCGCCATTTCGATGTGTTGAACCTGGTCGCGGCCCACCGGCACCTTGTGCGCCTTGAACAAAAGGATGTCGGCAGCCATCAGTACCGGATACATGAACAATCCCGCGGTGACGCCGGCATCGCCATCCTCACCGGCGTCACGGTTGCGATCCACCGCCGCCTTGTAGGCGTGGGCGCGATTGAGCAGCCCCTTGCCGGCAATGCAGGTGAGCAACCAGGTCAGCTCGGGGATTTCCGGGATGTCGCTCTGTCGGTAGAACCAGACCCGATCCGGATCCAGCCCACAGGCAAGCCAGGCCGCAGCGATTTCCAGGGTCGAGCGCTGGACGCGCGCGGGATCCTGGACCTTCACCAGTGCATGGTAATCAGCGAGGAAGAAATAGCTTTCGGTCGTTGGCGCCAAGCTGGCGCTGACCGCTGGCCGAATCGCGCCCACGTAGTTGCCCAGATGCGGCGTTCCGGAAGTGGTGATGCCGGTGAGGACGCGTTGGGAGGCCATCGCGCCAGTCTACCGGCGCATCGAAAATGCCGCCACGGCCATCATGGCCGTGGCGGCCTGGCCAAGGGAACGCGTGGACAACAAAAAGGGCCGGGTTTCCCCGGCCCTTTGCGCAGCGTGCAATGCACGCATGCCGCGTCATTGGTGCGATGCAGGACTCAGCAATGCCCGTCCTTGCAATCTTCGGCCTTCTGCTCGACCTTTTCACCAACCTTCTTCACGTCCTTGCCAGCGCCCGCCATCGTGTTGCAGGCGGTCAGGCTCATTGCGCCCATCGAGAAGCACGCGAGGATCAACAGGGCGAACAGGCGGTTCATCGGCTTCACGTTGTGCTTCATGAGTGTTTCCTCTGGAGTCGGTGGGACAGGCGCCACTAAACCGGGACCGGCGTGAAGCCCGTGTGCAGCCAGTCGCCTGACGGGGCCCCGCCTCAATTCCGCATCAGGGTGGACTTGCCGAACAAGCTTTCAACCAGGTCGACTGCGATCAGCGCGGTGCGATTGCGGGTATCCAAGGTCGGGTTGAGCTCGACGATATCCAGCGATCCCATCTGGCCGCTGTCGGCGATCATCTCCATCACCAGCTGCGCTTCGCGATAATTGGGGCCGCCAGGCACGGTGGTGCCTACGCCCGGCGCGATCGAGGGGTCGAGGAAGTCGACGTCGAAACTCACGTGCAGGTGGGTGTCCTCGTCAACGCCGGCCAAAGCCTGCTCCATCGTCCGCTTCATCCCGACTTCGTCGATGTAACGCATGTCATACACATCGAGACCGTGTTCCTTGACCAGGCGCTTCTCGCCTTCGTCCACCGAGCGGATCCCGATCTGGCGTACCTGCGCCGGTGAAATCGCCGGGGCATCGCCACCGATCCGGGTCAAGGCGTCCGGCCCCAGTCCGCACAGGCACGCGACCGGCATGCCGTGGATGTTGCCCGACGGGGTCAGGTCGTGGGTGTTGAAGTCGGCATGCGCATCCAGCCACAACACGCGCAGCTTGCGACCCGTGTCGCGACAATGTTGGGCGACGGCGGTGATCGAACCAATGCCGAGGCAGTGGTCGCCACCCATCATGATCGGCAGCCGGCCCGCTTTCAGTTCGGCGCCGACGGCCTGCATCACCACCCGGTTCCAGGCCACGACCTGTTCGAGGTGACGATATCCATCCACCGGCGCTTGCCAGGGATTGCGTGGACCATCCAGGTTGCCACGGTCGACGACATCGATGCCGCGCGCCAGCAAGGCCTCTCCCAACCCTGCGATGCGCAGTGCATCGGGACCCAGCAATGCGCCACGGGCGCCTGCACCAATGTCGGTGGGAACTCCGAGGAGCGATACGGGTGGATAACGACGGCCCATGGGCAGCCCTCCGTGGTTTGCGTGAGTTTGGTGCCGACACCCGGATTCGAACTGGGGACCTACCGCTTACAAGGCGGTTGCTCTACCAACTGAGCTATGCCGGCGTTGCTGCCGGGATTCTAACGCAGCGGACCGGAAAGCCCGCCGCCTGCAGTGCTGCCGCGCGGCGTTGTGCGGCATCCCGGGTCGAATACAGGCCGAGTGCGATGCTGTTGGCGTCATCGCCGTCGCGCATCACCAGGTAGTCGCTGAAACCGGCCGCCTTGATGCGTGCGGCCATGGCCTGGGCCGCATCGGTGCCGGGCAGGCGCGCAACAAAGACGCGCCAGCCGCGGCTGCCTTCGTTCGCACCGGCGCATTGCGAGGTGACACCAGCATCGGCTGCCTGCGCAGTGACCGCAGGCGCAGTGACTGCAGGCGCGGTGACTGCAGGCGCGGTGGTCGCAGGCGTGGCCGCAACGGCAGCAGGCACAACGGCAGCAGGCACAACGGCAGCAGGCGCATCGGCGACAGGCTCAATGGCAGCGGGTGCCGCGACCTGCGCGGCCATGTTTCCCGGGCTCGGTTGCGCGTCCGCCGCAGTGGCGAGCCGGTCCGCGGACGCTTCGGCGACCAGCTGCAGTCGCGGCGCAGTCGCGGGTTGCGCCGGAACTCCCGCAGCTGGCTCGGCATGCAACAACCACCATGCCGCAACGCCGAGGTTGAGGACCAGCAACACGACGATGGTGGCGCGGATGAACATGGGCCTGATTCTACAGCCGTGCCCAGCGTGCAAGTCCTTCAAGCACCAGGGTCGGCGCATGCACAGCGGCTGGCAGGCGCGGCAGCAATGCCGGCGCACCGCCGCCGTGCACCAGCAGTGCCGGCGCACTCCCCATCAAGGTGCTGGCGAAATCCATGCTGTGCGCCACCAGTGCGAGCGCGGCACCGTCGCAACCCGAGGCAAGCGCATCGGTGGTATCGGTGGCGAATTCGGCATAGCGGCCGCCTTCAAGCGGCAGCACCGCACTGCGCGCATGCAGCGCCGCTCGCATCAATCCCGGCGACGGCGCGATCCGGCCGCCGCGATGCAGGCCGTCGCCATCCAGCAGGTCGATGGTCATGGCGGTGCCAACGCCAACGACCAGCGCTGCGCGCTCAGCGCGCGCGCGCGCCGCGATCAAGGCCAGGAAGCGGTCGACGCCAAGGCGCTGCGCGTCGGCATAGGCAATGCGCACGCCCGCAAGTTCCGGCTGGGTGCGGGCCAGGCTGATTCGCCCGCATCGGCCGACCAACGCATCCAGCAGTTGGGTCGTGACTGCGACCGATGCCACCGTGGCCACGCACGCCACATCCAGGCGCGCGGGCAAGCGATCCAGCCAACCCGGGGCAATGTGCGCGCCGTCATGGTTGACGGCGACGCCTTCACCGATGCCTCCGGCCGCGTCCAGCGGCGCGAACTTCAGGCGACTGTTGCCGAGGTCAAACAGCCAGGTGCTCATGCCGGCCTCACCCTGACTTCCCCGGCATGCACGCGTTGCTCGTTGCCGTTGATGCGCACGCGCAACGCCCCATCATCGGCCAGCCCGAGCGCCTGGCCCAACGCTGCTGCGCCGTGGCCGTGCACCAGCACCTCGCGCCCCACCAACGCGTCCAGCATTGCGTAGCGCTGGAGGAACGGCGCCAGGCCATCGCGATCGAACTGCGCAAGCGCCGGCAGCCAGTGGTCGAGGACTGCCGCCGCCACCTGGTTGCGGGAGGGTGGCAGGCCCATCGCCAGGGTCGACAGATCGGTCCAGGGTTGGTCGATGGAGGCCGCGGTCGCCGCAGGCATCGCGATATTCAGCCCCAGGCCAATGACCGCACGCGCCGGCCCACCGGCTTCCCCCCCGCCTTCAGCCAACAAGCCGCCCAACTTGCGCAGGATGGCGCCATCGGCCACCACCAGGTCATTCGGCCATTTCAGGCGTACGCCACTGACCCCGAGCGCATGCAGGGCTTCGGCCGTGGCGACGCCAGTGACCAGGGCCAAACCCGGGAGCCGTGCCAGGCCGCTGCGAAAGCGGCGCGCCACCGACAAGTAAAGGTTGGCCGCCAGCGGCGACGCCCACGCGCGGCCACGGCGACCGCGACCCCCGGTCTGGCGCTCGGCCAGCAAGGCCGCGACGCCATGCGCCGGGGTGTCCCGGCGCAGCAGCTCGGAATTGGTCGAGTCCAGCGACCAGGCGACCTCGAGCGCGACCAGGCCGGCGCGATGGTCGTCTTCGATGCCATCGCCGATCAGGTCCGCATCGAGCAATTCCAGGGCTTGGCCCAGCACATAGCCGCGGCCCGGCTGGACCCCGATCGCGACGCCAGCCGCCCGCAGGGCCCGCACGTGCTTCCAGATCGCGGCCCGGGTCTGGCCCTCGGTCCGGGCCAGCGACGCGCCACTGACTGGCCCCTGCACCAGGCGCACGAGCAATTCGCGCTCATTCATGGGACGAAGTCTGCCGCAAGGGTCGGCGCTTGTCTGCTGCGACACAGCATGCAACCGTCCGCGCCTGCCCCGCATCCACGCTATAGTGGCTGGCCCCTTCCGGCCAGTGCATCCCGACCGAGGATTGCCGCGATGACCGCACCGCGAAAATTGCAAGGCTACCGTTACCTGCCGTTGTGCCTGCTGCTGCTGTCGGCGTGCGCCATGGCGGGGATTCGCGAGTTGCCGGCCCACGGCCCGGCCGACACCACGGCTGAAGAATGCACCGACGCCGACAGCAACGATGTGGTTGCCACGCCTGCCGCCAAGACTGTCGCACCGGCAACCAAGCCGGCTGGCGCAGCCAGGATCAAACCGGTGGTCACGGTGCGTAGCGGCGGCGATGGCAGCGGACATTCGTCGCGCTGGCACAGCTTCCTGCCGGGCATGTTCCGCTAGGTTTGCGACCAGCAGGATTGCTACCACCCTGGCGGCAGTCGCACCTCGAAACGTGCACCGCCCAGCTCCTGCGACGCACCGACGTCAAGTTCGCCGCGGTAGTCGCGGACGATGTCCTGGACGATCGACAGTCCGATGCCATGGCCCTGGACGCGCTCGTCACCACGCACGCCGCGCTGTAGCACCACCGCCACTTTTTCCGGTGGAATACCGGGGCCATCGTCGTCCACTGCGATCAGCAACCCCGGGCGCCGTCCGGGCGCATTGGCACCGTTGCGCACGGTCAGCAGCACCCGCGAGCCTGCCCACTTGAACGCATTTTCGAGCAGGTTGCCCAGCAGTTCCTGCAGGTCGCCAGGCTCGCCGTGGAAACGCGCGTCCGGATCGAGATCGAACTCGCAGACCGCACGCTTGGCGACATAGATTTTCTCAAGCCCACTCACGATCAACTCGGCGTAGGGTTCGATCGCCACCGGCGCCGAGAACAACTTGTGCCCGCTCGACGCGGCGCGCCTGAGCTGGTAGCCGACCAGGTCGGTCATCCGCTGCAACTGGATTTCGACATCACTTCGCAGTTCGCTGTCGTTGGCATCGCTGTCCAGGCGCGTGCGCAGCACCGCCAGCGGCGTCTTCAGGCTGTGGGCAAGGTCGGCCAGGGTGTTGCGTTGGCGTTCCAGGTTCTCGCGCTCGCTCTCGACCAGCGCATTGATGCTGGTGGTCAAGGGTTCCAGTTCGCGTGGGTGGTGCCCGCCCAGGCGCACGCGTTCGCCGCGTTGCACCCGCTTGAGCTCAGCGATCACGCGTCCCAGCGGCAGCAGGCTCCAGCGCAGGATCAAGGCCTGCAGGAACAACAACACCACCGCGGCAATGCCGAGATAGCGCCACAACGCCTGGCGGAAGACATGCACCTGGCGCGGCAAGGTGCCGGCGTCTTCCATGATGCTGATGGTGTATGGAAACTCGGCCGCAGGACCGCGGGTCGCGTCGACCAGGCCGATGCTGAAGCGGTACACCTCGCCCCGCTTGCCATCGCTGAGGGTGATCGGCAGCGGTCCATCAAAGCGCTCTTCGCGCCCGCCCAGGATCTCGCCTGGCGGCAGCACCGGGCCTTGCGCGGACAACGACGACCAGCGCCCACCAGGAAGTTCCACGGTGGCATACAGGCCACTGCCGGGGCGATCCAGGCGACCCTCGGGCGGAACATCGGGTGGAATCAGGGTGCCGTCGCGGGCGAAATCGGTATGCCCGGCGTAGTACAGGGCATAGGACTTCAACCGGTCGCGCTGGCCCTGGCTGGCAACATCGACGAACGCGCGGTCAAGCGCAAAACCTGCAAAGGCCAGGAACGCGACCAGGCCAATGCTTGCAGCCCAGAGCTGCCGCGACTGCAGCGAGCGCGCGCGCCAACGAAGCAGGGGCTCACGCGCGGCAGCCACCCGGGTTGCAGCTCAATCGCCGTTGCGCGGGATTGCGAAGCGATAGCCGCGACCGCGCACGGTCTCGATCGGCTTCATCACGCCGTCGGGATCAAGCTTCTTGCGCAGGCGGCCAATGAAGACCTCGAGCACGTTGGAATCGCGGTCGAAATCCTGCTGGTAGATGTGCTCGGTCAGGTCGGCTTTCGACACCAGTTCACCGGCATGCATCATCAGGTATTCGAGCACCTTGTACTCGTAGCTGGTGAGATCGACGTTCCTGCCATCCACGGTTACGGTCTGCGCGGCAAGGTCGAGCACCACCGGCCCGCAATCCAGGGTCGGTTTGCTCCAGCCCGCGGCGCGGCGCACCAGCGCATTGATCCGCGCCAGCAGCTCTTCGACATGGAATGGCTTGACCAGGTAATCGTCCGCGCCCTGCTTCAGGCCTTCGACCTTGTCCTGCCAACTCGAACGCGCGGTCAGGATCAACACCGGGAATTGCTTGCCTTCCGCGCGCAGGGCCTTGATCAGCTCCATGCCGGACATCTTGGGAAGGCCAAGGTCGATGATGCCCAGGTCGAACGGCACCTCGCGGCCCATGTACAGGCCCTCTTCGCCATCTTGCGCAGCGTCGACCGCGAAGCCTTCGCGCTTCAGTCGTGCGGCAAGGGTTTCACGCAATGGAGCTTCGTCTTCGACGAGCAGGATACGCATGGGGTCGGCTCCGGAAATATTGGCGGCCTTCAAAGGCCAGGACTCACGCCTGAATACGAGTATTGCCTATTCAGTCGTCGTCGCCACGTGTAGGCGGGGGGGCCGTTGGTTGCTTGTTATTGGTCTGTGCAGGATCGTCCATGTACACCCTGACCCTGCCGCGGTCGTCGATCACCTTGATCCGGTTGACGTTGCGGCCGTCGTACGGCACGCGCTCGGCGGTGAGAACCTGGCTGCGGGTGGTGCGCTCGATCTTGCGCACACTGTCGGACAAGGCTTCCTCGCTGCGCCTGGATTCCTGCAGTTGGGTTGGCAACAATGGCGCCGACCGTGGCCGCCGTGGTTGCTCCGTTGCAGCGGGCGTCGGGTCCTGCGATTGCGGGGCGGCCACGGCAATGCCGCTCGCGCCCAACAGGGCGAGCAACAACAGCGACGACAACGGGCGCAGCGACAGCAGCATCAGGCGACTTTTCCTCGAAGCGATGGATGATTGTTGAAACCCTGCGGTGAACGCGTCCTTAACTTTTGCCACCCGGATGACAAGGGGTTCAGTCCGGGGGGCTAGAACACCTCGCCCACGCAGCAGCGCAACGAGCCACCGGCCGCTTCGATCGCATCCAGTTCGACCGCCCGCACTTCCAGGCCGGCAGCGGCAAGACCCGCGCTGCTGGCCGCTGTCAGCGATCCGGCGGCGGCCGCGCTCATCCACGCCACCCCGGCAGTGACCGCAATCGCATTACCCGCAAACGCAGCATGTTCGGCCGCCGAAAGCATCAGGGCATGGGGGGCATACAGGGCCGCGATGACTGCCGCCGCGGCGGGGTCGGCGAACCCCGCAGGGCAAATCAGCGCAACTCGGCCAGCCAATATCGCCAGCACCACGTTGGTGTGGTACTCGCCCGGGGCCAGGTCAAACAGCAAGGTCGCGCGCAATCCGAGTGCTTCGTGCATCAGTCGCGCACCGGCCTCGTCGCAGCGTTCCGACAGGCCGCACAGGCCGATTCCGCGTGCGCGGTCGATCACCAGCGCGCCGGTCAGTTCGCACGGATGCAACTGGGTCGACAGGTCCACTTCGGCATAACCCAGCGCGTCGGCGAAGAAGCCGCGGATGTCGGCGCGCGCGGCTTCGCGCTGGCGCACCGGGTGGCGCATGCGTGCCACCACATAGCGCGGCTTGCCGTCGATGCGCGCGGTGGCAAAGACGTTGTTGGGGAATACCGCGTCGGGTGTTTCCGGATCGCCGGCAAAACAGATCGTTGGCAGCACCTGGGACAGTGCGCGATGCAGGTTGCGGTGCTGCGCCTGTGCGCGCTCCGGGTTGAATGCACTGGCCGCAGCCATGTAATGGTTGTCGGCGGCCGACTGTTCGGCCAGCGCGAATCCGTCCGGCGCCACCAGGAACGCGGCGCGCGCGGTAGCCGGGCCGAAGTCCGAAGCCAGTGTCCGGGCATGGCCAAGGAAGGCGTCGTAATCGCGGTTGATCATGGCGTGGTGGGGTTCCGGGTCATGCTGCCGAGGCAAAGGATTCGGTGACCGCAAGTGCGCGTTCGACCAGCGCCCAGTCGGCGCCAGGCTTGTGTGCACCCTCGCTGAGAATCTGGCGAAACACACGACCGCCGCGCTCGCCATTGAACAAGCCAAGCAGGTGGCGTGTCACGTGTTTCAAGGCAACGCCACGCCCCAGCCAGGCCTGGACCTGGGGCTGGAACGCACGTAGCAATTGCGCACGGCTGCGCAACGCGCCGCCAAACCATGCAACCTCGATCTGGTGCAGCAGGTAAGGGTCGTGATACGCCGCGCGCCCCAGCATGGCGCCATCCGCGTGCTGCAGGTGCGCCGTCGCCTCCTCGAGCGAGGTTATGCCGCCGTTGACCAGCACCTGCAACTGCGGCCGCTCGGCCTTCAGCCGGTAGGCCCAGTCGTAACGCAGCGGCGGTACTTCGCGGTTTTCCTTTGGCGACAGGCCCTTGAGCCACGCATTGCGCGCATGCACCACGAACATGCGGCAGCCGGCAGCGGCGATGGTGTCGACGAAGGCGAGGAAGTGGTCGTACTCATGGTCGTCGTCAACCCCGAGCCGGCACTTCACGGTCACCGGAACCGGCCTTGGCAACGTTGCCAAGGCCTCGATCATCGCCGCCACCCCATCGGCGACCAGCGCCGGCTCACGCATCAGGCAAGCACCAAAGCGACCGGCCTGCACCCGGTCGGAGGGGCAACCGCAATTGAGGTTGATTTCGTCGAATCCGGTTTCCGCACCGATCCGCGCGGCGTGTGCCAGTAATGCTGGTTCACTGCCGCCAAGCTGGAGCGCAACCGGATGCTCGACGGGATCAAGCGCCAGCAGTTTCGAGCGATCGCCGTGGATCACCGCATTGGCATGCACCATCTCGGTGTACAGCCGTGCATGCGGCGCCACCATGCGATGAAACGCGCGACAAAAGCCGTCGGTCCAGTCCATCATCGGGGCGACGGACAGGCGCAGGGCATCGGCGGCTATGGCAGGGGCGGCAGTCATGCCACCCCATTGTAATCAGTGGGGGCGTTCGGCCGGACGTTGCGGCAGCAGCGCCACGCAGGCCACGATCACGCCCAGCAACAGCAACGACGCGGCATAGCGGCTGATCGCCAGGCCACCATCATCCAGCGGCTTGTCGAGGAAATCGCCAACCACCGCACCCAGCGGGCGGGTCAGGATGAACGCAGCCCAGAACAGGGTGGTGCGCGAGATCCGGGTGAAGAAGTGCAGCGCAGCCACCAGCGCGAGCAGCCCACCGAAAATCGCGATGCCACCGATGTAGCCTTGGCCTGCGGTGTCGGCAACCCAGTCGCCCAACGCGGTGCCCAGCGTTTGCGAAAACATGATCGTGACCCAGTAGAAGGCTTCCGAACGTGGACTGCCGACGCTTTCCACCGCCACCGTGCCCAGGGTGCGGTACCAGGCAAACAGCGACACCAGCAACAGTCCCAATAACAGGCTCGACCCGCCGGTGTATCCAATGCCCAACGAGCGGTCGGCGAAATCCGCGAGCGTGGTGCCGACCGTGGTGCTGGCAACAATCGTTGCCCAATAGAGAAATGGATGGAATCGATCGGCGCGGATCTGCGCGAACACCATCGCCACGAACAACACCGCGAAAATCGCGGTGCCGGTGAGATACCCGAGCCCCATCGACATCGTGACCGCGTCGCCACCGGTCTCGCCCAGGGTGGTGGCAAGGATCTTGATGATCCAGAACACCAATGTGACCTGCGGAACCTTGGCCAAGGCGTCGCGTTGCTCGGTCAATTGCATTGAGTACTCCTTGCGATCAGTGCTGTCGGGTCGAGGCGGCGCGTTCTCGTTTGTCGGCGGCACGCTCCCGCGCCTGGGCATCAGGCGTCTCGATTTCACTGGCCACGATCATGCCGTTCTTCGCATCAACCTGGACCTCGTGGATATCCTTGCTGCCGGGCACAGCGATGTCGAACGACCATACCAGCGTGCCGTGCTCACGCTCCAGTTCAGCAGTTTTCACGGCACCTGAAGGCACCTTGGCCAAGGCAATGCGTTCGGCGGCCGCACGCGTAAGCTTGGCCTGGCTCGCTAGCGAATGCTGTGCCGGCGGCGTCGCCGCTGTAGCGGGAGAAGTCGCAAAGCCTGCGGTGGCAAAGGCAATGGTGATCAAGCAGTGCATGGACATGACTTTCATCTTCAACTCCGGGAGATCGACTGGACGAATTGTTGTTATGAGGCCAAGGACGTTAGCGGGCGCTCGACCCAGTCTCATGCATTCGTTAAATCCGACGTCGCGACGGCCCACGGTCCAGGATTAACTGCGCCCTGAGTTTCAGCCGAGCCATGGCTAACGCGCTGCGTTGCATAAAGGAAGCCCGTTTAGCTGGCGGTTGCCCATGAACACGCGCTCCCTGGCTTTGGCCCTGCTCGCCGGCGTCGGCGCCGTGTGGACGCCGCACACCGCGCTTGCCGGCAACCCGCTTGGCATTGACCACAAGCTCAACTACGACGATTCCGGCATCTGGAAACGGAGTTACCAGAAGCAACTGGCTGTCGGTCTCGCATTGACCACCATCGGTGGCGCCCTATTTGCCGACAACGACAGCCGGCTCGGACGCACATTCGACCAATCGCTGGACTCAATGGTCCTCACGGCGGCCACGACCTCGGTGATGAAGGTGGCTTTCTCGCGCGAACGCCCTTCGGAAAACGCGGATCCCGGGGACTTCTTCGATGGCCGAGGCCACCAGAGTTTTCCAAGTGGCGAGGTGGCCGAAGTTACTGCCGTGGTGACACCGTTCATCGCCGAGTACGGCGACGACCATCCGGCGGTGTGGGCGCTCGCGCTGCTGCCCGCCTACGACGCCGTCGCCCGGGTCAAGGTCAATGGCCATTGGCAGAGCGACGTGATTGTAGGCGCGGCCATCGGCGCGGCCTGGGGCGTGTGGGCGCATCGCCGGCACAGCCCCCTGATCATGGGACTACTGCCGGGCCACGGGATGATGATCGGCTACGCGCGGCGGTTTTGAGCGCATCAGTCCATGGGTGAAGCGATAGGCGGCCGTCTGGTAGTCGCTGATTGCCTGCAGGGTCAGCGCCGGGTCCTCGGGCAGTTCTGGTTGCGGATCATCCTTCGAGTAGGCAGGTCGCACGGTGTCGATCCGCCGGTGCGGCGAAAGCTGCACCAACTTGTCGTTACCCAGGTAGCCCAGCAGTTCATAGGTGCCGACGTAGGCGCGTGCGCTGCCGGGTCGCCGCTGGAACACGTCGACACCGTAAAACTCGCTGTCATAGTCCATTCCAAGCAGGCCCAGCACGGTCGGGCCGATGTCGACCTGGGCCACCATCTGTTCGAACCTGCCCGGGGCAATATGACCCGGCGAATAGATCCACATCGGGATGTGGTAGCGGAACACCGGCAGCGCCGCCTTGCCGGCGCTTGAGGCACAGTGGTCGGCAGTGATCACGAACACGGTGTCCTTGAACCACGGCTTGCTGCGTGCGCGGCGCAGGAAGTCGCCAATCGCCCAATCGGTGTAAGCCACTGCGCTTTCGCGCCTGCCTTGTGGCCACGGCCCGCGTCCGCTCGGGAAGGTATACGGCCGGTGGTTGGACGTGGTCATGACATGGGCGAAAAACGGCTTGCCTTTGGCATGTACCTGATCGAACTGGGCCATCGCCATGGTGTAAAGATCCTCGTCGGCGACGCCCCAGATATTCTCGTGGTGGACTGCCTGGTCCGGGATTGCGGTGCGGTCGTGGACGTCGTAGCCGTTGTGGCCGAAGAAATAATTCATGTTGTCGAACGCACCGTAACCGCCGTACAGGAACTGCGAGCTGTAGCCCTTGCCGTTGAATACGGTGGCCATGCTGAACAGGTTCTCGTTGCCAGCACGCTTGACGATCGACTCGCCTGGCGTCGGCGGCACCGACAGTGTCAACGCTTCCAGCCCGCGAACGGTGCGGGTACCCGATGCCCACAGGTTGGTGAATACCAGGCTCTGGTTGCTGATCGCGTCGAGGCTGGGGGTGAGGCTCGGCACCCGTCCATACGTCCCTGAAAAATCGGCCGAGAAGCTCTCCACGCTGATCAGCACGACGTTGAGCCGCTGTTCCGGCGCCGGGTTATGGATGTGGCGCGCAATGCCGGTGTCGTCGAGGAAGGTCGCATCCGGTGTTGCCAGGCTGCGTCGCACCTCAGCGAACGCTTCGGGCAGCGGCACCGTGCGGTAGAAGCGATCGTAATCCAGCGACGCGCTGCGGTAGGCGGCGAAGAACTGATAGACACCGTTACCGGCCAGTTCGTTGACGTAGGTATTTTCGGTGCGGTCCTTCATGTCGCCGGTGACCAGCCAGGTACCGAGGATGGCCAGTGCCAACCAGGCGCCGGCGAAGACCGAGCGTCGTCCGAGGCTCGCGCTGTCGTCGCGTACCACGCGCCAGCGCCGGGTGGCAGCGAACACCGCGATACCAACCATCGCAATTGCGGTGAGTATCCAGCCGACCGGATACGACTCGCGGATGTTGCCGATCACCTCGGTGGTGTACACGAGGTAGTCGACCGCGATGAAGTTGAAGCGCGCCTGGAATTCGTCCCAGAACGTCCATTCCGAAACCGCCACGAACAACAACGCAAACAGCATCAGCAGGCAGGTTGCACCGACCAGCAAGCGCCCCACCCTGGTCGCGAACCAGCGCCGCGGCAGCAACCACAGCAGCAGCAGCAGCGGAATCCCGAAATACAGGAGCGCAAGGAAGTCGTAGCCAAGGCCGACACCAAACGCAAACAACCACGCCGCTGGACTGGCTGGCACCCCACTACCGGTCGCGATCAGCAGCGCCAGCCGGGTCAGGAAGGAGATCACCAGGAACGCCGCGCCCAGCCAGATCAGCGGGCGATAGCGTCCGTAAACAGGGAAGGTCATCGGGAATCATCCAGGACAAGCCGGCAGCGGCCCAGCTTGGTGCCTTTGGCGTAAGCCACGCTCAGCGATTCCTCAGCCGCTCGTTAATCCGCGCACGGCCAGCGGACAACGCGGGGCTGGCATGGCAGGCTGTGGCAGATGGAGCCGATCCTGCCCGCCGCCAACCGCATCGCGATGCGGGTCCTCTTGATCGAGGACCAGCATGACATCGCCGCCAATCTCTGGGATTTCCTCGAACGTCGCGGCTACGTCGTCGACCATTGCCCCGACGGTGCTTCCGGGCTCGCACGGGCCCTTCGCGGTGACTTCGACGCGATCGTGCTCGACCTCGGCTTGCCACGGCTCGATGGGCTCGACCTGTGTCGCGCACTGCGCGAGTCCGGCGATCGCGTGCCGGTGTTGATGCTGACGGCGCGCGATACCCTCGACGACAAGCTGCGCGGATTTGCCGAAGGCGCCGACGACTACATGGTCAAGCCCTTCGCCCTGCGCGAAGTGGATGCGCGCCTGCAGGCCCTGCATCGACGCGTGGCAACGACGCCGGCATCATTGGCACTGGGCGAGCTGGCCTACGATCCGGGTGCGATGCAGGCGGTGCGGGCAGGCCGGCGCATCCCGCTGACGCGGATGCAGGGCGTGTTGCTTTCGACCCTGCTCGGCAACGCCCCCAATATTTCCCGCCACCAGAAATTGATGCAGGCGTTGTGGCCCGATGGCGACGGCGACATCGCCGCCCTGCACACCCTGGTGTATGAACTTCGAGCCCTGGTCGACCGGCCATTCCCGCAGCCGATGATCGAATCGGTACGTGGCATCGGCTATCGCATTTCGAGGGTGTCGTGAACAACCAGGCCATGTCACTGCGCCGTCGGGTCACGCTGGCTTCCACCGCGCTCGGCTTCCTGCTGAGCCTGTTGTTCTCGATCGTGGTGGTCGGCATCACCGAAGACTTCGAACACGTGCTTGCCGCTGAAATCCTGGGTGGCCAGGCCGAAGACTATGGTCTGCGCCTGTCCAACCACCTGCCGGCGCAATTGCCGGAAACCCATCGCCTGCGCGGTTACCGTGGCGCCGCCATTCCTGCACGCTACGCAGGGTATGCACCCGGAGTCAGCGAAGACGAGGACAGCGCCGGCATCCATGTGGGCATCTTCGACACCAGTGCCGGCCGCCTGGCCTTTGTCATCGACCTGAGCGACATCGAACGGCTTGAACACCATCTCAATTTGTTCCTGGCAGCCATGGTGGTGTTGGGCACCCTGGTCTCGGGTTGGCTGGGCTGGCTGTTTGCAGGGGCTTCGCTGGCACCGGTGTCACGCCTGGCCACGGCCGTGGATGCACTGCTGGTGACGCCGCAAGCCACCGAGCTGCAAGCCACGGTGAGCCGCGACGAGCTCGGGCGCCTTGCCCAGGCCATCGATGGCTACCAGGCGCGGCTGGTCGCAGCGGACACGCACGAGCAGGCTTTTTTCGCCGATGCGAGCCACGAATTGCGCACCCCGATCGCGGTGGTCCAGGGCGCCACCGAGGTCCTGCTGGACGAACCGGAACCCGATCCGGCACGGCGCATGCGCTTGCAACGGCTCGAGCGTGGAATGCAGGAACTGTCCGACCTGATCGAGGCGATCCTCGGCATCGCCCGGCGCTCGCCGTTACAGCCATCGCCGGTGGATGCCGCCAGTTTCCTGCAGGATGCCAGCGCCGCCGTGATCCACTCCTACCCGGGGATTTCCAGCGATATCCGTGCCGGTGGCCTGCTGCAGCTCCCGCAACGCGAGGCACTGTTGCTGTTGCGCGGCCTGTTGCGGCGAATGCTGCAACCGGCGACACCGGGAATACTGACGCTGCAACTTGTCGGCGGCACGCTCGACGTCCAATTCCAGGCCCGCGACGATGCCGCACCCGCTGCACCCGCGGTGCAACACCGGAGTGATACCGGCCGCGCGGTCGCCTTGCTCGACCGCCTCGCACAGCGGATGGGCTGGGAACTCGTGACCCAGACGCCAACCCATCTGCGGATTGGCTTGCCAGCGCACGCAATCAACCTGGACGGCCGGCAGGATCAGGGGATGTGAACCCGAATCAACACCTGGGCGACGACCCAATTATCCGGGTAGTGGTCGCGACCAGCGCTTGTAACTCAGGGCGAAGCCCGACTTCAGCTGCTGGAATTGTGCCGAGCCTGGCTGGATGCCCATGCGCTGGGCGAGCCCGCCCCAGCCTTGTTCATGGTCGCGTTGCCACTCTTCAACCACATAGCGGCAGGAGCGGCCCACGATCTGGGCGATGGCACAGGCGTAATAGACATCACCGGGCTTCCACTGTTGCTTGCCCATCAGTTCATCGACGTAGTCCCGCGGTGCGCCGTAGTAGCGGACCATCTCGTCGACAAAAGCGTCGCGATAACGCTCCCCGTAGCGGTTGACGTCCGCCAGCGCCTGGTCGATCCAGGCATCGCCGGTGCGCGGCGCCCAGGTTGCAGGCCGGTCCTGGGCAAAAGCACCGCCATGGGCCACGAGAATCGCGGCAATCAACAGCAAGGACTTGTGGTTCAGGTGCATGTCGGGCCCCCGGGACTTGGCTGGATAGTAACCTCCACGCCGCCGTGACGCTGCTGGTCGTATGGTCGCCGCCATGGAACTGCAACCACGCGTGCTTAAAACCGAAACCGCCGCCAATTACGACGCGCGCACGCGGCGTCTGTGCGTGCTGTCGATCGTGGTTGCGCTGCTGCTCGGCACCTACGTCGGTGCCCTGTCCTGGGTGACCCGACAAGTGGAAAACGGCGTTGACCGCAGCCTGCAGCCGATTCCGTTGGTCATGCGCGACCAGCCCGGCGGCTAACCCGCATTCATCTGGCCAGCAGGCCATTCGCCCACGAGCGAGCGCACGGCCGCGGGTAAGTCCGACGGCGCTGCGGCCACGCACATCCGCCCGACCAGCGCTTCACCCAGCTCGGCCTCCGCTTCGTGCGCCCAGGTGACGTGGTACGGCATGTGTACGCCCCAGCCACCAAGTTCCAGCACCGGCACGATGTCCGAACGCAGCGAATTGCCGATCATCGCGAACTGTGACGGCGGCAAGTCGAATTCAGCCAGGACCCGCGCGTAAGTCGCCGGGTCCTTTTCGCTCACGATCTCGATCCGCGGGAACAGGTCGGCCAGGCCTGATTCGCGCACCTTGGCTTCCTGGTGGAACAGGTCGCCCTTGGTGATCAGGACCACGTCGTGGTCGCGTGCAATTTCGGTGACTGCCGCACGGATGCCGGGCAGCAGCGCGACTGGATGCTGCAACAGGGACTTGCCCAGTTCGACGATCTGCTGCAGGTCGATGGCGGCAATGCGCGCGTCGGTGATGGCAATGGCGGCTTCCAGCATCGACAGGGTCATGCCCTTGGCGCCATAACCAAACAGCGCAAGGTTGCGCTTCTCGACCGCATACAGCCGACCATGGACATCGTCCAGGTCGACGTATCCGGCGACGATGCGTTCAAACTTCGCCTGCGCCGCGCGGTAAAAATCCTCGCTGCGCCAAAGGGTATCGTCACCATCGAAGCCGACCAGGCGGATGCGCTCCTGCATCGGCCTAGTCTATAGCGACCCAATTCATGGGGTGCCCATCGCAGGGGGGGCCGGACCAAGATTCGCTGGTGCCGCCGACGCAGGTGATCCAGGGGTCGCACTGCGAGGACAAGACTGGTTGCTGGAATTGGCCTGCCCAGGCCATGGGGCCAGCACCACCAAGGCGGCGTTGCGCGATGCCTTATCCGCGCACGCCGCCGGCACCCCCCCTCCGCCGCGCCTAGTGCCGCAGCAGCGGCAGCACCAGCTCCAGCGGCAGCGCCGGGACCTGGCCACGGTGCCCGCGCACGCCCTCGGCCTTGAACAACGAGTTGATGATCGCCTCTTCGGTGGCTTCGGCGACCGCAACAAACAGCCCACCCATGTCGTCATTGGCAACGGTACCCGCGCCTTCTGCGGGCTTGCCATTGGTTCGACGCACCGCGGCTGCGGTCGAGAACGCGATCACGTAGTCGCCCGAACCGTTCGACATCGAGCTGCCGGTGCGGGCCAGGCCGGTGATCGCGCGCGTGGCCAGGCGCTCGAGCAGGCGTGCATCGAGCGGTGCGTCGGTGGCAACCACGATCATGATGCTGCCGTCGCCATCGGCTACCGGTGCCTCGTCGCCGAGCGCAATGCTCGCGGGATCCGGCAACTTCGAACCAACCTCGACCCCGTCAATCACCAGGCTGCCGCCAAAATTGGTTTGCACCAGCACCCCGACCGTGTAGTTGCCGGCCGCGGCCTCGAGCTTGCGCGAACTGGTGCCGATCCCGCCTTTCCAGCCGAAAGCGACGGTCCCGGTACCGGCGCCAATCGAGCCTTCCTGCACGTTGTCGGTGGACGCCGATGCGAGCGCCGCGCGCACATGCTCCGCTCGCAGCGGACGTGCGCGGATATCGTTGAGGAAACCGTCATTGGTCTCGCCGACCACGGCATTGAGCGAACGTACCTGCTCCATCCCCGGCAACGCCAATTGCCAGTCCACGAGCGCATTGGCGGCGTTCCAGACCGACAGCGTGCCGGTCAGCAGGATCGGCGTTTCCAGCTCACCCAACTCGCGCACCTGGGTGACGCCCAGCAACTTGCCAAAACCATTGGCAACGTGGATCGCCGCCGGCACCCGGCTGGCATAAAGGTCGCCGCCATGCGGCAGGATCGCGGTGACCCCGGTGCGGATCCGATCGCCTTCGATCACCGTCGCGTGGCCAACGGCCACCCCCGGCACATCGACCATCGCGTTGCGCGGCCCTGTCGCCATCGTCCCGATCACCACCCCCACATCCCGAGCCCGCGGCCGCTCCGCCGCCTGCACCACCCCAACCACCAGCAAGCACCCGAGCATCAGCAGAATCCGCATTGGCGATTCCCCCCAAAAATCCGAGCCTAAACCATCCCCGCCGCGATGAAAGCCGGAGTGTCGGGGGCGGCTGCCCTCTGGGGCGAAATAAAGGAGGAGGCGCAGGCCAAAGGCCGAAGCCGGGGGACATTCGCCCCAGAGGGTAGCCGCCCCCGGCGCGTCGCGTAGCGGAGCAGGATGCCTCGGGGCAAGAGCTATCGCGGCGTGAGCGCCGCTCCTACGAAAGCGTCAGTGCTTCAGGTTCTTGCGCAAGCGCTCGAGCGCCTGCAGTTGCGCGCTGACTTCGGCCAGCCGCTGCTGCGCCTCGGCCACTTCCATCGCCTCGCCACGATGCGCCAGGATCCGCTCGGCTTCTTCCTTGGCCGCACGCACCGCCGCCTCATCGATGTCCTCGGCCCGGATCGCAGTGTCGGCCAATATGGTCACAACTTGCGGCTGCACCTCGAGGATCCCGCCGGAGATTGCGAAGTCAAGCTGCTCACCCGAAGGCGTGGTGACCACCACCTTGCCCGGCCGCAACCGCGTGATCAATGGCGCATGCCGCGGCGCGATGCCGAGCTCGCCCATTTCGCCGGTAGCGACGACCATGGTCACCACCCCGTGGAAGATTTCTTCCTCGGCGCTGACGATGTCACAACGGATGGTGGACATTGGGATTTCCTTTGCTGCGGAAGAGGGCTCAGGGCTCGGTTTCAGGGCTCAGGAAGCAAAGGCGGAAGACGCTCTTCCTCAGCCCTGGCCTCCGAGTCCTGATACTCGCTTTCAAGCACCCATCTTCTTCGCCTTCTCGAACGCTTCGTCGATACCGCCGACCATGTAGAACGCCTGCTCGGGCAGATGGTCACACTCGCCTTCGACGATCATGCGGAAGCCGCGAATGGTTTCCTTCAGGGTCACGTACTTGCCGGGCGAACCGGTGAACACTTCCGCCACGTGGAACGGCTGCGAGAAGAATCGCTCGATCTTGCGCGCACGCGAAACCGCCTGTCGATCTTCTTCCGACAGCTCGTCCATGCCCAGGATCGCGATGATGTCCTTGAGCTCCTTGTACTTCTGCAGCGTCGCCTGGACCTTGCGCGCAGTGTCGTAGTGCTCGTTGCCGATCACGTTCGGATCGAGCTGGCGCGAAGTGGAGTCGAGCGGGTCGACCGCAGGATAGATGCCCAGCGACGCGATATTGCGCGACAGCACGACAGTGGCATCCAGATGCGCGAACGTGGTCGCCGGCGACGGATCTGTGAGATCGTCCGCGGGCACGTACACGGCCTGGATCGAGGTGATCGAGCCGGTTGTGGTGGACGTGATGCGTTCCTGCAGCTCGCCCATCTCCTGCGCCAGGGTCGGCTGGTAGCCCACCGCGGATGGCATGCGGCCGAGCAGCGCCGATACTTCGGTGCCGGCCAGGGTGTAACGGTAGATGTTGTCGATGAACAGCAGCACGTCGCGGCCTTCGTCGCGGAAGTACTCGGCCATGGTCAGGCCGGTC
>JBDSOZ010000054.1:0-7815 GCA_039914555.1 Luteimonas sp.
ACTTCGTCGATGTGGCCCTGCGCAACGCAATCAACCAAGGCCTGACCGAAGGTCCACGCATGCTGGTCGCCGGCCATGCGCTGGGTTCCACCGGCGGCCATTGCGACAGTTCGCCGTTTCCGCCGGATCGGGTAAAACCCGCCGGACCACTCGAAGGCGTGTGCAACGGGCCCGAGGAATGCCGCCTGGCCACGCGCCTGCAGATGAAATACGGCGCCGACGTGATCAAGATCTGCGCATCCGGCGGGGTGTTGTCCGAGTCCGATCCGGTCGACGTGCCGCAACTGACTCCCGCCGAACTCACCGCGATCATGTCCGAAGCCCACGCCTGGGGCCGCAAAGTTGCCGCGCACAGCCATGGCGACCTGGCCGCCAGGCAGGCGATTGATGCCGGCGTGGACTCGATCGAACATGGCAGCTTCCTGCAACCGGCCACCCTGCAATTGATGAAACAGAAAGGCGTGACCCTGGTGCCCACACGCCTGGCGCTGGTGTGGACCGTCGGCCACGCCGATTGCTACCCCGCGAAGATCGCGGCCAAGGCGCGCGCAGCCGGCGCCTCGCACGACCGCATGTTCAAGGACGCGCTACGGATCGGCGTGCCGATCGCCTTCGGCACCGACTCGGCGGTGTCCCCGCACGGCATCAACGCGCAGGAATTCGGCGACATGGTCGACTTGGGCATGTCTCCTTCCGCCGCGCTGCTCAGCAGCAGCCAGGGCTCGGCGAAGCTGCTGGGCATCGACGGTGAAACCGGCACCCTGGAAGCCGGCAAGTTTGCCGACATCGTTGCGGTGCCCGGCGATGTGCTGCAGGACATCCGCGCAACCGAGCGGCCCACGCTGGTAATGAAACAAGGCGTGGTGGTGCGCGGAAACTGAGGGGTCTCGGCATGACCGGCTTCGAGTTCGTGTTCGGCATGATCGCGGTGATCACCTCACTGGCGCTCACCCGACTTCTGAGCGGCTGCGTGGGTTTGTACCGGCATGCAGGCCAGGTGCGATTTTCCTGGCGGCACGGAGCCTGGACCGCGGTCGCCTTCTGCATCCTGATCGGCAACTGGGCCGCGTTCTGGCGGATGCGCGAGCTGCAGACTTGGAGCGCGCTCGGCGTGCTCACCCCGCTGGTTTTCGTCGGCGTGCTGTATGCGTTCTGCGACCTGGTCATGCCCGATGAACCACGCGAAGGCCAGCTTCTGGACCTGCGCCAATACCATGAGCAACTAGGCCGCCGCTACAAGACCGTGCAGCTGCTGTTCTCGCTGCTGGCGTTGGTGGTCATCGCTGAACGCGTCAGTGGCTTTGACGCATGGCTGAGCTTTTCAAGCTTCGCATTGATCGCGGCAACCGCCAGTGCGGTCGCGTTGCTGACCCGCCGGGTGTGGCTCGACACCCTCGCGGCGCTCGTCATGGTTGCAAACGGACTCGCGTACATGTGGGTCAACTTGAGCGGGTTGTCCCCATGACCGATCGCCCCAGCGCGACATGACGTCGCGCTGGGGCGATCTGCCTACTTCTTCGCATCCTTGCCTGCTGAATCAGAAGATTTCTCGGGCAGGCTTTGGACCACGTTGCCTTGCTCGTCCATGAAATTCAGCATCGGAGCGCCGTCCGGGGCGACCAGCATCATGATCCTTGGTCGGCCCTGGCCATCGGCCAGGATCACGGCTGATGACTCGCCGCGCGTCTTGCCGACAAACAGTCGGGTGGTCTGGCGTCCACCCGCCGCGATCCAGCGCTGCTTGAGTTGTTCCTTGGCCTCACCCGCCGGTGCATTGCTATACGCCTCGTAAAGCGGCCCGTAATCCTTGCTCAGGCCGCGATCATAGATGTTCAGGCCCGTCTCCATGCTGCCGTTGGATTCGTAGTGGCCAAGCGCCAACTGCTGGTCTCCGCCAAACCGGTCCATCGAGAAATGCATGCCGGCCATCGGCTTGCCGTTCGCGTCGAGCTTGCCGTCGAAGATCAGGCCACCGTTCTCGTCGCCGGTTTCGTTGTAAAAAATGATGCCTGGCATCGCCCGGTCAGATTCAATCTCGCGCCCATCAATGACTGGCCTTGGCAAGCGGGTCCTGTTGGCCAGGACCATTTCCTTGCGCCCGTCAGGCATCACGATGTTGATGCGTTCAACATCGATCTCGGAAAACTTCGCCTTGGCGTCTGGCGACTTGGCCGCAACCAGCGCCAGCAACGAAAGTGCAGCAAATGAGATCCAGAGCCCGGCCTTGAGCAGGCGATTCTGGCGTTGAAGCAAGGCAACGACGTCTTCTTGTTGAATCATGTCCTGGTTCATTCCTGGCAATCCAATCGTGGCAATAAGCCATTATCCAGCAAGACTCCGATGCTGTCGCCCCACGACAATTCAGGCATTGCGGATCACCGCTTGCCATGTCGATCGCGATCATGGGGCCGCCTGCCGAATCACTGCAGCGGGTTCAATTCCCGCAGGATGTCTTCGATCTTCTGCAGCGGAAACGGTTTGGTCAGGTGCGCATGGAATCCTGACGACATGGTTCGCGTTCGATCCGCTTCCGTGCCCCAACCCGTCGCTGCGACCAGGACCATTTTCCGCCCCCACTCATGGGCGCGGATCGCCGCCGCAAGCTCGTGGCCCGACATCCCGGGCATGCCGATGTCCAGCACGGCAACGTGGGGACGCGCGCGCGCAGCGAGTTCCAATGCCTCGGGACCGTTGCTGGCGACATGCACCTGGTGACCCAGCGCTTCGAGGAATTCCCCGAGCATCCTGCCGAAATCGAGATTGTCGTCGACGACCAGGATCGTGAGTTGATCGCACGCAGCAAGCGGTTCGCGTGCAGCGAGGGCGGCCAAAGGCACGTCGCTGTCTGCCAGGCACGGAAGCGTCACGATGAAGGTGCTGCCCTTGCCCACTCCGTCGCTCGTTGCGTGCACGCTGCCGCCGTGCAACTCGACCAAGCCCTTGACCAGGCTCAGGCCGATCCCGAGGCCACCTTCGGAATATCCAGTGACGCCGGCTTGCTGCGAGAACATCTCGAAAATCGCGGTCAGCTCCGATTTGGCGATGCCGACCCCTTGATCCTGCACCAACACGCGGCACTGGCCGTCCTCGCGTACCACCGACACGGTGATGCTTCCATTGCAATCCATGTACTTGGCGGCGTTGGAAATCAGGTTGGCCACGATCTGGATGAGCCGCACCGGGTCGCCATCGACTTCAATGGTTTCATGTTGGTGGACCACGAGTTGGTGTTGTTTCCGTTCGACGATCGGCCTGGCCGACTCCACCGCCGTGGCGATGATCGTCGCCACTGACACCCGTTCCTTGTGCAGGATGGCCTGGCCCCTTGAAATGCGGGTGACGTCAAGCAGATCGTCGAGCAGATTCGCCATGTGCGCGACCTGTCGCTCGATGATCGAGCTGGATTGCCTGACGACGGCGGGGGTCACATTGGGCAGCGTCAGCAGGCTGGCGGCAGTCCGGATCGGGGCCAGCGGATTGCGGAGTTCATGCGACAACACTGCGATGAACTGGTCCTTCTTCTGGTCCGCCGCCACCAGCGCGTTGCGCGCCAGGTAAGCGTCTGTGACCTCGTACCCCTGGACCATGACGCCGGTCACCTGCTTTGCGGCATTGAAGATCGGCTGGTAGATGAAGTCGATGTAGACCTGGGTAGGCGGTTGCCCCGCGTGGCGCGCAAGCACGACCGGGACTTCGCGCCCCATGTACGCCTCACCATTGAGGTAGACGTTGTCCAGGAGGCTGACAAACCCTTGCGCCGCGGCTTCAGGCAGGGCCTCGCGCACGGTCTTGCCAATCAGCTCACGACCGCTGCCAACCAGGCTCCGATAGGCATCGTTGGCCATTTCAAAGACGTGGTCGGGGCCACGCAACGCGGTGATGAACCCCGGCGCCTGGTTGAACAGCGCGGAGAGACGCTCGATTTCGCTGGCGCGTTCCTGTTTGGCCAGGAAGGTCTGGGTGGTTTCGATGCAGACCGCGTAGAAGCCCTCGATCTTGCCGGTGTCCCCGCGCACCCCGGAATATGAAAACGTGAAATAGCAATCTTCAAGGCGCCCATTGCGCATCAACTGGATCGGCAAGTCCTCGAAGTAGGAGGACTGGTCCTGGTAGGTCAGATCGATCAGCTTGCGGATGTCCGGGGCAAGTTCGCCCCAGACCACTTCAAGCGGCGCGCCCAATGCGTCCGGATGCTTGTCGGTCAGGATCGGGATATAGCCATCGTTGTAGAACGAAAAGCCTTCGCTTCCCCACGCGAGATACATCGCGAACCGCGACGCCAGCATTGTCGACACAATGTTGTGCAATGCATGGGGCCATGTCGCGATCTCGCCCAGCGGATGGCTGGCCCAGTCGAAGGCATTGATCTGCGCCGCCATGACCCGGTCGGGCGCAGAAGACACCGCGAATTTCGACCGAGCTGGCATGGGTTAGCCTGTTGCTGATCCATCCAAAGGATGCCACGGGAAACAGGACGCCGCCAAGCGCAGTTCGGATCTGGCGCAGTCGGAGACCTTCGTGGGCGAATCCAGCAGCGGGTGTCGCGTCAATTGGGTGCGGCGGGAATCACGTTGACCATCCACGGTATGCCGAAGCGATCGACCAGGTTGCCGTAGCCCGGTGACCAGAAGGTCTCGGCAAAATCCATGCCCACCGTGCCGCCTTCCTTCAATGCATTGAACCAGCGACGCGCCTGGTCGATGTCTTCGGTGTGCAGGGTCACGTCGAAGCCATTCTTTGGCTTGCCGATGTTGGGCGCCCACGCTTCATCCAGGTCGGCGCCCATCAGCGCTTGGTCACCGACTTCGAGCCAGCAGTGCATCAGCCAGTCCTTGTGCTTCGGGTCGACCGGCATGTCCGGCGGACCTGCGCCGTAGGGAAAGGCGGCGGTAATCTTGCCGCCAAAAATCTTCGCGTAGAACTCGAATGCATCGCGGCACTGGCCGCGGAAACTGAGGCTGGTGACGATTTTCATGGTGACTCCTCGCTATCAAATGGCATTAATACGCACCCATGTAATCTTTCTTTCCGATCTCGACGCCGCTATGGCGCAGCAGGTTGTAGGCGGTGGTCACATGGAAGAAGAACTGGGGCAGCCCGTAGGACAACAGGTAGGCCTGGCCACCGATGTTGCGTTCCTTGGGAGTGCCGGGGCGCAACAGGACGTCACGCTGCTCGCTGCCTTCGAATCGCGCCGGGTCCAACGCACCGATGAAGGCCAGGGTCGCGGCGATCCGCTGCTGCAGGTCGGCAAACCCCGGCTCGCCGCTTTCGTAGGCCGGGACTTCCGCGCCTGCCAGCCGCGCCGACACACTGGCGGCGAAGTCGCATGCAATCTGCACCTGGCGCGCCAGCGGGAACATGTCGGGGAACAGCCGCGCCTGCAACAGCGCCGCAGGGTCAATCTTGCGCTCGGCCGCGTGCGCTTCCGCCTTGGCCAGGACGCCGCCAAGCGCAGTGAGGATCTGCTGGAACACGGGGACGGACGCGGTGTGCATCGAGAGGGACATGGGGATCTCCGGAAAACCAGGGTCAGAGTCGACTTTACTGACAATCACCAACGCCGTCGCCTGATACCCCTCAAGGCCTGCAACGGCCACCCTGCATTCACCACGCACGCAGGCCCTCCATGCCCCGCCCTCTCCGTATCGACCTGCCCGGCGTCCCGCAGCACGTCATCCAGCGCGGCAACGACCGCCAGCCATGCTTTTACACCGACGCCGACTACCTCTGTTATCGCAGTGAACTGCGTGCCATGGCACGCCGCGAGGGCTGCGTGGTCCACGCCTACGCGCTGATGACCAACCACGTGCACCTGCTGCTCACGCCACAGCGCCCCGGCGCGGTCGCTCGCACCATGCAGGCCCTCGGGCGGCGCTATGTTCGCTACATCAACAACACCTACCAGCGCACGGGCACGCTGTGGGAAGGCCGCTACAAGGCCAGCCTGGTTGGCGATGGCGACTACCTGATGCACTGCCACCGTTACATCGAACTCAACCCGCTGCGCGCCGCGATGGTCTCCGACCCACGCGACTACCCCTGGTCCAGCCACCGAGCACTGGCATTGGGCGAGAACGATCCGCTGCTCACCCCGCATCCGGACTACATGGCGCTCTCGGCGGACCCCGTCATCCGCCAGCAGCACTACCGGGCGCTCGTGCTGGCGACCGTCGACCCCGAAGTGGCGGACGCCATCCGCCGCCATCTGCAATCCCAGCTCGCCTACGGCTCGGATCGTTTCAGGCAGGCGATCGAGGCGCAACTGGGGCGCACCGTGGGACCTCAAACAATCGGACGGCCGCGGAAGGCGACGGCGTAGAGGCTAAAAGTCGACTCTTAAAAGTCGACTCTGACCCGGGTTTACTGCCCTACTCTGCCAGCGCCTTCACCAGATCGAACAGGTAATCGCGGCCCAGGTAGACCGAGCGGACTTCGAGGCGTTCGTTCAAGCCGTGGGCGCCATTGCCGTCGGGATCGCCCCATGCGCCGGGCACGCCGTAGGTCGGGATGCCCACCGCGGACAGATACAGCCCGTCGGTCGCTCCGGTCGACATCGAAGGGATCACCGGCACACCCGGGAAGTACTCCGCGCTCAGGCGTTCCATCGGCCCGATGATGGCCGGGTCCATCGGTGGCGTTTGTGCCACCGGCTTGCCCTTCTGCAGTTGCTCGATCGAGATGTCGGGGTTGCCGATGATCGTGGCCAATTGCTCGCCGATCTCGGCGGGGGTGTGGCCCGGGAACAGGCGGCAGTTGACGTTGGCTTGCACGTGCTGCGGCAGTGCGTTCTGCGCATGGCCGCCGTCGATCAGCGTGGCCACGCAGGTGGTGCGCAACATCGAATGGAAGCCCTTGTCCGCATTGACCACCGCGGCGGCCGCGGCGTCGCCGGGATCCTTTGCCAACGCGACCATCGCTGCGCCCAGCGCGCCCTCGCGCGCGGCTCCGGCACGCGCAAAGAACACCCGCGTCGTGTCGTTGAACTCGATCGGGAACTCGTGCCCGCGCACCTTGAGCAAGGCATCGGCCATCGCGTAGATCGCGTTGTCGCGCACGGGTTGCGAGCTGTGTCCGCCCTGGTTGGTCGCAACCAGCCTGTAGTCCTGGTAGAGCTTCTCGCCGACCTGGATCGATTGGGCGACGATGTGGCCCTTGCCGTCGGTGTCGCCACCGCCGCCCTCGTTGAGTGCGAACGCCGCGTCGATCAGGTCACGCTGGTTTGTGGCGAGGTATTCCGCGCCATTGAACGCGCCGCTGGTTTCCTCGCCGCAGGTCAGCGCCATCTTCACCGTGCGCGCGGGCTTGTAGCCGTCCTGCTTGAAACGGATCAAGGTGTCGGCCCAGGTCGCCGCCATCATCTTGTCGTCGGCAATGCCGCGCGCGTAGTAATAGCCGTTCTCCTCGACCAGCTTGAACGGATCGCGCACCCAGTCCTCGCGCTTGGCCGCAACCACGTCGATGTGGGCCAGCAGCAGGATCGGCTTGAGGGTGGTGGACATGCCAGGATAGACGACCACGATGCCGCCGTCCTTCGGATGCTCGGGCACCGAGAACAAGGTGATCTGCTCGTCGGTCATCCCTGCCGCCTTCAATCGCGTCGCGATCTGCGCCGCCGCCTGGGTGCAGCTGCCGTTGGTCACCGAGGTGTCGGTTTCCACCAGCTCCTTGTAGAGGGTGAAGAACTGCTGCTGGTCCGGGCGCAGCGCGCCCATGGTGCCGGTGGGCACCTGGGCTGCAACCGGAGCGGCCACGAATGCTGCTGCCACAAGCGCGAGAATTGCTGACTTCATGCCCTACTCCCCTTCAACTTGG
>JBDSOZ010000088.1:0-6589 GCA_039914555.1 Luteimonas sp.
TCAAGACCAGGTGGTTGATAGGCAGGGTGTGTAAGCGCAGCAATGCGTTGAGCTAACCTGTACTAATGATCCGTGTGGCTTGACCATATAACCTCAAGTTGCCTTATCCTCGACGAACACGTCGACGGCATTCGCAAAAGACTCGCTACGTCCCAACCTTATTCGCCGAACGCGGGGTTAATCCCCCTGCCGGAAGCAACCGAGCGAGAGCGTGGCGCGACCATCATTGGATGGACCGCGACCCTCCACCCTCTCCCTGGTGACAATAGCTGCGTGGAACCACCCGATCCCATCCCGAACTCGGAAGTGAAACGCGCACGCGCCGATGGTAGTGTGCATTTAGCATGCGAGAGTAGGTCATCGCCAGGGTCTTTACCCAAAACCCCGCAGCTACGGCTGCGGGGTTTTTCTTTTGCGGATCGCGGTTGGCGCCGCTACTTCAGGATCAGTGGTGGTTCGCCGCCGACGATCACGACGTCGGCGCGGCGACGTGCGAACAAGCCGACACTGACCACTCCGGGAAGCTGGTTGATCGCACATTCCAATTCCTCGGGCTTGTGGATCGCGAGGCCATGTACGTCAAGGATCCAGTTGCCGTTGTCGGTGGTGACGCCTTGTCGCCACACCGGCTGGCCTCCGGTGAGGTGCACAAGCTCGCTGGCGACCAGGCTGCGTGCCATCGGGACCACCTCAACCGGCAGCGGAAACCTGCCAAGCACGTCGACCTGCTTGCCGGGGTCGATGATGCAGACAAACTTGGTGCTGGCCTGGGCGATGATCTTCTCGCGCGTGAGTGCGGCGCCGCCGCCCTTGATCAGGCAGTTGCCCGGGTCGCACTCGTCGGCACCGTCGACGTACAAGGCCAGCGGCCCGACGTCGTTCAGCTCCAGCACCTCAATCCCATGCGTCCGCAGGCGCTGGCTGCTTTGCTCCGAACTGGACACCGCGCCGGCGATCCGATGCTTGATCCGCGCCAGTGCGTCGATGAAATACGCAACGGTCGAGCCGGTGCCGACCCCGACGACGCTGCCGTCCTCGACGAATTCGATGGCTTTTTCGCCGGCAAGGCGCTTGGCTTCTGACATGGTCTGGGCTACCGGAGGGAAAGGAGGAACTTCCATTGCGCTGCCGTCACCGGCATCACGGACAGGCGCGAACCTTTGCGGATCAGGTCGAATTCCTCGCCCAGCGCCGCGGCATGGGCGCGGATCTCATCCAGCGGCAATGGTTGCGCAAGATGGCGCACATAGCTCACATCGACCAGCTCCCAGCGCGGTTGCTCGCGGGTAGCCTTGTCGTCGAAGTATTTCGACTTGCGCTCGAATTGGGTGCGGTCTGGATACGCTGGCGTGGCGACCTTGCCGATGCCGTATATGCCAGGCACGGTGCAGTTGGAGTGGTAGATCAGGACACCGTCGCCAACCTGCATCTGGCGCATGTAATTGCGTGCCTGGTAGTTGCGCACGCCGGTCCATGGTTCGGTACCGACCCGCTCGAGATCGTCGATCGAGAAGTCGCCGGGTTCGGATTTCATCAGCCAATAGCGCGTGCGTGGTGGTGCCGCCATGCCTTGCCCCCAATGTCACTGCTGTGCGATGACCGTGTCGCGTTCGGTGCACACTGCGTCGAGCGCCACATCCCACGGCCCGGTCGCAAGATCGGATACTTGCTGGGTCGCGAACGCGGCGCCCACCAGCCAGGGCGGTCGCCTGCCGGCTTCGCGCGTAGCGTTATTTCGATAGGCGAAGCTGCGATCGTACCAGCCACCGCCCATGCCCAGCCGCTTGCCGTTTCCGTCGAAACCGACCAGCGGACACACAACCAAGGCCATTGCTTGCGGTTGCAACAGCGCATCTTCCGCCACATCGGGTTCTGGAATGCCATAGCGATTGCTGGCAAGCGCTTGTCCGGGACGCCAGGCTGCGAAGCGTAGTGACTCACCAGACAAAACCGGCAGGCAGTAGCGAAGGCCGGGCGGCAGGTGCAACTGGAACACATGCAGGGCGATCTCACCGTCCATCGCCCAATAGCCGGCGACATCACCCGTGGCTGGCAGGAATGGCAGCGCAAACAGGTGCGAGGCGAGGCGTTCGGCTGCGGCGATGCGTTCGGGGGCAGGAATCGCGCGCCGGCGTTCGCGAAGCTCGCGACGCATGTCGGCACGGTTGGAAGTGGAGGTGTCAATCGTCGTGGTCATCGGCAAAAAGCAAAGCCCGGACCTTTTCGGACCGGGCTTTGCCAACGCTGTGGTACATCCTCCGCCATGTCGATGCGTACCAAACGACCTTGAACCCGGGGTTCAAGTGGAGATGCCTGGAATCCTTCGGGCTTCCCGCTACGAGGCGGACCTGCACTCCCGGCTTCCGCTGCATCCCCGTGGTCGTCATTAAGGGACAAGGCGTATGTTTGCGCACGCCGTCGAGCAAGGCAGAGGACGCGTCTGCAGTATAGCGGCGCGCTTGGTTCGCGGCGATCCATTCGTCGGCGCGAGCTCAAATCTCCAGGCCGTCGAGCCGGCGCTGCAATCCATCCAGTACGTTCGCCAATTCAGCATCGTGACTGCTGCCACCCTCACGCGCCATTTGCAGTTCATGCGCCATGTTCAATGCCGCCAGCACCGCGACCCGATCCACCGCAGCCATGCGGTTGGCGCCGCGCACTTCACGCATCTTTGCTTCGAGCAGGCGTGCTGCAGCCATCAAACTCTCCCGCTCACCGGGCTCAACGCCGACGGTGTACTCGCGATCAAGCAAGTGGATCGAGACTGGTTCGCTGGCGCTGCTCATGTGTGTTGCTCCAGGGACTTCAGCCGCGCAATCATCGCTTCGACACGGGAGCGTGCCTGCTCGTTCTTGGCAAGGAGCTGCGAGCGTTCACCGGCCAGTTGCTCCTGTTGCTGGCGCAGGCTGCGGTTTTCCTCGGTCAGCTGCTGGGCACGCGTTGCCAGCGCTTCGACGCGGGCGGCGATGGCGCGCAGCTGGTCGATCACTTTGGCGTTGTCCATCCCGGCACGATAGGCACGCCGGAACGGCGGGTCAAGGCGCCAGCCGGCCCCATGCCGATGCCATCAGGATGCTGGCGCCAGGCCGACGTCCGGATGGGCATGTCCGGTGGCCGGTCGCCACGACCGGATGAAGGCGAGGCATTGGTCCGCTTCCAGCGGCCGGGACAGCCAATACCCCTGGATTTCGTCGCAGCGGTGCAGGCGCAGGAAGTCCAGTTGGGCCTGGGTCTCGACACCTTCGGCAACCACGTTCAGGCCCAATGAGCGGGCCATGGCCAAAACCGTGGTGGTGATGGCGGCATCTTCCGAGCCATGACTGAGGTCATCGACGAATTCCTTGTCGATCTTCAGGGTATTGATTGGCAGGCGCTTGAGATAAGCCAGGGAGGAGTAGCCGGTGCCGAAATCATCGATCGCCAGGGTCACGCCGAGGTCGCGGAATGCCTGGAGCTTCTCCGAGGTTTGCTGGGCATTGGCCATGATCACGGTTTCTGTGAGTTCGAGCTCGAGCAGTCGAGCGGGCAAGCCGGTTTCGGCCAACACCCGATCGACCACCCCCGGGAAGTTTCCTCGCAGCAACTGCAAGGCCGACACATTGACCGAAACCCCGACCCCTGCGGCGCCGGACTGCTGCCATTGGGCCACGGTCTGGCAGGCTTCGCGCAGCACCCATTCACCAATTTCCAGGATCAGCCCACTCTCCTCGGCCAGCGGGATGAACTGGGTTGGCGGGATGTCGCCATCCGGGCTTTGCCACCGCAGCAACGCTTCCACCCCGACGATCCGCGACTCGGTCAGCGACAGTCGTGGTTGATACACGAGGCGCAGTTCGGCGCGGTCGAGGACCTTGTGCAAAGCGCCGGAGACGGTCGCCCGGCGCCGGATCGAGATGTCCATTTCCTCGCTGTAACGCGCATAGGTGCGGCGGCCCGCGGCCTTGGCCTGGTACATCGCGGTATCCGCCTGTTTCAGCAATTCGGTCGGGACCTGGGCATTGTCCGGATACAGGCTGATCCCGATCGAAGGTGTGATGGCAATTTCCTGGCGATCATCCAGCAGCAAAGGTCGTTCGAACGCGGTAAGGATGCCTTGGGCAGCGCGATCGGAGTCCTCCGGGGTGGTGAGGTTTTCGAGCACGACGGTAAATTCATCGCCGCCCAACCGGGCCACTGTATGCCGCGGGCCGACCGTTTCCTGCAGGCGCGCCGCGGCTGCGCGCAAGATCCGGTCGCCGGCGGCGTGGCCGAGCGAATCGTTGATGTCCTTGAAGTGGTCCAGGTCCAGGAACAACACGGCTATCCGGTCATGTTGGCGGCGCGCACGCACGATCGCGCGCGACAACCGCTCTGCCAACAGCGTGCGGTTTGGCAGGCTGGTGAGTGGATCGAAATTGGCCAGGTAACGCAGTTCCTGCTCCGCGCGTTTCTGGTCGGTGATGTCGTTGAGCACCAGTACGTACAGCATGTACTGGCCTTCGGTGTCGAGCACGGCGGTGCATTCGTACGCGCAAAGGAACTCTTCGCCGTCCTTGCGCAGCTGCCACATCTCGCCGGACCAGCGCCCCTGGTGGCGCAGGGTGCCGCGAATTTCGCTGTAATAGGAGGACGTGTGCTGGGCGCTGTCTAGCAGGCTGGCGTTGCGGCCGATCACCTCGACCTCGCCATAGCCGGTCATGCGCGAGAACGCCGGATTGACCGAGACGAAGTCGAACTCACGGTCCAGGACGCAGACTGCCTCGTTCATGCTGCGCAGGACTTCCGACGCGATCTGGCGGTCGTGTTGCGCATGCGTGCCATCGCGGTCCCAACGCTCCAGGACAACGCGCGCGAGTTTCACGCAAGCTGCGTGCAATAGGCCGGACACGGCGATGGCGATCCCTAGGTGCCGCCATCGGCGGATGCCATGGAGTTTCGGTGAATGTGCCGCCGGGGGCAAGCGCCAGACCCCGTTGCAACGCAGCAATAGCTACACTATTGCGCCCCCTACGCGAGCTAGCGCGTGCCTGAATCACTGCCCCCATTCACTGAAGTCGAGACTGCCGTGCGCAGGCTCGCACTTGGCGTCGACGCTTCGGAATTGCACGGCGCACTTTGCGGTTGGCTGGCCGGAGGTGGCGAATACACACCGCAATGGCCGGCCCGCGTGCTGGCCGATTCGACCTTGGCACCGGTCGACGGCGTGCTCGGGCAACTTGGCGATGTGAGCGTGGGCCAGTTTGAAGACCGCGATTTCGGCTTCGGATTGCTGTTGCCGCCGGCAGACACAGCGTTGTCGCTGCGTAGCGGAGCGCTTTTCGATTGGTGCCGAGGATTCCTGGGTGGTTTCGGGCTGGCAATTGGCAACGCACCGCCCTTGTCCGAAGAGGGCAGCGAAGCATTGGCCGACCTCGCAAGCCTGGCAGCCGCCACCGCGCAGGAGGATGGCGACCAGGAGGATGAGGAGGCCTTGGCCGAGATCGAGGAATTCGTGCGCGTGGCCGTGCTGTTGTTGCACGGGGACTGCGTGCTGGGGCCGAGGCATCGGCAGCAGTTCAATTGACTCGATGAAGCCGGCCACCGGGATCGAAGCCAGCGAGTTCGCGCGCCGACGCCGGCAGTTGATGCGCATGGCTGGCGACGACGCCATCCTGGTGTTGCCTTCGGCGCCGGAGCGGATCCGCAGCCGCGACACCCATTACCCGTATCGGCAGGATTCGGACCTGTGGTACCTGGCGGGTTTCCCGGAGCCCGAAGCGGTGCTGGTGATGGTGCCTGGACGAGCCCATGGCGAAGCGATCCTGTTCTGCCGCGAGCGCGATCCCGAGCGCGAAGGTTGGGATGGGCCGCGCCATGGTCCCGAGGGGGCAGTGGAGCATTTCGGGTTTGACGATGCCTATCCGATCGACGATCTCGACGAGATCCTGCCTGGATTGCTGGAAGGGCGCAGCCGGGTCTACTACCACTTTGGTCGCGACACCGAATTCGACCTCAAGCTGATCGGTTGGCTCAACCGGGTACGTGCCCATGCTCGCAGCGGCGCCCAGCCGCCGCACGAGTTCCTCGAACTTGGCCATCTGCTCGACGAATTGCGGTTGTTCAAGTCGCGGGCCGAACTCAAGCTGATGCAGCGGGCGGCCGACATCAGCGTGGCGGCGCACCAGGCCGCGATGCACACCGCCCGCGCCGGAATCCACGAGTACGAGCTGCAGGCGGAGATCGAGCGGGTCTTCCGCATGCACGACGCAGTGCCAGCCTATGGCAGCATCGTTGGTGCCGGCGACAACGCCTGCGTGCTGCACTACACCGCCAATGGTGCCCAGACCAAGGATGGCGACCTCGTGCTGGTCGACGCGGGCGCCGAGTATCGGTGCTATGCGTCCGACATCACCCGGACGTTCCCGGTGGGTGGCCGCTTCAGCAAGGAACAACGTGCGCTGCACGACCTGGTTGGTGCGGCGCAGGCAGCCGCGTTGCTGCATGCGCGTCCCGGTGTTGCCTTCGAAGCTGGCCATGAGGCCGCTGTGTGCACGCTCACGGAGGGGTTGTTGCGCCTCGGGCTGCTCAAGGGAGCGATCGACAAGAACATCGCCGATGGCCAATACCGGCG
>JBDSOZ010000141.1:0-10420 GCA_039914555.1 Luteimonas sp.
GTGATCGGGGACTCGGCGACGCTGCTGGGACTCGACATCGGGACCGCTCGCTGCTGGGCTGTGCGAACTGGGGGCGCCAGCCCGGCATCGCAAGATGGTGGTTATGATGCGCCTTCAACCGGGAAACCGACATGCGCCGCCGGCGCGCGGGCCCGCGAAGGGGAAGGCACCGATGAAAACCTGGATAGCCGTCGGAGCGGCATGCACCCTGTTTGCTGCTGGCCTGGGCTTAGGCATAGCGGCGCAGAAGGCCAATCCCGCGTCGTACCACGACAAGGCGCCGCAGGATGCGGCGCGCGCGCTGCTCGATTTGGCACGCACGCAGGCCGGCGACGGCAGCTGGGAACGTATCGCAGTCGCGCGCGTGCATTACCTGGGCGGCCAGCGCGCACAGGGCCAGGAAATGTTTGATGCGCTCCTGTCGGGCAAGCATGAGGACAGTGACGTCATCCGCATTGCCCGCATCTATCGCGAGGCCGGGGAATGGGAGAAGGCCAAGCCGCTATTGGACGGCTATATCGCCCGCAACCCGAAAGACAAGACCGAAATCGCGGAAATCGGGGCGTATTACCTGCTGCAGGGGGATCGCGCCGGCGCCGAGGCATTGTTCGACCGGTCGTTCGCGATCAAGCCGGAGCTATGGGCGACTGTCGCCGCAGCCGGTGCCTATCTTGGGGTCGCCCCGCAGCCATAACGCCGCGCACGGGAGGCCCTACAGCTCCAGCCAGCCCTTGACCACGGCCCGGGCTTCGTCGACGCCGAGCTTGGATTCGCCCGAGAACACCTGCACCCCGACGGTGTCGCCGAACGACGCGGACAGATCCTTGCGCACCGCCTGCAACGCATTTTGGCGGGCGCCGTGGCCGAGCTTGTCGGCCTTGGTCAGGAGCACGTGTGCCGGCAGCCCGCGCCGCACCGCGTAACCGAGCATTTGCCGGTCGTAGTCCTTGAGCGGATGGCGGATGTCCATCACCACCACCAGCCCGCGCAGGGCCTGGCGGGTGGTGAAATAGCCGTCCAGGAAGTGCTGCCAATGGGCCTGCAGGTCCTGCGGCACCTTGGCGTAACCGTATCCGGGCAGGTCGACCAGGTAATGGTCTTCGTGCGGCGGGATCGCAAAGAACACCAACTGCTGGGTGCGTCCGGGGGTCTTGGACACCCGCGCCAGTGCGTTCTGCCGGCACAAGGCGTTAAGTGCGGTGGATTTCCCGGCGTTGGAACGTCCGGAAAAAGCCACTTCAAAACCCCCGTCTGGCGGCAGCTGGCGGGGGATATGGGCAGCACACAGGTAGGTCGCGCGTTCGAGGGGGTTGGAGACGGCCATGGGCATAGCTTCTCACGGCGCCGGCCCGAGGTTTGACCGCCTTCGCCCCCCGACCGATAATTCCGGTACTTTGCGGCCGCCTGCGCGCCGCCCCTCGTGTCACGGAGCCTTGCATGCGCCACGTCCGCGCCTTTGGTATTGCTGCCCTCGCCACCTTCGCGGTTGCCGCGGCCGCCTACGCCCAAACGGCTGGCACCACCGTCACGCCGTTGCCCGAGACGCCGCCGGTGCAGGCTGCGCCGCTCGACAACTCGGCGGTCGAGGCATTGGCCACCGCGCATTGGGGTGACGCCAAGGCAGGTGCCACCAAGGCGGGCGCCTGCGCTGCCTGCCACGGCATGGATGGCAACCCCGCCGATGCGACCTATCCGCGCCTGGCCGGGATGCCCGAGCGCTACGTCGCGACCCAACTGGCGCTGTACAAGAGTGGCCAGCGCAACACCGGGATGGCCGCGATCATGGCGCCGATGGCCTCGATGCTGTCGCCACAGGACATGCGTGATGTCGGTGCGTTCTTTGCCCAACAGAAAGCGGGTGCCGGCATCGCCGATGACACCTTGATCGCCGATGGCCCCAACAAGGGCATGAAGTTCTACCAGGTTGGCGAACGCCTGTTCCGCGGCGGCGATCTGGCTCGCGGCATCCCGGCGTGCATGGCCTGCCATGGCCCCAGCGGCAACGGCAATCCAGGGCCGGCGTATCCGCACGTGGGCGGACAGCAGTCGGCCTACGTGATCCAGCGCCTTGAGGAATACCGCACCGGCACCACCAGCGAACTCGATGCGCGCAATTTCAAGATCATGGCGACCGTGGCGGCCGAACTCACCGACGCCGAAATCCAGTCCCTGGGCAGCTACCTGCAGGGCTTGCACGCGCAATGAAGTCACTGCTGCTGGGGTTTTTCCTGCTGCTGCCATTGGCTGCATCGGCCGCCGACAATCGCGCGGTCGAAGGGCGTGACTACGAACTGATCGACAATGGCGCCCCGTACCGCCCACTCGCCGGCAAGATCGAGGTGGTCGAGGTATTTGCGTACTGGTGCCCGCATTGCGCCGATTTCGATCCCTTGCTCAAGGCCTGGGCCCGGAAATTGCCGGCTGACGTGCGCTTTGACTACGTTCCGGCTGCAATCGACCCCAATGACGCCTTTGCCCGTGGTTATTTTGCCGCCGAGCGTGCCGGTGCGGTGGAACGCACCCACGACGCCATGTTCCGCGCCCTCCATCACGACGGCTTGCTGGCCAACAATGCGACCATTGACGAAATCGCCTGGTTCTATGGCCAACATGGCCTGGATCGGGCGAAGGTGAAAATTGCAATGACCAGTCCGCAGGTCGATGCGCTGATGCAGCGCGCTCGTGCCTTCGAGGTGGCCATCCAGCTCCCAGGCACTCCGACCATGGTCGTCAACGGCCGTTACCGGATCACGCCGCGTACCCACCAGGATGCACTGCGCATCGCCGACCAGCTGATTGCACAGCTGCGCGCGGCGCGCTGAACCCAGGATCCCCACCGATGAAGCCCGTGCAACTGCTGCGACCCGCCACCATCGCGACTTCCCTGCTGCTCTCGGCCTTTTTGCTGGCCGGTTGCAAGCCGTCGGCGCCTGCCGACACCGCGGGATCCCCGGCGACGGCGGCTTCCGCAACCCCGAGTGCCGAGGCCCAGGCCGCTGCTGCTTCGGCCGCCGCCGCCGCAGGCGCCGCGGTTGCCGCCGACGCGCCACTCGATGCCGCGGCTGCCGCCCCGGGCGAGCCTGCAAAGCCGGCTGACCCGGTGGCGCCGCCACCTGCCGCCACCGGCGCCCTGGTTGCAGGCGTCGACTACAGCTTGATTCCCAACGGTCAGCCGTTCGAGCCATTGAACGGCAAGGTCGAAGTGGTCGAAGTGTTTGGTTACATCTGCCCGGCCTGCGCACGTTTTGAACCGCAGTTCAGCGCCTGGAAGGCCAAGGTGCCCAATTACGTCCGGGTGACCTACGTCGCCGCACCGTTCGGTCCGCAATGGATCCCGTATGCACGCGCCTTCTATGTCTCCGACGCGATGGGCCTGGTCGAAAAGACCCACACCGCGATGTTCCATGCAATCCACCTGGAAGGCAGCCTGCCAGGCGAAGGCCAGAAGCCGGACGAGGCCGCGATTGTCGCGTTCTATGCCAAGCATGGCGCGGACCCGAAGCGCTTCCTCAACGACATGCACAGCTTTTCAACCGAAGCCAAGATCAACCGAGGCAAGCAGTTCATGATCCGGACCGGGACCAATTCCACCCCCAGCCTGGTGGTCAACGGCAAGTACCGGGTCATCGGTCGCAGTTACGACGACATGCTGCGCATCACCGAACAACTGGTCGAGATGGAGCACACCGCAGCGGGAGCGGCCGCCCACTAATCGTGGCGACGATGGCGAACCGTCGACTCAAGCTGCTCAGCGCCAACATCCAGGCCGGGGCGAGCACGCGCGGCTACAGCGATTACGTCTCGCGCAGCTGGTCGCACGTATTGCCCGCGGGCGACAAGCACACTTCGCTCGACAAGATCGCGCGCCTTGCCAGCGGATACGACATCGTCGGCCTGCAGGAGAGCGATCCTGGCAGCTTGCGTTCGGGCTTCACCAACCAGACCCATTACCTCGCGCAGCGCGGGGGCTTTGATTACTGGAGCCACCAACCCAACCGCAGCGTCGGTGGTTTTGCCTCCAGCGCGAACGCACTGCTGAGCAAGCTCGAACCGGTGGATGTGAGCGACCATCCCCTCCCCGGCCGGATTGCCGGGCGCGGCGTGCTGTTGGCGCAGTTTGGCGATGGCGACGACGGCTTGACGGTCGCGATTGCGCACTTGTCGCTGGGCGCGACGTCGCGTCGCAGCCAGATCGCGTTCATCGCCGAGTTGCTGCATGGTCGCCGCAACGTGGTGTTGATGGGCGATTTCAACTGCCTGCCCGACCGCCCCGAAATGGACATGCTGTACCAGCGCACCCACCTGCAACCGCCGGTCTCCTGCGTGCCGACCTTTCCAAGCTGGCGGCCACAAAAGGCAATCGACCACATCCTGGTCAGCGAGCCGTTGTTGCTGCACGGCATGCGCGCGCTGCCGGCGGCTTCGTCGGACCACCTGGCGCTGTCGATCGACCTTGATGTACCTGAGCAGGCGCTGGTGCACAAGGCCTGAGCAAGCACCTGCGTTCACTTGCCCACGGCTATAGTCGGGCCCATGACGCACGACCGCATTCCTGTGATCCCGACCATGTTCATCGCGCTGTTGCTGGCGATGCCGTTTGCCGGTGCCGATGCCGCATCCATCGCTGCTGCCGATCCACAGTTGCCGCAGGTGCGCGCCGCGATCGAAGCCGCCGAGCAGGGCAAGCCAGACCTCCGCCAATACGCAGCGTTGTCACGGCATCCCCTGTATGGCTGGATCGAATACGCGGCGCTGCGTCGCGGGATCGACACCTTGCCGATCGCCGAGGGCGAAGCGTTCCTGGCCCGCCGCAAGGGCGAGCCCGTGGCCGCGGCCTTCCGCGAGATCTGGCTGGCCGCTTTGTCGCGACGCGAACTCTGGCCGGCTTTCCGGATGGCGTGGTCACCCAGCCTCAAGTCCACGGCGTTGCGTTGCATGGAATTGAATGCGCGTGCGCAAACCGGCGCCACCGACGCCCAATGGGTGACAGACGCGCAGGCGATGTGGCGCAACAATGGCAATCCACTGCCAGACACGTGCCAGGCCGCGTTTGCGGTGCTTGCCGCCAAGGGCGGGCTACCTGCAACGTTGCGTTGGGAGCGGTTGGACAAGGCCGCCGGAGAATGGAACGCGGCGGTCATGCGCGAGGCAGCCAGCGGCCTGGCGGATGGCGAACGCACCCTTGCCGAAAGCTATGCCGCCTACCTCGACAAACCTGACGGGCGCGCATTGTCGTGGCCCAGGACCGAACGCAGTCGCTGGGTCGCGAGCCAGGCACTCGCCAAGTTGGGCAAGTCCGATCCGGATTCCGCCGAATCAAGCTTGCCGGCGCTGGCGCAAGCACTGGGCTTCACCGAAGCCGATCGCGGCCGGGTGTTGTACCAGGTCGCCTTGTGGACGGTAGCGTCCTACAAGCCTGCCTCACAACGCCGACTGGCAGCGGTGCCGGCATCGGCCTACGACGAGCGCCTGCACGAGTGGCAGGTACGCGAGGCACTGGCGCGTTCGGACTGGCCTTCGGCGCTGGCGGCTATCCGGGCCATGGATCCGAAGCAGCGGGCCGATTCGCGCTGGACTTACTTCGAAGGTCGCTTGCTGGAATTGGGCGGGGACAAGGCCGCTGCGCAGGCGGCCTATGCGCGTGCCGCGACCGCGCCGGAATTCCACGGTTTCCTGGCCGCCGATCGACTTGGGATTCCATACAGCCTGTGCCCGTGGCTGCCGCACGACAGCGCATCGGCCAAGGCGACCATCGCCGCGGACCCGTCCATCGTGCGCGCAATGCAGTTGTTCCGGATCGAGCGGAAATCCTGGGCCGAACGCGAATGGGACGATGCACTGTCGCACTTCGACGACACCCAGCGGCGGCTTGCGGTTGAAGTGGCACAGGACAACGGTTGGTTCGATCGCGCAGTGTTTGCGCTGGGTCGCAACCCCGACGAACGCCGCCTGTACTCGTTGCGCTTCCCGCTGCACCACGACGCCAGCATCCGCCGCGAAGCGGCGCGCAATGACCTGGATCCGGCCTGGGTGGCGGCGGAGATCCGTGCCGAAAGCGTGTTCGATCCCAACGCACGTTCGCCGGCGAATGCGCGCGGCCTGATGCAGGTCGTACCCGCGACCGGCGCGGCCGAGTCGCGGCGCCTGGGCCTGCCGTGGGGCGGTGCGGACTCGCTGTATGACGCCGACACCAACATCGCCCTGGGCACCGCTTACCTGCGCAAGGTGCTGGACAAGTACGGCGGCAAGCCCTACTTCGCCATCGCCGGCTACAACGCCGGACCAACGCCACTGCAACGCTGGCAATCCGAGCGCCCGAACATGGATCCGGATTTCTGGATCGAAACCATCAGCTACAAGGAAACCCGCGACTACGTGGCCCGGGTGCTTGCCTTCAGCACGGTCTACGACTGGCGCCTGGACGGCAATGCGTTGCCACTGACGGCACGCATGCAAGGCAACCGCAGCGCGGCGCGCAAGACCTTCACCTGTCCCCTCGCCAAACCCTGATCCTGGATTGGGTCGTGGCATGATCGCCGGCATGGAAGCGATGGACATTTACCTGGTGGGCGGTGCGGTGCGCGACCGCCTGCTCGGCTTGGCCGAAGGCGACCGTGACTACGTGGTTGTCGGCCAAACCCAGGCCACGATGCTGGCGTGCGGCTTCCGCGCAGTCGGACGTGATTTCCCGGTGTTCCTGCATCCCGAGACCCAGGAGGAATACGCGCTGGCGCGTACCGAGCGCAAATCCGGGCGTGGGTATCGCGGCTTCGTGGTGGACGCCGATCCGTCGGTGAGCCTGGAAGAAGACCTGGGTCGGCGCGACTTCACCATCAATGCCATTGCCCAGCACGTTGACGGCAGCCTGGTCGATCCGTTTGGCGGCGTTGCCGACATCCAGGCGCGCCTGCTGCGCCATGTCGGCCCGGCCTTCAGCGAAGACCCATTGCGGGTGCTGCGCGCGGCGCGCTTCATGGCCCGCTTCGCCTCGCTGGGATTCCGCGTTGCCGATGGCACCATGGCGCTGATGCGCGAGATGGCCACGAGCGGTGAGCTGACCGAACTGGTCCCCGAGCGCGTTTGGCAGGAGTTGTCGCGGGCACTGGCCAGCACCACGCCCTCGGCGTTCGTCCGCACCCTGCATGACTGCGGCGCGCTGGCGGTGGTCCTGCCCGAAGTCGATGCACTGTATGGGGTACCCCAACGCGCCGAGTTCCATCCGGAAGTCGACACCGGCGTACATATCGAACTGGTCTGCGACATGGCTGCCAAACTGGCACCGGGCGACACTGAAACCGGGTTCGCCGCGCTCACCCACGACCTCGGCAAGGCCTGCACACCCGCGCACGTGTTGCCGAAGCATATCGGCCATGAACATGCCGGTTTGCGACCACTGGCTGCGCTGTGCGAACGCCTGAAAGTGCCGATGGCGCACCGACGCCTGGCGGAAATGGCCTGCCGTGAACACCTCAACGTGCATCGCCTTGCGGAACTGCGCGATGAGACCGTGCATGACCTGCTGCAACGCTGTGATGCCTTCCGCCAGCCCGATCGCATCGCGAAACTGGTGCTGGTGTGCGAAGCCGACAAGCGCGGCCGCAGCGGCCACCACGACGACACCTATCCCCAAGGTCCTGAACTGCTGCGCCTGCTGGCAGCGGCGCAAGCCGTGCGTGCCGCAGGCATCGACAGCGAAGGCCTCGACGGGCCGCAACTCGGTGCCGCCTTGCGCCGCGCCCGCATCACTGCCATCGCCGCCGCGCGTAACTTGTAGCGACGCGCATTGCGCGGAGTGTCAGGCCCTGCCGTCGATGTGCAACAACACGTCGCGCAACGGCGTCCACGCCAGCAACATGCCGGCGCAGATCCCGATGGCGTCTGCAATCACGTCGGCACCCTCCATGGCCCGGGTGGTGGTGAAGGCCGCCTGTGCCAACTCGATGCCGATGCCCAACGCCAGCAAGCCGATGGCAACCATGACCAGCACACGCCCGCGCACGAACAGTTGTACCCCCGATGCAGACAACACCGCGAACGCCAACGCGTGTTCGAGCTTGTCATTGACCCCGACCTTGGGCAGGTCGGGCGCCGGCAGCAGGCACACCACCACCAGGACAAAAATCCCGAGGAGCCACAGCGCCAGCCAGATCTGCTGGTGCCGCAGCGGCTTGAGCCATGGCGTGGTCAGCGGCGCGCCAGCGGTCGGCATGCTCACAACCTCCAGCTCAGGTCGCCCATCAGGAATGCAGCGCCAAACTCGACGTCGCGAGCAAACCCCATCGCCTGGAACCGTTCGCCCATCGCGTCAGGCAAGGTCAGCTGCTTCACTTCCTGGCGCAGGCGGATGCGCGCGGATTCATCGCTTGCCTTGGCTTCGGCCTCTTGCAGCCGCTGCAGCAGTCCATTGCCGAGCAGGAAGCTGGCCTGGCTGCAGTAGCCGGCAAAGTCGAAGCCGGCGCCACTGCAGGCTTCCGCCAATGCGGTGAAATCAACCGAAGCGGTGATGTCCTGCAAGCCAGGATGCGCCAGTACGTCCCCGACCATGTGGTGCTGGCGGAACGCACGCAGGGTGCCATCGCTGCGTTGCGGTTGGTAATACTCGCGACGCGGGTAGCCATAGTCGACGAACAACAGTGCGCCGCGCTGCATCCCGCCTATCACCGCCTGCAACCAGTACGGGAGCTGCGGCAACAACTCGGAACGATAGCCATCGGCAAATGGCGCATCCAGCTGGCGTTCGGCATGGCGCACCGCCGCAGCCAGCAATGCATCCGCAGGTCGATCGGAGCGGATGAAACGACCCTCGCCGTCCAGCACCACATGTTCTTCGAACACCGCACCGTCGCCCAGGCTGAAGCGCGGCGTCGGCAAGGCGTCGATCACTTCGTTGGCGAACAACACCCCATTCCATTCGTCTTGCGGCGGCGCATCCAACCATTCCACCAGATCAGCAAGCATCGGATTGAGACGTTCGCGCAGGCGCTGCTGTTGGCGCTCACGCAGGTCGGCGCTGGGTTCGAGGATGGCATAGCGCGAAGGCAGTGCATCCAATGCCAGCAGCCGCTTGAGTGCGACCTCGGCAAACGCGCCGCTGCCGCCACCCAGTTCGACCACGTCGGCGCCAGGCCCCAGTTGCCGCAGGACCGGTGCAATCGCGTCGGCCGTGCACGCTGCAAACAACGGACCAAGCTCCGGTGCGGTAACGAAGTCGCCGGCGGCGCCAAACTTGGTTGCGCCAGCGCTGTAGTAACCCAATCCCGGCGCGTACAGGCACAACTCCATGAAGCGCGAGAATGGAATCGAGCCGCCAGCGGCGAATATCTGTTCCTGGATCAGGCCGCGCAGCGGTTCGGCATGCGCCAGCGCATCCGGGTGGGGGGGAGGCAATGTGGACATAATGGCCAGCATAGCCGCATCCCCGGAGACCTCGATGACCGCAGCCCAACCACCGACGTCGATTGCGTCTGGGTCGGCGCCGGTCGTGATGATCACCGGCGCGGCCCGGCGTATTGGCGCGGCGATCGCGCGGCGCCTTCATGCCGACGGTTACGACCTCGCGCTGCACTACCACGCGTCCGCTGACGATATGCGTGCCCTGGTGGCGGAGCTGGAGTCGGCCCGCCACGGTAGCGTGCTGCCGTTGCAGGCGGACCTGGCCGAGTTCGACCGCCTGCCGGAACTGGTCGCCCACGCCGTGGGCCGGTTTGGCCGGCTGGATGGCTTGGTCAACAATGCGTCGGCTTTCTTTCCAACCCCGATCGGCACGGCGACGCCGGCGCAATGGCAGGCACTGTTTGCGGTCAATGCGCGCGCGCCGTTCTTCCTGGCCCAGGCCACGGCACCGCACCTGGCGAGAGCGGGTGGCGCGATCGTCAATATCGCCGACGTGTACGCACTGCGCCCGCGTGCCGACCTGTCGGTGTATGCGACATCGAAGGCAGCATTGCTGGGCGCGACCCGCGCACTGGCGGTCTCGCTTGCACCCGACGTGCGGGTCAATGCGATCGCCCCGGGCGCGATCCTGTGGCCCGATGCCGGCGTGGATGCAGGGCTGCAACAGGCGCTGCTCGCCAGCACGCCGCTGGCACGCACCGGCACCCCGGAAGAAATCGCCGGGGTCGTCGCCTGGTTGCTGGGCGACGCCAGCTATGTCACCGGCCAGGTATTGCGGGTGGACGGCGGCCGCCACCTGGCGTCGTAGGCCCGTTCAATCGCGGCCGGACCCGTGGGGGGGTGCAACTGGGTTGTGTCCGCCGATCACGCCGTCACAGGACGATGTCGACCTGCGTTGGTGGCGCGTCGTGTTGCGGATGGCTTGCCCACAACTTCGCCAGTGACATCCCGCGGATTGGATCAACGAAGTCCGGGGCGATGTCGGCCAGCGGCTTCAGCACGAACGCGTGGTGCAATTCAGGCCGCG
>JBDSOZ010000167.1:0-8009 GCA_039914555.1 Luteimonas sp.
GCGATTCCCAGGTGCGCAAGCCAAGCGGTCAATGCCGGAAGGTCCGAATAGGCCCAACCCGGATGCATGCTTTCCTGCCAGTAAAACGCTTCGTCGACGAACAATGGCAATGAGGTGGCCAACGCCAATTTCGTCGCCAACAGCAACGCCCAACCGCCGAGGAACCAGCGCTTTGCCCGTAACGTGCCTGTTGTCGCTTCCTGCATCGTTGCCTGCCTCGTACACTCGGCGCATGTCCACGACACCGGCCGACGCCATGCTAACCGAGCCGCTGCGCGTTGCGCTGCAGCGCGCGCAGGGCCAGGTCAACACCTTGGTGCTGGGCAAGCAGCAGGCGGTCCGCCTTGCCTTCGTCGCCCTGCTTGCCAATGGCCATTTGTTGATCGAGGACCTGCCGGGGCTGGGCAAGACCACCCTGGCCCATGCATTGGCGGCGACCCTGGGCCTGGGTTTCCAGCGGGTCCAGTTCACCGCGGACCTGCTGCCTTCGGACATCGTCGGGGTATCGGTGTTCGATGCGCAGGCACGACGCTTCGAATTCCATCCCGGCCCGGTGTTCGCGCACGTGCTGCTGGCCGATGAAATCAACCGCGCACCGCCGCGTACCCAGAGCGCGTTGCTCGAAGCAATGGCCGAACACCAGGTCACGGTCGACGGCAGCACCCACGCGTTGCCGGACCCGTTCTTCGTGATCGCGACCCAGAATCCGGTCGATCTGTCGGGCACCTATCCATTGCCCGATTCACAACTTGACCGCTTCCTGTTGCGCCTGGCCCTGGGTTATCCGGATGAAGAAGCCGAGCGCGCATTGCTCGACGGCGTCGACCGTCGCGAGCTGATCGTGCGCACCCAGCCGGTACTCTCGGCCGCGCAGGTCATCGACTTGCGTACTGCAGTGAATTCGATCCATGCCAGCGAGGCATTGCTGCACTACGTGCATGCGTTGCTGCTGCGCAGTCGCCGGCATCCAGGCGTGCGCGTGGGGTTGTCGCCACGCGCCGGCATTGCCCTGCTGCGCGCAGGACGCGCCTATGCCTTGTTGCTGGGTCGCACCCACGTCCAGCCCGAAGACGTGCAAGCCTTGTTTGGCGCGGTCGCTGCGCACCGGTTAATGGCCGATGCAGACGCCGGCGATCCTGCCGCACTGGCGTCGGCGATCCTGCACGCCGTACCGGTGGACTGAATGCTGCAATGGCTGCGCCGGCGTTTCCTGCGCTGGGCACGGCCGCGGCAGGCAGAGACCCTGCCGGTCACGCTCGATCGCCATCGGGTGTACGTGCTGCCAACGCGGTTCGGTGTGTTTTTCGCCCTGCTGTTGCTGGCCATGGGCCTGGGCGCGCTCAACTACAACAACAACCCGGCGTTGCTGCTGGCTTTGCTGCTCGCGGGCGCGGCCAATGCCAGCCTGATCGCCGCACACCTGCAATTGTCGGGGCTGCAGGTGACGGCGATCAGCGCCGAGCCAGTGGCAGCGGGCATGCCGCTGGAACTGCGGGTGCATGCGCGCGCGTCGCGCGGCCGCGACCGCCGTGGTCTGCGGGTGGAGACCGGCGGCGTGGCCGCGACCCTGTCACTGACTGAAGGCGACGGCCACACGACATTGCGGCTGCCGACCACGCGTCGCGGCTGGTTGACCCCCGAGCGCCTGCGGATCTCGACCACGCAGCCGCTTGGCCTCGCCCTGGCATGGGCGTACACCTGGCCCGACGCGCCGCTATTGATCTACCCGGCACCCGAAACCCTTGGCCCGCCCCTGCCGCAAGGCAACGGCGCAACCGCTGCCGCGCGACTGCATCCCGCGGGCGACGATGTCCACCACCTGCGTGCCTATCGACGTGGCGATGCGCGACGCGCAATTGCATGGAAGCCATCGGCGCGGCGCGGCAGCCTGCTGGTGCGCGAGTACGAACAAGCGCAAGGCAGCGACCTTGAACTCGACTGGCGTGCGCTCCCGGGCCTGGACAATGAAGCACGGATCCGTCGCCTGGCGCGGTGGGTCGACGACGCCGAGCGCGACGGCCGTCGCTATCGACTGTTGCTGCCCGCACAGGCGCCGCTCGGCCCTGGCTGCGGCAGCGTGCATCGCCACGCCTGCCTGCGCGCACTGGCCCTGCTTCCGCCATGAACACGACGGCAGTGGCGCTGGATCGGCAATCCCGCACCCAGGTGCTGCTGGCTGCCGCTGCCTGCCTGTTGCCGCTGCTGCTGCAACTTCCGCTCACGCTGGGATTCGGGATTGCTGCTGCCGCTGTTGCGGTTGCCGCGGCGTCACGGCGGCGACCGTTGCCCGGCGCGGTGCGACTGTTGTTGGCACTGGCACTGGTCGCCGCAGTGCTGGCATCGTCACGGTTTGCATTCGGCCGGGACACTGCCTGCGCGATGCTGGCAGCGATGCTGGCGATCAAGCCGGCAGAAACCAACAGCTTGCGCGACGCGCGCAGCCTGCTTGGTTTTGCGCTGTTCGCGCCGTTCGCCACCTTCCTGCTTGACCAGGGACCATGGCCCTTGGTGATAGGCCTGGCTGGTACCACCCTGGCACTGGCGGCATTGCTGCGCGTCGCCGACCTCGAGTCTGGCGTCGCCGTGGTCTTGCCGCGGTTGCGTCGGGTTGCACGGGTCTGGCGCCTGATTGCAATCGGGCTGCCCTTGGCACTGGCTGCATTCTGGTTGTTCCCGCGCATGGCCACACCATTGTGGGGCGTGCCGCAACGCGCGATGGCGCGCCCCGGGCTGTCTGACCACATGGCACCCGGCGAATGGGTCGACATGATGAACGATGATCGCAGCGCTTTGCGCGTGCAATTCTTCGGACCCACACCACCACAATCGCAGATGTACTGGCGTGGGCCGACGCTGTTGGATTTCGATGGCCGCCGCTGGACCCAGTCGCGCTGGTTTGGCGACATCCCAGCCGCACCGGTGCGCCACACCCGGGTGCGCTGGGACTACCAGTTGGAACTGGAGCCGACCGACAATCGGCAACTGGTCGCGCTGGATTTGCCGTTGGCGGCGCCCGACGGTGCGCGGCTGTCGCTGGACTACGGCCTGCAGACGCGAGCGCCATTGACGTCGCTGACGCGCTGGCGGATGCAGTCGTCACCACCGCTTTCCTTCGAGCCGCAACTCGGGGCAACGCTGCGGCGTGCGGCGCTGGCGCTTCCTGCGGGCTACAACCCGCGCACGCTGGCGCTGGCTCGACAATGGCGCGATGAAGCCGGCGTCTCCAATGCCGCCAGCGACGAAGCAATCGTGCAGCGCGCCATGCAGATGATCCGGTCCGGTTTCGGCTACACCTTGGCGACGCCGCTGCCAGGCCGGAATTCGGTCGATGAGTTCCTGTTCGACACCCGCGCCGGATTCTGCGAACACTTCAGTTCGGCCTTCGTGGTGCTGATGCGCGCGGCAGGAATTCCGGCGCGGATCGTCACCGGATATGTCGGCGGCTATCGAAATCCGATTGGCAATTATTGGCTGGTGCGCAATTCCGACGCGCATGCCTGGGCCGAAGTCTGGCTCCAAGGCCGCGGTTGGGTCCGGGTCGATCCGACCGCGGCGGTCGCGCCCGAACGCATCTACGACACGCTCGCCGATCGCGCGCCCGGGGCCGACAGCCTGTTTGGCGGCTACGGTGCCTTCAGCCCGATGCTCAACGTCGGCGACTGGATGCGCCGCGGCTGGAACGATTTCGTGCTGGGTTTCGACGCCACCCGGCAACGCCAGTTGCTGCGTTCGCTGGGCCTGGGCGACCTGCCACCGGCCCGGCTGGTCGGGTTGTTCATTGGCACCGCCGTCGTGGCATTGCTGTGGATGGCGTGGTTGACCGCCCGCGACGGCCGTGAGCCGGATCCGGTCCTGCGGGCGTGGCGGCAAATGGGCCGGCGTTATGCCCGGATCGGGCTGGGTCGCTTGCCCGACGAAGCGGCCACGCCGTGGGCGGCACGGGTCACCGCCGCCCGCCCCGACCTCGGGCCCGCGCTGCAACGGCTCATCGCGCGTTTCAACTCATGGCGCTACGCTAGGCCACAACAGGACGGTTCCGTTGCAGGCTCGCTGGTGCGAGAACTGCACCGCCACCGCCCTACCCCGGCACCCCGGAGATCCCGATGAAACTGGTCAGCATTGCCTTACCCGTCCTCGCCACGGCACTGCTGGGCGCATGCGCCAGCCAGCCGGTGCCGCTGCAGGGACAGTTCAGCCAGGTCACCGCGACGCAGGCCATCGACCACGACAGCACCGGCTCAGTCGTGCGCTGGGGCGGACGCATCGTCGAGGTCACACCGCAGGAAAACCGCACCTGCTTCGAGGTGGTCTCGACCCACCTCAACGTCTCCGGTCGTCCGTACCGCACCGACGAGGTTGGCGGCCGCTTCATCGCCTGTCGTGCCGGCTTCTACGATACGGCCCTGTTCGAGAAAAATCGCGAAGTCACTTTCACCGGCCGGATCGAGGGTTACCAAACCCGGAAGATTGGCCAGTACGACTACCGTTTCCCGAAACTCGCGGCGGACGTGGTCTACCTGTGGCCGGAACGCGCGCGCACCGAGATCCTCGCCCCGCCGATGCCGTTCCTCTATTACCCGCCGTACTACAACTACGGCCCGGGCTGGGGCCCGATCTGGCGCCGCTGGTAACCGCGCGCAGGCAACAGCGCAGTGCGGGTGGCTAGACCCCGAAAGTACCAAGCGGGGCACCTGCAAGCAGGTGCAGGTGCAACTGGAACACGGTCTGGCCGCCGTTGCGGTTGCAATTGATGACCACCCGATAGCCATCCTCGGCGAGACCTTCGCGCCTGGCATACGCCGCGGCGGCGACCGCAAGCCCGCCGACAATGTCGGCCTGTGACGGCTTGACGTCGTCGAGTGTCGGGATATCAACCTTGGGTACGAACAACACATGCACCGGTGCCTGCGGCGCGATGTCGCGGAACGCGATGATGTTGTCGTCTTCGTAAACGATGTCGGCAGGAATCTCCCGGCGCATGATTGCGTGGAAGATCGTGTCATGGGTGCTCATGGCATCTCTCCGCGACCAGCAAACGCATGCGACAGGGTGCCACGATCGACGTACTCCAGTTCGCCGCCCAGGGGTACGCCATGCGCGAGCCGGCTCGGGGCGACCCCGTGTTGGCGCGCAAGCTGGGCCAGGTAATGGGCGGTGGCCTCGCCTTCTACGGTGGGATTGGTGGCGATGATCAGTTCCCGCACTTCGCCTTCCGCAAGCCGCGCAGCAAGTTTTTCCAACCCGAGTTCGCGCGGGCCAATGCCGTCGAGCGGGCTCAATCGTCCTTGCAACACGAAGTACAAGCCGCGATAGCCAGTGGCCTGTTCAATCGCCAGCCGGTCCGCAGGTGATTCCACCGCGCACAACAACTGCACATCACGGACTGCGCTGGCACACGTGGCACACACCCGGGTTTCGCTGAAGTCGCGGCAACGCTCGCAGTGGCCAATGCGCTCGACCGCCTCAGCCAGCGCCGCTGACAGGCGCTGGCCGCCATCGCGTTCGCGCTCAAGCAGGTGGTAGGCCATGCGTTGCGCCGATTTCTGGCCGACACCGGGCAGGATCCGCAAGGCCTCGATCAATTGTTCCAGCAGCGAGGCAGTCATCGTCGGCTCAGAACGGCAGGGTCATTCCAGGCGGCATTGGCAAGCCCGCCGTCGCCGCACCCAGCTTTTCCTGCGAGACCGCATTGACCTTGTTGACGGCATCGTTGAAGGCCGCCGCGACCAGGTCTTCGGCCATCTCGGGATCGGCCAGCACGCTGGCATCGATGCGTACCTTGCGACATTCCATGCGCCCGCTGAGGGTCACATTGACCATGCCAGCGCCGGCGTTGCCGGTGACTTCCAGGCGCGCAAGTTCCTCCTGCGCACGCTGCATGTTTTCCTGCATCTTCTGCGCCTGCTGCATCAGCTGGGCAATGTTGTCGCGCATGTTTCTGCCTCTATTCGTCGTGGGGACGGATGGGTCGGATGGATTCCGGGACCAGGGTCGCGCCGTGTTGCTGGATCAGCTGCTGCACCCCCGGATCGGCAAGGAACGCCGATTCGGCTTGCAGTTGGCGGACATCGCGCTCGCGGGAACTACGCTGGTGCAAGGTCTCGCCCGCGGCAGCGGCAACGACGGCCTCGAAACGCACTTGCGGGGCACGACCCAGTGCTGGCGCCAATGCTTGGGCAAGCGCCTGGATCGACGTATCGTGCTTGAGCAATTCATCCGCCGGTGCCAGCGCCAGGCGCAGGACCCCATCCTGGTAGCCAACAAAAGCGGCATGCGCCGCCAATTGCTTGGCCGGACCACTGAGGTTGGCTGTCGCGACCAGTTCCAACCATCGGCTGGTGTCGAGCGTGCTGGCTTCGGCCGCAGGCTTTGGCTCGACCGCGGCCGGCGCGGGCTCAACCACGGTGGTAACTGCTGGCCTGGACACAGGTGCTGGTGCCGCGGTTTTTTTCGCTGATGGTGGTGCGTCTGCAAGTGCGGCGCGCGCAGCGGCGGCAGCCGAGGTCCCGCTCCGCGCGGGCTTCACCCCAGCATTGCCGGCCATCGGCGCGGCGGGCGCGGGCGCCGACGCGGCCTGGACCGGACGGAATGCGAGCATCCGCAACACCGCCATTTCAAATCCTGCGCGAGCGCTTGGCGCCAGTGACAGATCGCGGCGCGCGGACAGCGCCATCTGGTACCACAGCTGCACCAGCTCCGGACGCACCTTTGCTGCCAGTGCATCGAGGTCGATGCCTTCGTCGTCGATGGCGGCATCGGGCACCAGTTGCCGCACCTGCAGGCGATGCAGGGCTCCGGCCAGCGCATCGAGCACACCATTCCAGTCCGGCGAGTAGCCGGCTAGCGTAGCGACTTCCTGCATCAGGGCCGCACCGTCCGCATCGGCCAGCGCGGCCAGCAATGCGTCCACGCGTGCGTGGTCGACGCTGCCCAGCATCGTCGCGATGCTGGCGTCATCAAGTTTGCCGGCGGCGTTGCTGGCGCCGGTATAGGCAATCGCCTGGTCGAGCAGCGACAGGCCATCGCGCAGGCTGCCGTCGGCGGCCTTGGCCATCTGCCGGATTGCGCCCGGGTCGCTGGCGATCCCTTCAGCCTCGAGGATCATCTGGATCTGGCCCTCAATCTGGTCTTCGTCCAGGCGCTTGAGGTTGAACTGCAGGCAGCGCGACAGCACCGTCACCGGCAACTTCTGTGGATCGGTGGTGGCGAGCAGGAACTTGACGTGCCCGGGCGGCTCTTCGAGGGTCTTGAGCAGCGCGTTGAACGCCGGCTTCGACAGCATGTGCACTTCGTCGACCAGGTACACCTTGACCCGGCCGCGCGCGGGCATGTACTGGGCGTTCTCGATCACGTCGCGGACATCGTCCACGCCGGTGTTGGAAGCCGCGTCGATCTCCAGCAGGTCGATGAAGCGACCGGCATCGATGTCGCGGCAGGAGTTGCACTCGCCGCATGGCTCGGCCGAGGTGCCACGCTCGCAATTCAGGGACTTGGCGAAGATCCGCGCGATCGTGGTCTTGCCGACGCCACGGGTGCCGGTGAACAGGAAAGCGTGGTGGACCCGGTCGGTCTCCAGGGCGTTGGTCAGGGCACGGACCACATGCTCCTGCCCGACCAGCTCGGCGAACTTCTTCGGACGCCACTTGCGGGCAAGGACGAGATAGGACATGGCCCATTCTGACATGACCGGGTAGAATTGCCGGCCCTGAACCAGGCTCCCGGGCCGCGTTCGAGGATCCAGCGGAGAGGTGTCCGAGCGGTTGAAGGAGCACGCCTGGAAAGTGTGTAAGCGTCTAAACCGCGCTTCGGGGGTTCGAATCCCCCTCTCTCCGCCATTTTTGCAAGTCGTCATGCACGTTTCCATGGTGGCCCCGTCGGCCCCTCGCGACGCTAGGTCGAAAATCCCGCCAGGGCCGGAAGGCAGCAACGGTATCGATCGACGCGGGTGCCGAGGTCAGTTGGCGGGGCCGCCACTCGATGCAACCTCGTCCGCCGATCGACTCGGTGGC
>JBDSOZ010000008.1:0-4993 GCA_039914555.1 Luteimonas sp.
TGGAACCGCGAGGCCGGCACCGGCAGCATCCACCTGGTCGAAGGCCTGGACGATGTCGCCACGCTGGAAGTCGCGCAGCCGGACAACCTGGCGTTCACCACCCAGACCACGTTGTCGGTGGACGACACCCGCAGCATCATCGCCGCCTTGCGCGAGCGTTTCCCGCAGATCCAGGGGCCGCGCCACGACGACATCTGCTACGCCACCCAGAACCGCCAGGATGCGGTGCGCGAGCTCGCGCACCAGTGCGACCTGGTGCTGGTGGTTGGCTCGCCCAACAGCTCCAACTCCAACCGCCTGTGCGAACTCGCCCAGCGCGAAGGCGTCGAGTCGCACCTGATCGATGGCGCTGCCGAGATCGACCCGGCCTGGGTTGTCGGCCGCAACAGCATCGGCGTCACCGCCGGTGCCTCGGCCCCCGACGTGCTGGTGCGTGGAGTGATCGTGCGCCTGCAGCAACTGGGCGCGACCGCGGTGCGTGAACTGGATGGCGAACCCGAAGACATGGTGTTCGCGCTGCCGCGCGAGCTGCGCCTGCAACTGGTGGACTGATTGGCCGGAATCGCTCAGTCGGCAGGGTAACTGACTCTTCCGCGCGGCATCACCTGCTGTCGTTGCAAACAAGATGTTGGTGGACAGCCGCCGTCAATGTCTCGATCCGTTCGCTCAATTGATGTGTCAGTTTGGTCAACTCAGTATTCTGTTGCAGCAGGGCAAGCATCGTTATGTCCTGCTCTGCCAGGTGTTGTTGACGCTGCTCGGCCGCAAGGGCCAGGTCTTCGCGATGCTGGGCATCCGCTTCCGCCAAGGCCTTGTCGCGATCCGCCTGCCGGGTTTGCGCCAACAGGATCAGAGGTGCGGCATACGCCGCCTGCAAGCTGAAGGCGAGGTTGAGCAGAATGAACGGATAGATATCGAAGTGGACAATGCCCGTCACATTCAACGCTATCCATACGACCACGAGTGCTGTTTGCGCCAACAAGAACTGTGGGGTACCGAAGTAGCGCGCAAAGCTTTCTGCTTTCTGCCCGAACTCGCCGCTGCCGAAAGCAGTGGCCAGGTGGTGATGCGGCTTCAGGAAGCGAAACGCGTGGAGCTTGGCTTCGTTCGTTGGTGAATGGGACGTGTCGGGGCTTGATGGCGGGTTGCTCATGATGTCTCTCCACCTTTCTGGAAGTTTGTGCCAGTGAGTCACAGTACGGGGCTGAGTATCGCCATGAAGTTATTGCGAAGCCGATATTGCCAACCCAATGCAGATATGTCGGATCTGTGTCGTGGAAAAGGATGTTATTTTCGAACCGGAGTCGCGGCGCGAGCTGCCCCTGCAACTGGTGGACGGAACATCGCAGGGGTTAAACGTCGCAGCCGGGCGAGACCTCAGAAAGGCAGCTTGCCGGAGAGGATTTCCCACCACATGCGCCAATCGCCCATGAAGCTGAAGCCCGGGTACTTGAACGTCGCCGGCCGGTTGTGCTCGAAGAAGAAGTGGCCCACCCAGGCGAACGCATAGCCCTGCACCAGCGCCACCGCGATCAACCACCAGAGTGGACTGACAACCGCGGCCACGACAAGTACGAGCGACAAGCTCGTTCCAACGAAGTGCAATCGCCGCGACGTCCGATTGCCATGCTCGCCCAGGTAGAACGGATAGAACTCGTCGAAGGTACGGAAACGCGTGGTGCTCATGGTCTTCTGCCTCGCGGGTTGACGGTACAGCTCAGTGTTGCCTAGCGCCTAAGCTATCCACAAGCGCGGCGTCGTCCCGGACCGCTACGCCTGGCAGTTGGCTCAGGCGGACGGCGGAGACTTTGACAGCAGCACCGTATTGGTATGCCGTGCTGGGGCCAGGCTAAGGCATGGAAACACTGCTGAAGTTAGATCAGGGTATTCACTGCACCGGGGGAATCGCGTTGCCCGGCCTCAATGAATGTTAGGTTGCTGTCGCCGACTGCGCATTTGCCTGCATAAGCTCGTTAGAGTGTTTAAGGATCTCGGAAGCGCGTTGAACGCTTTCGCGATCATCTTCGACTCCAGAAAGCATCCGTCTCATCTCAGCGAGGAGTTCGTTTTCCAATGCGTCGACGGTGTAATGGAAAATTACGGCGCCATGCTTGTCTACATAATCTGACAAATAAGGTAATGCGGACTTAATTAGCTCCTTTATCTTCCCCTCGTCCATGAAACCTTGCGATTCAATGCCGCTCTTCATCGCATGCCACCTGATGAGCGTGTGACCCGCAATAGCCTGGATCGCCGAATATATCGCCCACGCCAATGGCGACACAAACGGCCTCGCCTTCGTCGCGCTTGAATGGTCAATTGATTTTGGATCGAACCCACTACCAATTATGTCGAGAAGTTGCGACGCCTTCTCTTGGCTTTGTACCGCCTTGGTCATGGCTTCAACATTTAGGACGGCAAGATAATTCGCGAGCAATTTGCTGTGAGTTAATGAAGTCACGGAAGCCCAGATCTGCTCAATAGCTTCTATTCGCCGCTGGTTTAGCGCGCCTTGCCGAGCTGCGATGTTTGTCAGGGCCCCGCTCCTGAGCGATTGGATCTCTGAGGCTTTGGCAGCAATTTCGGAGCGCAATCCTTCCTCACCTTTACGCAGTGCAGACCTGAGGCCTTCGAGCTTCTCGTCGAACGAGTACTGGACGCTCTTAGCGAGGCGGGTAGTGATGAGGTTACGAGCCAACCAAAGGGCTAGCGCCAACGCCGACGTGGTGGAGATGGCAGGAATCCAATCCATTTTAATTGCCTCTAATGCTTGCACTGCGGCCTAACAATTAATTTGTTTCGAAATGGGTTGTATGGATGCCATGTAAGACAGCCCGTCTAGATGCTTCATTCCATGCCCCCAATTCGAGTCGCTCTCCCGCTGACGCGCACCCTAAACCCGCTGCCAAATAATGCGGCGATTCCCCACGCAGCATTTCACCCCTTCGTCGCGATACTCCCACCAGCCCCAAAGCGCCGCAAGCAAACCAGGGTCGCGCCGGCCTCGCGACGTTCCGCCCGCCAACTGGTGGCCAGCCTCGCAAGCCGCTAGAATTGCCGGCTTGGCCGGAATAGCTCAGTTGGTAGAGCGGCGCATTCGTAATGCGTAGGTCGTAGGTTCGATTCCTATTTCCGGCACCAAGGTTTGCTGGCAATTCAGCGCCCCGCACAGCGATGTGTGGGGCATTTTTTTGCCGTGGCTACTGTGCTTGACATGGTATGTGGTGCTATGTACTGTATGCGGAACAGTAGGAGGGCGACATGGCAGCCAAAGAAGTGAAGGACAACCGCGAGGTCGGCCTGGTCGAGCTACGGCGCGGCGTGCTGGTGCTGGCCGTGCTCAGCCAGCTGCGCAAGCGCCAGTACGGGTACTCGCTGCGCCAGGCGCTGGCCGAGGGCGGCATGCCGGTGGAGGAGGGGACCTTGTATCCGCTGCTGCGCCGGCTGGAATCCCAGGGCCTGTTGGCCAGCGAGTGGGATGCCGGGACCGCACCGCCACGCCGCTACTACCGCTTGAACACCGAGGGCGGCCACGCCCTGGCTGAACTCACCGCTGCCTGGCGCGCCCAGGTTGCCGCCATCAATGGATTCCTTGGAGAGGCATGATGAATATCCACGACGTGATCGAATCCTACGTGCGCGACGTCGCACGCTTCCTGCCGCGCGACAAGCGCAATGATGTCGCGCTCGAGTTGCGCGAGTTGTTGCACGACGAGTTGTCGGCCAAGGCCGAGGCGCGCGGCACGGCGCCCGATCGTGCGCTGGCGATGGAACTGCTCGCCGGCTTCGGTCGCCCGGCGGAAGTCGCTGCGCGCTACCAGCCGCGCAATCCGCTGATCGACCCGGTGGACAACCACAACTTTTTCATCTGGGCGCTGGTCGGGGTCGTCGGCATTGCAATGCTGAAGCGCGACTCGACGCCGGATGTCTTTTACTGGGTTGGCATCCTGTTCGTGGTGTTTGCCTTGATCGGCTGGGCGCGGCGGCGGAAGCCGGCTGGCGAGTTTTCGTGGCGGCCGCGGGCGCAGGACAAGCCGCTGCATGGCGGGCGTTGGGCGGCGCTGTTTTCGGCGCTCGGCCTGCTGGTTTTCCCGCTGGCGATATACCTGTCGCCGCAGGGTTACTGGGACACCGTCACCCAAGGTCATGGCGTGGGTGGCGGCCTGCTGTTGACCGATGCCTTCCTGCATAGCTGGCAACGCATGGCCACGATCGCCTGGCTTGCACTGGTGATCGGCAACTACCTGGCAGTCGCAGCGCAGGGCGGCTGGCGGCGCTGGAACCGGCGGCTCGGGATCGTCGGCGGTCTCGGCCTCGGTCTGATGCTGATGGCACAGGCTGCACCGATGATGACCCTGATCGACCGCGAACCGTTCGCGATCTTTGTTGCCGCGCACGCCGATGCGGTGGCCCGGCCGTGGTTCGGATTTGCCGGCGCGATCACCATCCTTGGTGCGCTGTACGACCTGTACCAGGAATGGGTACGGGTCGAGCCCGCGCCTACCGGAATTGCGGTCTCCCCGGATGCGACGACGGCAGGCTAGAGTGCGGGCATGAGGACAGCAGGCATGAAGTCAGCGGGCAAGGCGGTCAAGGCAAAGGTGGCGTACGTCTGCGGCGAATGCGGCGGCGAGCACAACAAATGGCAGGGCCAGTGCGGCGAGTGCGGCGCCTGGAATACTTTGTCGGAGATCGTGCTCGAGTCTGCCGCGGCGCAGAAGTCGCCAGCGTCGCGCCGCTCCGGTTGGGCCGGCAAGATCGACGCGCCCAAGGTCACCGCGCTGGGCGAAGTCCGGCACCAGGAAGACGCGCGCGTGTCCACCGGCATCGGTGAGTTCGACCGCGTGCTCGGTGGTGGATTGGTGGAGGGTGCAGTTGTCCTGGTTGGCGGTGATCCCGGCATCGGCAAGTCGACCCTGTTGCTGCAGGCGATTTCAAAAATGGCCGGCACCTTGCCCGGCTTGTACGTCACCGGCGAGGAATCGCTGGCGCA
>JBDSOZ010000055.1:0-4584 GCA_039914555.1 Luteimonas sp.
TGCGACCGTTGCTCAGCGGCCTACCGCGCGCCGACTCGCTCACGCTTGATCCGCACAAGGGCATGTTCATGCCCTACGGCACCGGCGCCCTGCTGGTCCGCGACGGCGAAGCCTTGCGTGCGCTGCACTCGTCGACCGCCGGCTACCTGCCCGACAACCAGAACGAGTTTTACGACCCTGCCCAATACGGCCCGGACCTGTCGCGCGGTTTCCCCGGCCTGCGCATCTGGCTGACGGTGAAATTGTTTGGCGCCGCGCGTTATCGCGCCGCGCTCGCGGAAAAGCGTGCACTCGCAGTGTGGGCCGCCGAAGAAACCGCAAAGATTCCCGGCATCGTCATGGATGGCCCGCCGCAGTTGTCGCTGTTTGCGTTCCACCTGCAAAGCCCCGCGCTCGACACCCTGGCCAAGCAGAATGCGGCGACGCGTGCCTTGATGGATCGGGTCACCGTACGCGGCGAAGTGATGCTGACCGGCGCGATGGTCGGTGAGCGCTTCCTGGGCCGGGTGTGCGTGCTCAGCTTCCGTACCCGCAAGGCGCAGATGGAAACCTGCGTGCGCCAGCTGGCCGAAGAGAGCGCTGCAATTATCGGCTGATCAATCCCAGCCGCTGCTAGCGCCACCCGGCTTCGCGCGCCGCGCGTTCCTGGCGCCCGTCGAACACATCGCCTTGGACCCGCGCATCGACCGCATCCTGCACGGTTGACGGCAGGCCGCTGGCTGCCTGTCGCAGTTCACCGCTTTCGGAAGCCGCAATCGCGCTGGTGACTGGCAACGCCCAGCCGGAAGCGTCATGGCAGGCCATTCCGGCCATGCCCGGATCACGCCGGTGGACGAAGGTGCGGCAGACGCGTCCATCGGTGCTGCGGAAGGTCAGGCCAATGGCGACTGCCGCGTCCGGATCGGGCTCGCTGGCCAGCGCCTGGTCCAGCGCGTCGGACAAGGCGCCCGCTGCGAACTGCTGGCCATCGCGCACGCGCACCAGCTCATCGCCGGCTCCCGACCACAGGACCACCGCCAGCACCGCCAACGACGCCGCCAAGGTGGTCGGCGCAAGCCAGCGCCGTGTCGCACGCCGCCGCCCGGCGCCAAAGCCGCGGCCATGGCTGATGCGAGTGACGGCAGTCGCGACGCCGGACGCGGTTGGCTGCACGGACTGCGTGTGCAACATGGCTGCGACGCGTTCGGGCACGGGTTCACCCAGCACCGGATCGAACGTGGCCTGCAGTTCCGCGCGCAGCACGCATGCCTGCCGCACGCGCCGTGCCAGTGCACCGTCAAGCACCATCGCGGCTTCGACCCGGGCGGTATCTGCGCTGTCGAGTTCGCCGTCGACATACGCGTGGAGAAAATGGTCATCAATTCGGTTCATGGACTTTTCCCTAGATGGGCCTGCAAGGCAGTGCGTGCCCGTGACAATCGGCTGGTCACGGTTCCAACCGGCAGGGCCAGCACCCCCGCGGCTTCGTCGTAGGACAGACCCTCGACCAACACCAAAACCACCACCTCACGATGGTCTGGTGGAAGTGCCGCCACCGCAGCTGCCAGGTCCAACTGCTGCGCCGGTCGCCCGCTGTCGCCATCGACAGCGGTGGCACTCGCCTCCTCGGGAGCAAACAACCGCTGCGTCCTGCCACGGCTGCGCAACTCGTCGCGCCAGGCGTTGCGCATGATCGCGAACACCCACTTGTCGAGCGCGTCCTGCGGCCGCCATTGCCCGGATCTCGCAAGTGCGTGCTCCAGCGCTACCTGCACCAGGTCATCGGCATCGGCGGTCTGTCCAGCCAGTGCCCGCGCCAAGCGGCGCAGGCGTGGCAGCAGCGGGATCAGTCCTTCGCGCACAGTCTGGTTCAAGTCCACGCTTCAAGTTCCACTACGTCCGAAGGACGGGATTCCTTCCATCGCGCGCCTGGCGCGGTTGATTGGCGTAAAGCGCGCCGATGCTAGCATTCGCTTCGGTGGCACCAGAATCCTGTACTCGCATCTTCTACCCGAACCCTTTGGCCATGACGACCAGCAACCCCTCGCCGCTCCCGATCCTGCTGCTGGCCGTCACGTTGGTGTTGGCGGGCGCCGCACCCGCTCAGGCGCAGGTGCTCGACCGGGTCGCTGGCTTGGGTGGCGGCCAGGTACCGCAGATCCGTATGCCCAGGCTTCCTGCAATCGCTCCGGTGCCGCGCGTTGACCGCCTCTTGCGCGATCCGCTGAATGTGACCCGACAACTGCAGATCGACCGCCTGTTGCGCGATGAACCCAGGCGCGTCGACGTCGATCCGCAAGGCGCACCAGTCCTGCGCGGCGAATTCCTCGCCTTCGACGTGTCGCCCGCGCAACTTGGCGTGCTGCAGGCGCTGGGCTTCAGCGTCGATCACCGGTCTCCAGCGGACACGCTGCCCGGGCTCGACGTTGTCGTCCTGCATGACACCGACGCGCGCAGTCCACGCAACGCAATGCGCGTTTTGCAGCAGGCAGCGCCCGAGGCGACCTTTGCTTACCAGCATCTGTTCCTGCCGGCAGGCCCTGATGCCATTGCGGGCGATGACGCCGACAGCCCCATTGCGCCTGACCCACCCGCCGCGGCGCCACGGCGGATAGGCTTGGTCGATGGTGGCGTGGACGCGGCCGACCCCGCGCTGGCCCGCGCCGACCTCCAGCGCCAGGGCTGCACCAAGGGCGCGACAACCACATCGCGGCACGGCACGGCGGTCGCCGCACGCCTGGTCAACGGCGATCCGGACACGCTGTACGCGGCTGATCTGTGGTGCGGCGACCCGGTTGGCGGTGCAACTTCCCAACTCATCGATGCGCTTGCTTGGATGGCGCGCGAACAAGTACCGGTGATCAACATCAGCCTGGTCGGACCCGACAACCCGGCGCTCGCGCGTGCGGTGCGGGCGATGCTTGCGCGCGGCCATGTGCTGGTCAGCGCGGTGGGCAATGACGGGCCCGCGGCGCCACCCCTGTTTCCGGCGGCCTACCCCGGCGTCATCGGTGTCAGCGGCGTCGATGCGCGTGATCGGATCCTGGTCGAATCCGGCAGCGGAGACCAGGTGGATTTCAGCGCTTCCGGCATCGTCGGTACTGGCCGGGCTGCGTTGCGCGGCACCTCATTTGCGGCACCCGTGGTGGCACGGCTCGCGGCCCAATTGATCGACGCCCCGCGTGCAGGCGCTGCCGCCATGGTGCAGCAGCAATTGGCACGCCAAGCCCGCGACCTCGGCCGGCCGGGACGCGATCCACGCTACGGCGACGGTCTGCTCGGACCCTGATCCTGAACGAATCTTGACCAAATGGGCCAGCACGGAAGGATTCCTGCACCCCAGACGTACTGATCCTTACAAGCCGCGGATGCACCGCGGCAGGAGGTCCCAAGATGCGTAACCACACCTTCAACACGAGCACCCTCAACAAGACCTTGCTTGCCAGTGCGTTTGCTTTTGCATTGGTGGGCGTAGCGCCGGTTCAAGCGCAGGCCCTGGGCGGTGGTGTCGCCGGCGGCCTGACCGGCTCGATCAATTCGACCGCGGGCCAGATTGGCGGCCAGGCCGGTGGCGCGGCACACGGTTTCGGCGACATCAACCGACCCGACGTCCCCAACCTGCAAGCCCAGCGTCGCGCCGAGCGCCTGCGCCAACGTGCCGAAAAAGCCAATGCAAATGCGGATGCGAATGCAGCCGCCGGACTCACGGGCGCGGTCGGCAACACCATCGGCAGCGCAGGCAACCCAGCAGCGGGTGCCACCGATGTGGCGGCCACCAGCACGCAATCGGCCCAGACCGCAGCCGCGCTCGGCGCAGATGCCGCTGGCAACGCCTCGCAGGCGAGCACAACCGGCTCGAACCACAGCGATGATGCGCAGGCGGACGGCGCGGCGCGCAAGCCAGGCTTGTTGTCGCGCATGCGCAACGTATTGCGTGGTGCCAATGACATCTCGGCCGACGCTTCCGGTTCGGGTTCTGCCGACGCCAGTGCGAACGGCAATGCCGCCAGTGGTTCCAAGAGGGGCTCGGGCAACGCTGACAAACGTGCCGGCGCCAAAGCTGCTGCAAACGGGTCGGCCAATGGCGGCGTGACCGCCTCCGCGCAACCAAATGCTGGTGCGAACGCTAACGCCAACGCCAGCGCCAGCGCCAGCGCGAACGCGAACGCCCACGCAGACCAAGACTAAGCTCACGCAATCAACTGCACCAAAACCAGGCCTGCGAACTCTGGCCTGGTTTGCAATGCCTCAGCAAAAGCCCCCACGTGTGGGGGCTTTTGCTTAAGGGCGAACGTCCGCAATGATTCCGAACGACCGCTGGCGCAGCGCCGGGTCGAACACGTCGGACACCACCATCAGCTCGTCGGCGCCGGTGCGCTCCACGAAGGCCTGCATCCCGGCACGCACGGTGTCCGGCCCGCCGACAATGCTGCAGGCAAGCATTTGCGAGGCCTGCGCCTTCTCCTGCGGCGACCAGAAAGACTCGATGTCGTCGATCGGCGGCTGGGTCAGCCCGCGCACCCCGCGGAACATGTTGGCAAACGACATCTGCTGCGACGTCGCCAGGTAGCGCGCCTCCGCGTCGGTGGGCGCGGCCACGATATT
>JBDSOZ010000070.1:0-10367 GCA_039914555.1 Luteimonas sp.
GCGCGTAGATGGGCGTGAAGTCCGGCTCCGTCGCCTCGATCAACTGCTCGTAACTGTCGATCACGAAATAGGTCTTCTGGAAGCTGTCGATGCGGTAACGCGTGCGCATGATCCGCTCCAGGTCGAAACCGATGCGATTGGGTGCCGCGCTTTCCAGGCAATGGAGGCTCTCGCCGCTGGAGGAAACGATGCCGCTGCCATAGATGCGAAGCTCGCCGTGCTCGCGGATCAGGCCGAATTACACCGTGTACCAGTACAGCCGGGTCAGGTTTTGCAGGGCCTCGGCGCCCAGTGCATGGGCCTTGAGTCCGCCGCGGCCATACGCCTGCATGTAGTCGGCAAACACCGGGTTCATCAGCAGCGGCACATGCCCGAACAGGTCATGGAACAGATCAGGTTCTTCGATGTAGTCGACCTGGTCGGGCCTGCGGATCCACCAGGTGACCGGGAAGCGGCGGTTGGCGAGGTGGTCGAAGAAATCCAGTTCCGGCAGCAGGCCCTCGACCCCGATCAGGGTCCAGCCGGTGGCGGCGCGGAGGATGGGGTTGAGTTCATCAAAACGGGGGATCTCGTCGGGGGTCATCCCCATGGCGTCCTGCGCCTTGAGGAATGCATCGCTGGCACGCCCGACCAGCAGTGCCCGCTGGCGTGCGTACAGCTGGTGCCAGACGCCGTGATCGGAGGCGGTGTAATCGTCCCATGGCTGGTCGACCACTCCGGTGGCGTACACCGGAACCTTGCCCTTGTCGGTCTGCAGGTTTTCGACCCGGCGCGGCTGGTCCATGCAACGTTCCTGTGCTGGCGGTTCCCGCCCTGACCCTCCACTGTACCGGCGCGGCAGCGCAACAGGATTGCAAAACTTGCGTCAAAACAGCCATTCCGTGCAATATAAATGCGTCAAACGCACGATGAGCGCCAAAAATGGCCACTCTTGAGCTGGATCGAACCGATTTATTGTTGCTGGCCGAACTGCAGCGCGACGGTCGCCAAACCAACACCGAGCTTTCGGAGCGCGCGCACCTCTCGGCATCTGCCTGCCTGCGACGGGTGCAGCGGTTGGAGCGCGATGGCGTGATCGCCGGCTATCGCGCCAGCGTCGACCCGGAGCGGATTGGGCTGGGGCTGCAGGCCTTCGTCCGGGTCCAATTGCGCGAGCACGACCCCGCAACCGTGGCGGCGTTCGCGCATGCGGTCGATGGCTGGGACGAGGTGGTCACCTGCCACGCATTGACGGGCGAGATGGATTACCTGTTGCAGGTCGCGGTGCGCGACCTGGAACATTTCTCCCGGTTCCTGCTCGACCGCCTGTTGGGGCAGGCCGGTGTCGCCGACGTGAACTCGAGTTTTGTCCTGCGCACGGTCAAGGCGATGCGCGGCCTGCCATTGCCCTCGGCCTAGGGCAGCTTGCGCTGGAACACCAGCTTGCCGCCGAGGATCGTGCTGTCGACCTTGACGCGCTCGATCGCGGCCGGCTCGATCGCGAAGATGTCGTCGGACAACACCACCAGGTCCGCCAGCTTGCCCGGTTCCAGTGAGCCCTTGTTCGCCTCTTCGCCGCTCGCGTAAGCCGAACCCATCGTGTACGCACGCACCGCTTCGGCGACGCTGATCTTCTGCTCGGGGACCCAGCCATCGGGATGCGCACCATCGAGCGTGCGTCGGGTGGTTGCGGCGTAGATGCCCATCAACGGCACCATCGGCGCCACGAACCAGTCCGAACCGAACGCCAGGATCGCGCCGGCGTCCAGCAGGGAACGGAACGCATAGGTGCCCTTGGCACGCTCGGCGCCGATGCGCTTGTCGGCCCAGCGGCCGTCGTCGATGGCGTGGTAGGGCTGCATCGAGGCCACCACACCTTGGGCACGGAAGCGCGGGAAGTCGCTGGCGCGCAGGTGCTGGGCGTGTTCGATGCGCATGCGCCGGTCGCGTGGGCCGTTGCGGCGGGCCACTTCGGCAAACATGTCGAGAACGGTTGCGTTGGCTTTGTCGCCAATCGCATGGACCGCAATCTGCAGGCCAGCGGCGTCGGCACCGAGCATGTTTTCCAGCATCGTGTTGCCATCCAGCATTTCATCGCTGGGCAAGCCGCTGGTTGCGGGCTCGTCGAGGTAGGGGTCGAAGAACAAGGCGGTGGTCGATCCCAGGGAACCGTCGGCAAAACCCTTGAGTCCGCCAATGCGCAGCATGTCGTTGCCGAGGCCTGCGCGGATGCCAACAGCGGCCAGGCGTTTCCATTGCGCCAAGGGTTGCAAGCCATACACGCGCACGCTGAGTTCGCCGCGATCCAGCAACTGCTGATAGGCACGCAGCACGTCGGGGCCGGCCGACATGTCCTGCACGCTGGTCACGCCGTTCTCGTTGCCGTAGCGCATGGCCGCACGCAACGCGGTGATGATCTCGTCCTGGCTTGGCGCGGGGATCACGGCATAGACCGCGTTCATTGCCGCATCCTTGAGCACCCCGGTCGGCTCGCCGCTGGCATCGCGAACGATGCTGCCGCCGGGCGGGTCCGGGGTGTCGCGGGTGATCCCGGCCAATTGCAGCGCCAACGAATTGGCCAGGGCCATGTGGCCATCGAGTCGATTGATGAAGACCGGCTTGGCGACCGTCACTGCATCGATCAGTGCGCGCGTGGGCAACGTCGCCGGGGTCCAGCGCTCATGGTCCCAGTTGCCGTTGAGCACCCAGCGGCCTGGCGGCAAGGTCGCGGCATACGCCTCGATGCGATCGCGGAACATCGCAGGGGAAGCGGCGTCGCGTAGATCAACCGACGCCAGGCCTTGGCCGCCATCGAAGAAATGCACGTGGGCATCGTTGAAGCCGGGCAGCACCCGGCGACCTTGCAGGGGAATGACCTGGGTGCGCGTGTCGATCCATTGGCGGATCTCGCGGTCGCTGCCAACAGCCGCGATCCGACCGCCACGGATTGCCACGGCTTCGACCTCGGGTTGTTGCGGGTTGCCGGTCCAGACCTTGCCACCCAGCAGGACGCTGTCGGCGTGGGCCTGGGCGTGCAGCAGCCCGGGAATGGTGATCGCGGCAAAGCCGGCCAGGCACAGCGACAGCAGCAAGGTTGGGCGCATGCATCGCAGCATAGCCAATCAAGCCGCTGCAGGTGGGTCAGTGGCGGCGCATGGCGAAGGGCAGGACCTTGGGTTGTGGCGCTGGATCCCGGTGCCAGAGCACCGGCACGTCATCGGGTGAAGGCATTTCGAACTGTGCAGCTTCGGCAGCAGCCCGTTCGGCTTCCTCTTCCAGCTCCCAGCTGTAACGCTTGCGCTGGGGCATTGGATCGGCGCTCCGGAACAGCCAGGCCGCGACCAGGCCGGCAAGCGCGCCGCCGAGGTGCGATTCCCAGGAAATACCGGCTTCACGCGGCAGGATCGTCAACAACATCCCGCCGTACAACATGAACGCGATCATGCCGGCGGCCACCGCAGCGCGATCGCGTCGCAGCAGGCCAAGCGCGAACAACAGGAAGCCCAGGCCATGGGCCAGACCGCTGGCGCCCAGGTGCACGCTGCCAGGCATGCCGAGCAGCCACGCACCGAGGCCCGAGCCAAGCCACAACAACGGCAACGCACGCAGGGTGGCGCGCGGATACACCGTGCCGGCCAGGGTGCCCAGCATCAGCATCGACACCGCGTTGGCGCCCACGTGTCCCGCCGAGCCGTGCAGCAGCGGCGCGCCGAGCACGCCCCAGAGCCCGTGCAGGGTGCGCGGGGCAACCGCCAGCCAGCGCCAGTCGAATGCCTGCTGCGCGCTGTAAACCGCAAGCATGAGCAGCACGAAACCAAGGCTGGCATTGAATGCGCGCCAGATGCGGCTGGCATCGTTGCGGCGCTGGGTCGGTGAATCCGGCGGGTGGCTGGGAGCGTGGATTTGCATCCTTCGAGGATGGCGGCGGATTGGGCCTTTGCAAGCCCCGTGGGAGCGGCGTAAGCCGCGATAATGGCGGCATGAACGAACCCAACCCCAGCGTCCGCCTGCGCAATCCCTGGCGATCCACCCACCCCTGGGTGTTCCAGAAGGTCGTCGAGAAGCCGGTGCAGAAGCCGAAGCCGGGCAGCCTGGTCGACATTGTCGGGGTCGATGGCGAATGGATCGGGCGCGGTTTCTACAACGGCCACTCCCGGATCGCGCTGCGGATCCTGGAGACCGACCGCGGGGTGGCGGTCGATGCGGCCTGGTTTGCGCGCAAGGTCGCCAATGCGGTGGCGTTGCGTCGTGAACTGTTGCGCCTGGACGAGATCAGCGATGCCTGGCGGGTGGTCCACTCCGAAGGTGATGGACTGTCGGGGCTGGTGGTGGACCGGTATGCCGACCTGCTGGTGGTCGAGTTTTTCAGCGCCGGCATGTTCCGCCATCGCGAATGGATCTACGACGCGTTGCGGGCGCAGTTCCCCGATTGCCGCTTCCATGCCTTTGCCGACGAGCATGTGCAGAAACAGGAATCGTTCGACTTCCGGGGCTCGGAACCGGCGGCACCGGCGACCATCACCGAACATGGCGTCCGCTTCCGCGCCGATCCGGCGGGTGCCCACAAGACCGGGTTCTTCGCCGACCAGCGCGACAATCGCCAGTGGTTGTCGCAGCACGTTGCCGGCCAGCGCGTACTCGACCTGTGCTGCAACACCGGCGGCTTTGGCGTGTACGCCGCGGTGCGCGGCGCGGCCGAAGTCACCGGCATCGACATCGACGAAGACGTGCTCGAGATCGCGCGCGCCAACGCCCGGCTCAATGACGTGCGCCTGAAATTCGTGCAGGCCGACATCTTCCCGTGGCTGCGCGATGCCGCCGCGCGCGGGGACCAGTACGACGTGGTGGTGCTCGACCCGGCCAAGATGACCCGCGACCGCGAACAGGTGATCCCGGCGCTGAAGAAATACCTCGACATGAACAAGCTCGCGCTCGGGGTGGTTGCACCGGGCGGGATGCTGGCCACGTTTTCCTGCACGGGCCTGGTCAGCGAAGAAGAGTTCCTGGGCATGCTGCGGCGCGCGTCGTTCTATTCCGGGCGGGTGATCCAGGTGCTGAAGGTGGCTGGCGCGGGGCCGGACCATCCGTTCCTGGCTTCGGTGCCCGAATCGCGCTACCTCAAGGCGGTGTTCTGCCGGGTGTGGTGAGGGCAGCGCGGCTGGTCTCAATGGCTGGGACGGACGAGGCTAGACTGGTGCCATGAGCGAAACCAACCTGCTGGTCCTGTTGCTGGTCGCGGCGATCGTGACGATCGCATTGCTGGCGGTGCTGCTGGTGCGCGGGCCGGGCCGCGCGCTGGAAGCTGCGCTGCGCGAGGAGCAACGCGAGGGCCGCGGCGAATTGCGACTCCAGTTGGAAGGCCTGACGGCGCGCACCGACCAACGCCTGGACCTGCTGCGCGAAGGACTCGCAGAGGACGCGCGCAAGGCGCGCAGCGAAGGCGCCGAGCTGCAGCAGCGCTTTGCCGAAAACCTTGGCCAGCGCGTCCAGGAACTCACCCAGCGCAGCGAACAACGGCTGGGCGAAATGCGCGCCACCCTGGAACAGAAGTTGCAGGAACTGCAGGCTGGCAACGAAGCCAAGCTTGAGCAGATGCGGGCCACCGTCGACGAGAAGCTGCAGAGCACGCTGGAAACGCGCTTGGGCGAATCCTTCCGGCTGGTGTCCGAGCGCCTGGAAAATGTGCAGCGCGGGTTGGGCGAGATGCAGCAACTGGCCACCGGCGTAGGTGACCTCAAGCGGGTGCTCGGCAACGTCAAGTCGCGTGGCGTGTTTGGCGAGGTGCAATTGGCCGGCCTGTTGGAGCAGGTGTTTGCGCCCGACCAGTACGCGGCCAACGTTGCCACCGTACCGGGCAGCAACGAGCGGGTGGAGTTCGCGGTGCGTTTTCCGGGCTCCACCGGCGACCTGCCGGTGTGGCTGCCGATCGATGCCAAGTTTCCGCGCGAGGATTACGAACGCCTGCTCGACGCCCAGGAAAACGCCGATGCCGAAGGCGCGCGGCTGGCCGGCGATGCACTCGAGCGTCGGGTCAAGCTGGAGGCGCAGCGCATCTGCGACAAGTACGTCGCTGCGCCACATACCACCGAGTTCGCGATCCTGTTCCTGCCCACCGAAGGCCTGTATGCGGAAGTGTTGCGGCGCCCGGGCCTGGTGGATGCTTTGCAACGCGATCGCCGGATTGCCGTGGCTGGACCAACCACGCTGCTGGCGCTGATGACCAGTTTCCAGATGGGCTTCCGGACCTTGGCGATCGAGAAGCGGTCCAGCGAAGTCTGGCGCACCCTGGGTGCGGTCAAGACCGAGTTCGGCAAGTTCGGCGAGGTGCTCGACGGAGTCCAGAAGAAACTGCTCGAGGCCAGCAACAAGATCGAGCAGACCGGCGTGCGCACGCGCGCGATCCAGCGCCAGTTGCGGGAAGTGGAATCGCTACCCGGCGAGGAAGCGTCGAATCTGCTCGGGAACGATCAGTAGCTTTTGGCCGGCAACACCGGCATCGCATCGACCGGGACGCTCGGATTGGCGACATCCTCGCGCAGGTATTCGGGCAACGAGTCGTCTTGCTGCACCTTGGAGCCATCGCCGAAGATCTGGTACTTGCGTCGCTGCAGCCAGGCATCGCGGACCAGCGCGTAGTCGTCGGTCGCGCCAACCCGCATGCTGTCCACGGCGAACAACTGGGTGCGCACGTCGACCAGTTGCAGTCCCTGCAGGAAAATGCGGGTGGGATCGCTCTCGATTTGCCGGATCGGAGACAGCGGCGAGTCCCCAGCCAGGCCGACCACATCGCGCACCGTGCGCGGGCCAAACAGCGGCAACTCGACGTAGCGCGAACGCTTCCAGCCCCACGTGCCCAGGGTCTGGCCGAAATCTTCGTTGTGATACGGCAGCTTGGCTTGGGTGGCAGGATCGAGGATGCCGCCGAGTCCGACGGTGGTATTGAGCAGGAAGCGGCCGAGTGATTCAGCGGCGTCTTTCGGGCGACCCTGCAACAACGCGTTGAGTGCGTTGGCCGGCTGTCCCAGGTTGATGAAGAAGTTGCTGACACCCAGCCGCACCGGGCGTGGTACGACTGCGATGTAAGCCCGCGCCAGCGGCGTCGCGATGCGGCGGTCAACAAGGTTGTTGAACGTATGGACCTTGCGGTTCAATTTTTCCCAGGGGTCGTAGCTGGCCGGCAATTCCACCGGGTTGGGCAGCGCGGGATCCGCGACCGGGTCGTAGTCCGGGTCGCCGTACAACGCCTGGTAATCGAGCTCCTCCTGCGTCGGCGCCGCCGCTGGCGGCACTTGCTCGTCTTGCGCCGCCGTTGGCGGCACTTGCCGGTATTGTGCCGCCGCTGGCGGCACTTGTGCCTGCCCGTCCTGCGCCAGCACCGGCAGGGGCGCCAACAGCAGGATCAGCAGCAAAAGCACGAACGGCCGATCAGGGCGCATGAGGGGAGGGCGCATGGGGAGGGGCGGGAGCACGCAATTCTACGTTGAAGCGAAGTCGAGATCCGGTAACAAACGGTAAGCGGCACGCAACTCGGCCAACCCAGGCGGCGAGCCCTCGATGTTTGGCACGTGGCCCGCGAGCGCGGAAAGTTCCGCCAGCAATGCCACGCCGGCGCTATCCACCCGGGTCACGAGATTGAGTTCGAAGCGCTGCGCGCCATCGACCAGTGGCAGCGCTTGCCGCCACAGCATCGGAACCGCATCGCGCAGCAACGCACCGGTGAAGCGCAATGCATCGCCGGCGCGCGCAACGCTGGCGGGCTCAGAGCCCGGCATCGGCCTTGACCTTGCCGCTGCCCAGTTCGCCCGCGACCTGGCGGATCGACTTGTGGGTGAGCTCACTGTCGAACTGCTGGCGGAAGGTCTGCACGAACGACACGCCCTCGACCATCACGTCGAACACCTTCCAGCCGCCACCGGACTTGCGCATCAGGTAATCGACCGGAATCGGCTCGCCGCCCTGGCGCAGCATTTCGCTGGAAACCTTGACGCCAAGGCCGCGCGGCAACGCGGTCTCGGACTTGATCCTGACCTTGAGGTGGGTGTTGAAGTCGAGTAGCGCGGAGCCGTAGCGACGCATCAGGCTGTCAGCCATGGCGTCGGCAAACACCTTCACGTCGGCGTCCGAAGCACCACGGCCGTGGCGGCCCAACACCTGGCGGGCGGCGTAGTCGCGGTCAAACATCGAGGTGAACTCGCTGGCAATGAACTTCTCCAGCGCGCCGCGATCCTTGGTGAATTCGGGCCGACGCTTTTCCAGCGTGGCAAGGATGCGTTGGCTGTTGTCGAGCACCTGCTTGCTGGGCGATTGCTGGGACGTGGCGGGTGCTGCCTGGGCAAAGACTGGCGCGGCCGGCGCGAACGCAAGCAGCGCCGCGGCAAGCATCAGGTTGGTCATGGGGATCTTCATGGCTTCATTCCGTAGGGGCGGGGGCAGCATCGGTGGCCTTGTCGCCACCGCTAAACATGTACTTGCCGACCATCTGGATCAGGTCGACGGCTGGCGTCGTGAATGCAATCTCCTCGCCTGGCTTCAGCGGCTCGAGGTCGCCGCCGGGCTGCAAGCCGATGTAACTCTCGCCTAGCAGCCCGCCGGTCAGGATGCCGGCCGAGGTATCGGACGGCAGGTCGTTGTAGCGGGCATCGATGTCCAGGGTCACGACGGCGTCCAATTTGACTGGATCCAGCTGAATGGCGGCTACATTGCCGATGGTCACGCCGCCTATCTTGACGGGGGCGTTGGTCCGCAGCTGGCCCAGGTTGGTAAAGCGTGCGGTCAGTGGATAGGTATCGCCGCCAAAGCCGAACTTGCCGTTGGTGGAGGCCAGTGCCAGCACCAGCAGCGATGCCAGCGCCAGCAGCAGGAAGGCGCCGACCGCGAATTCGAGACGGGGACCGCGAATACTCATGGAAATTTCCTCAATTCTGGAACAGGAACGCCGACAACACGAAGTTGAACATCAGCACCAGCAACGAGGCATTCACCACCGCGCGGGTGGTCGCAACCGAGGTGCCTTCGATGGTGGGTTCGGAATGGAAGCCGACGTAGGACGCGACCAGTGCCGCGGTGCCGCCAAACACGGCGGCCTTGACGAACGCGATGCAGAAGTCGGCGCGGAAATCGACCGCATCCTTCAACACTTGCCAGAATGAACCGCTGTCGATACCGATCACCCGCACTGCTTCGAACCAGCTGGCGCTGATTGCGAACGAGCAGAAAAACGCAGTCAGCAGCGGCACGCAGATGATCGCGGCCCAGAAGCGCGGCGCGACCACCTTGGCCACCGGATCAATCGCCATCAGTCCCAACGCGGTGATCTGGTCGGTGGCGCGCATCAGCCCAAGTTCGGCGGCAATCGAGCTGCCGGCGCGGCCAATGAACAGCAAGGCGGTCAACACCGGTGCCAGTTCGCGGTACAGGCCGAGGCCGACCAGTGCGCTGATCTGGTTGGCGGCGCCATAAGTCTGCAGCGCGCGGTAACCCAACAGCGTTACCGACAAGCCGACGAAGGCGCCACCGACGGCAATGATCGGCAGCGAACGTGCACCGATCTTGTAGATCTCGCGGGTCAGCTCGGCAAAAAAGTCGCGGGTCGGGGTGGATGCGCGCAGCACCGACAGGGCAAACAGCCCGGCACGGCCGAGTGAGCGGATGGTGGTGGCGAAAGGCATCAGGCTGCCTCGGTGGTGGGTAGGCGGGCGACGGCGTCGAAGGGAATCGGACCATCGGGTTCGCCGCGCAGGAACTGCTGGACGAGCGGATCGGTGGATGCCTGCAGTTCCGCAGGCGTGCCGCTGAAGACGATCCGGCCATTGGCGATGACGATGGCGCGATCGGCCACTGGCAGGGTTTCGCGCACGTGGTGGGTGACGATGATGCTGGTGAGGCCAAGACTGGCGTTGAGCCGCGCAACCAGGTTCATGATCACGCCGCTGGCGATCGGATCCAGTCCGGTCAGGGGCTCGTCGTAGATCATCAGCGGCTGATCCAGCGCCAGCGCACGCGCCAACGCCACCCGGCGGGCCATGCCACCGGACAGTTCGCGCGGATACAGGTCAGCGGCAGCGCGCAGGCCGACGGCATGCAGTTTCATGTCCACCAGGCGGCGGATCACCGGTGCCGGCAGCCTGGTATGCGCGCGCAGCGGCAAGGCCACGTTCTCGGCGGCGGTCAGGTCGGTCAGCAGGCCATTGCCCTGCAACAGCACGCCAATCGATTTGCGCAATTCCAGCAATGCGCGCTTGCGCTGTGGCAGTGGCGCGCCGAGCACTTCGACCGTGCCGGCAGCGGGCTCCAGTTCGCCGGTGAGGCCAGCCAGCAAGGTCGACTTGCCGCTGCCCGACGGACCCAGCACCGCAGTGATGCTGCCGCGCGCCACCACCAGGTCGATG
>JBDSOZ010000085.1:0-5489 GCA_039914555.1 Luteimonas sp.
AGGGCCGTTCCCACGTCGATGAATCCATGCTCACCGGTGAACCGGTCCCGGTTGCCAAGGGAATCGGCGCCGAGGTGATCGGCGCCACCATGAATGGCAGCGGCAGCCTGGTCATCCGTGCCGGCAAAGTCGGTTCGGCGACGGTACTGGCACAGATCGTGCAATTGGTCGCACAGGCACAGCGCAGCCGCGCACCGATGCAACGCATGGCCGACAAGGTCGCTTACTGGTTCGTGTTGGTGGTGTTGGCGATTTCCGTGACCACGTTGCTGGTCTGGGGATTTTTCGGGCCGGCGCCATCGTGGACCCATGGCGTACTCAACGCGGTATCGGTGTTGATCATTGCCTGCCCCTGCGCCCTCGGCCTGGCGACACCGATGTCGATCATGGTCGCCAGCGGCCGTGCCGCACACATGGGTGTGCTGTTCCGGGACGCCGAGGCGATCGAAAACTTCCGTCGCATCGACACCTTGATCGTCGACAAGACCGGCACCCTGACCGAAGGCCGCCCGGTGTTCCGCGAAGTGATTGCAACGACCGGCTTTGAACAGACTGAAGTGCTGCGACTTGCCGCCAGTATTGACCAGGGCAGCGAGCACCCACTGGCACAGGCCATCGTCGTCGAAGCCAATCGCCGTGGCCTCGGCCTGGCAGCGGTTGAAGACTTTGAATCCGCAACCGGGATCGGCGTACGTGGCCGGGTTGGCGGACGCAACGTCGCCATCGGCAATACCGCATTGATGCAAGAGCTGGGGGTGGATGCTTCGGTACTGCTCGCGCAGGCCGAAAGCCTGCGCCATCAAGGGGCAAGCGTGATGTACCTGGCCGTGGATGGCGTGCTCGCAGGATTGCTCGCGGTCGCCGATCCGATCAAGGCGTCGACCCAGGACGCGATCAAGGCGCTGCATGCCGCTGGGTTGCGCATCGTGATGGCCACGGGTGATGGCGTGGCCACGGCCAACGCCATTGCCCAGGAACTTGGGATCGATGAGGTCCATGGCGAAATGCGACCGCAAGCCAAGATCGAGTTGGTGCAGCGATTGCAGGCCGAGGGCCACAAGGTCGCCATGGCTGGCGACGGCATCAACGATGCCCCTGCCCTGGCTGGCGCCGACATCGGCATTGCCATGGGTACCGGCACCGATGTCGCGATGTCCAGCGCCCAGGTCACCCTGGTCAAAGGCGACCTGAACGGAATCCTGCGTGCGCGTGAACTGTCGCAGGCTACGGTCGCCAACATGCGCCAGAACCTCGGGTTCGCGTTCCTCTACAACGCACTGGGCGTCCCCATCGCGGCCGGCGTACTCTATCCGTTCACCGGTTTGCTGTTGAGCCCGATGATCGCGGCGCTGGCAATGAGCCTGAGTTCGGTGTCCGTAGTGGCCAATGCGTTGCGGCTGGGGCAGCCGAATCCGCTTGCGCTATTTTTTGGCCGCCGCTAAACTTGCCCGCTTTCCAGCGCGTGGGGCCATAGCTCAGCTGGGAGAGCGCCTGCATGGCATGCAGGAGGTCGGCGGTTCGATCCCGCCTGGCTCCACCAATTCCGCTTCATTGAAATCGCTGGAAACCGTTCCAAGTCCCCATCGTCTAGAGGCCTAGGACACCACCCTTTCACGGTGGACACGGGGGTTCGAATCCCCCTGGGGACGCCAATTCAACGTGTCCAGGTAGCGGGCTCGACCACGGTCGGGCCCGTTGCTTTTGGCGCGCCTGCAATGGGTTGCAAGGTCGCCACGCCGTGGCCACCCTCGGCCAGGTAGTGCAGCCATTTACCCAGGAACGTGTTCATGCGCAGGCGATGGTCAAGCAACCGCGCCGGTAGCGGGAACATCCCCAGTGCATCCTGCCAACGACGCCCAACATAGCAATGGGTCGCTTCCACTTGGCGCGCATCGCTGTACAGGCGCAGGTAGGCCGATGGATCCGGGTTGCCCGTGAGCGGATCGCGCAATGCATAGGTCAAGCGCAGTTCGCTGGTGTAGGCGTGCTGGCCGAGAACATCCAGATGCACATCGATGCCGTCGCCAATGCATGAACGGTAGCAACCCGGTGCCAGGTCGGCTGGCTTGAACAAGCGCACGAGCAGGTCATGGTTTTCCGCATACAAGCCCATCAGCCAGCTGAATCGACTGATGCCGGGGATCCTTGCGACGCGGGTGAGCACCTGTTGCATGAGCCGATGCTACACGGCCAAATGCAATCGCGGCAGCATTGACGCAAGCCGGAATCGGGCCTACGGTGGCCTTCTGCGCTAGAACATTTCGCGGTTCAGCCCCAGCACCCCGAGCACCCTGCTCGAAATCTCCTCGATCGAGGCGTGGGTCGTACTCAACATCTGGATTCCTTCGTGGCGCAGCAGTTCTTCTGCCGCGGCAACCTCGCGCTTGCAGGTGTCCAGTTGTGCATAGCGCGAGTTCGGCCGACGTTGCTGCCGGATCTGCTGCAAGCGCACAGGGTCGATCGTGAGCCCGAATAATTTGCTGCGATAAGGGCGCAGTTTGACCGGCAGCCGATCCGAATCCAGGTCTTCCTCGGTCAGCGGGTAATTGGCTGCGCGCACGCCGTGATGCAGTGCGAGATAGACGCAGGTGGGAGTCTTGCCTGCGCGCGACACACCCACCAGGATCAGGTCGGCCTCGCTGTAGTCCGTGCTGATGCCATCGTCGTTGGCGAGTGCGTAGTTCATGGCATTGATGCGGCGATGGTAGACGTCGAAATCGACCATGCCGTGGGCGGCGCCAACCTGCGCCTGGCGTTGCATGCCCAATTCGTGCTCCAGCGGCTCGATGAAGGGTGCAAACACATCCAGCATCAGCGCCCCACTGTCGGCCAGGATCGCGTTGAGGGCCGGATCGACGCAGGAATTCACTACTACCGGGCGCAAGCCATGGTCGATCCCCGCCTGGCGGATCCGCGCCGCGGCAATCTGCGCCTTGTCCAGGGTGTCCACGAATGGCAGCCGATCGGTCGTAAAGCTGACGTTCGCAAACTGGGTCAAAAGGCTATGGCCAATGGTTTCGGCGGTAATTCCGGTGCCGTCGGACACATAGAAGACCGGGCGTAAGGCAGGCATGCAGGCTCCAGGGCGGTGCGATCCGCTAAAATAGCCCAAACCCCCCGGAGTTCACCGCCTTGAGCGACAACATTCTCTGGCTGCACGACCTGCGCCTGACTGATCTCGCCCAGGTGGGCGGCAAGAATTCCTCGCTGGGGGAGATGATCGGAGAGCTGTCCGGGCTCGGGGTTTCGGTGCCAGGCGGTTTCGCCACCACCGCCGATGCGTTCAAGGATTTCATCGCCAACAACACCCTGCACCAGCGCATTTTCGATCGCCTGTCAGCGCTCGACGTGGAAGACGTCCCTGCCCTCACCCGGGCTGGCGGCGAAATCCGTAGCTGGGTCATCGATGCGCCGTTGCAGCCAGCACTCGACCAGGACATCCGCAAGGCGTACGCCAAGCTGTGTGCCGATAACGGCAATGACGTCGCGGTTGCCGTGCGTTCTTCGGCCACGGCCGAGGACCTGCCCGATGCATCGTTTGCCGGGCAGCAGGAGACCTTCCTCAATGTCACTGGCGCCGACGACGTCGTGCGCAAGGTCAAGGAAGTCTTTGCCAGTCTCTACAACGACCGCGCCATCGCCTATCGCGTCCATCACGGCTTCAAGCACGAAGATGTATTCCTGTCGGCCGGCGTGCAGATGATGGTGCGCTCGGATATCGGCACCTCCGGCGTGCTGTTCACCCTGGACACCGAGTCTGGCTTCCGCGATGTGGTGTTCATTACCGCGAGCTACGGCCTTGGCGAGATGGTCGTCCAGGGTGCGGTCAATCCCGATGAGTTCTATGTCTACAAGCCGACCTTGCTGAAGGGTGAAGCGGCCGGGATCAAATCGGCGATCCTGCGCCGATCGCTGGGCGCCAAGCAGCTGCGGATGGTGTATTCGGACGTGCCGGGCGAACGCGTGCGCACCGAAGAGACGCCGGTCGAGCTGCGCAACCGGTTTTCGCTCAGCGACGCCGACGTGCATGAACTCGCCCGGCAGGCACTGGTGATTGAACGGCATTACGCCCGGCCAATGGACATCGAATGGGGCAAGGACGGCAGCAGTGGAAAATTGTTCATCCTGCAGGCGCGGCCGGAAACGGTGAAGTCGCGTGGCCACGCCACCCAGATCGAGCGTTACAACTTGTCGCAACGCGGGGAAGTGATTGCTGAAGGGCGTGCGATCGGCCAGAAAATCGGCAGTGGCGTCGCCCGGGTCGTGCGTTCGCTCGAAGACATGAGCCGGGTCCAGCCCGGCGATGTGCTGGTGGCCGACATGACCGACCCGGACTGGGAGCCGGTGATGAAGCGCGCGGCTGCGATCGTCACCAACCGCGGTGGTCGCACCTGCCATGCCGCGATCATCGCCCGCGAGCTGGGCGTGCCCGCTGTCGTCGGTACCGGTAATGCGCTCGACCGCATTGCCGACGGCAGCCAGGTGACCATCAGTTGCGCCGAAGGCGACACCGGCTACATCTATGCCGGTGCCCTGCCCTTCGAACGCACCACCACCGACATGGGCAACATGCCGCCAGCGCCGCTCAAGATCATGATGAACGTGGCCAACCCGGACCGCGCGTTTGACTTTGGCATGCTGCCCAACGCCGGTATCGGCCTGGCGCGCCTGGAGATGATCATCGCCAGCCACATCGGCGTGCACCCCAAGGCATTGCTGGAATACGACCAACAGGACGCCGCGACCCGGGCAAAAATCGACGAGCGCATCGCCGGTTATGCCGGCCCGGTCGAGTTCTATGTCGATCGGCTTGCCGAAGGCATCGCCACCATCACTGCGTCCGTGGCACCGAAGCCGGTGATCGTGCGCCTGTCCGATTTCAAGTCCAACGAATACGCCAACCTGCTCGGTGGTTCGAAATACGAGCCGCACGAAGAAAACCCGATGATTGGATTCCGTGGCGCCAGCCGCTACGTCGACCCTTCGTTCAAGGACGCATTTGCACTGGAATGCCGTGCAGTCAAGCGCGTGCGTGAAGACATGGGCCTGGACAACCTGTGGGTGATGATTCCGTTCGTTCGCACCCTCGACGAAGGGCGCAAGGTGGTCGAAGTGCTGCGCGAAAATGGCCTGGTCCAGGGCGAGCACGCGCTGGGCCGGCAGCCGCTGAAGATCATCATGATGTGCGAGATTCCGTCCAATGCCTTGATGGCCGACGAGTTCCTCGAAATTTTCGACGGGTTCTCGATCGGTTCCAACGACATGACCCAGCTCACCCTGGGCTTGGACCGCGATTCGGCGATTGTCGCCAGCCTGTTCGACGAGCGTGACCCGGCGGTCAAGAAACTGCTGTCGATGGCGATCACAGCGGCCCGCGCCAAGGGCAAGTACATCGGCATCTGTGGCCAAGGCCCCAGCGACCACCCTGACCTTGCGCTTTGGCTGATGGAACAGGGAATCGAGTCGCTGTCGCTCAATCCGGACACGGT
>JBDSOZ010000091.1:0-2810 GCA_039914555.1 Luteimonas sp.
TGCCATCGCCGCGGCGCAGGTCGAAGACCACCGCGTAACGCAGGTTGAATTCCTGGGAACGGCCAAACCGGTCCACCGAAATCGGCGTGTCCCCAAATCGCTCGCTGAGGATGCGCAGCTGCGCAGGCGCAGCCGCGGGTGCCGGTGCAGCCGCATCCGCATCCGCACCCGCGATTTCAACCATCGAAGCTCCGGCCCGCGCCAGCGCCAATTGGAGTTGTTGCACCAGGGGACCGTCGCGATCCGCGGAAGTGACCTGCAACGGCCCCAGGTCGGGCGGCAACAACAGGGCATCGCGCAGGTGGAAACCGCAGCCGGCAAGCAGCGCGATGGCCGCGAGCACGCTGACGCAGGGGAGCAAGCGAGGGAGATATCGGGTCATGGACGCAGTCTGGACGAGGCCGGGGGCAGCGGCAAGCGGCGCTGCGTGGGCGCCGCCATCGCCACCCACATCAGCTGGCACTGGCGACAATGTTCACGACCTTGCCCGGCACCACGATGACCTTGCGCAGCTGCTGCCCTTCCAGGAAGCGGGCCACGCCCGGCTCGGCCAGCGCCGCCGCTTCAATAGCCTCGCGCGGCGTATCCGGGGTCACCTCGATGGTCCCGCGCAGCTTGCCGTTGACCTGGATGGCGAGAATCACGCTGTCGCGCAGCAGTGCCACCGGGTCAGCGTGTGGGAACGGGATGTCTTCCAGCAGCGTTTCGGCGTGTCCAAGCACCTGCCACAACGCGTGGCAAACATGTGGGGTGACCGGATTGAGCAGCAACACCATGGCCTGCAATGCTTCATGGCGCACGGCACGCCCCTGGTCCGACATGTCGCCGAATTTCGCGACGTGGTTCAACAGTTCCATCAACGCCGCGATGGCGGTGTTGAAGCAATGGCGGCGGCCGTAGTCGTCGCCGACTTTCTGGATCGTCTCGTGCAGTTGCCTGCGCAAGGTTTTCTGCGCCAACTCGAGGTTGCCGACATCGACCTGCGGATGGTCTGGTTGGGCGGCGTGGGCCAGCACCTCGCGCCAAACCCGGCGCAGGAACCGGGCCATGCCCTCGACCCCGGCTTCGTGCCATTCAAGCGATTGCTCGGGCGGTGCGGCGAACATCGAAAACAGGCGCACGGTGTCGGCACCATAGCGGTCGACCATCGCTTGCGGGTCGACGCCATTGTTCTTGGACTTCGACATTTTCTCGGTGCCGCCGATCCGCACCGGCTGGCCGTCGGCCCTCAGCACCGCACCATTGATGTGGCCCTTGTCATCGCGGCTGACATCCACGTCGGCGGGGTTGATCCACTCCCGGTGGCCGCTGGGCTGCTCGCGATAATAGGTATCGGCAACCACCATGCCCTGGGTCAGCAGGCGCGTCGCCGGTTCATCGCAGTGGACCAGGCCCTGGTCGCGCAACAGCTTGTGGTAGAAACGGAAATACAGCAGGTGCAGGATTGCGTGTTCGATGCCACCGATGTACTGGTCAACCGGCAACCAGTAGTCGGCGCGTTCGTCCACCTGGGTCTCCGCGCCCGGCGAGGTGTAGCGCGCGTAGTACCAGCTGGACTCCATGAAGGTATCGAAGGTGTCGGTCTCGCGTTCGGCAGCGCCGTTACATTGTGGGCATCGGGTCTGGCGCCACGCCGGATCGGCCTTGATCGGCGACTGCACCCCGCCTGCAAAGGCGTCGGCCACGTCTTCCGGCAACACCACCGGCAACTGCTCTTCCGGCACCGGCACCGCGCCGCACTGGTCGCAATAAACCACCGGGATCGGGCAACCCCAATAGCGTTGACGGCTCACGCCCCAGTCGCGCAGGCGGAAGTTGACCCGGCGCCGACCCCTGCCCTCGGCTTCAAAACGCGCAGCCAGCGCGTTGAACGCGGCCTCGAATTCCATCCCGCTGAACTCGCCCGAATTGACCAAGGTGCCGCGCTCGGTGAATGCACCCTGCTGCTGGATGCCCTCCAGGTATTCGCGCACCACCGCCACCGCCGCCGACGTGTCGTAGGCATCAACCGAACCACCGGACAATGCGGCCTGGAACGGATCGGCGTCGTGGGCAACGTCGCTGGCGACTTCACGCAGGGCATCGCGCACTGCGGGCGGCACGATGACCGGATGCACGGGCAACCCGTAAGTCTTGGCAAACTCCCAATCGCGCTGGTCGTGGGCCGGCACGGCCATGACCGCTCCCGTGCCGTAGCCCATCAGGACGAAATTGGCGACGTAGATCGGCAAGTCTTCGCCGGTCAAGGGATGGATCGCCCACTGGCCCGTGGCCATGCCACGCTTTTCCTGGGTTTCGAGTTCGGCTTCGGACACGCCACCCTGTTTCAGGTCGGCGAGGAATGCCGCCAGCTCCGGATTGCCACGAGCGGCCTTCAGCGCCAGTGGATGCTCGCCGGCGATGCTGATGAAGGTCACGCCCATCAAGGTATCGGGACGGGTGGTGTAGACGCCCAGTGGCGCTTCCTCGCCGTCGATCCTGAACTGGAGCTCCAGGCCCTCGGAGCGGCCGATCCAGTTGCGTTGCATGGTCTTGACCGGATCCGGCCAGCCATCGAGCGTATCCAGGCCGTCCAGCAGTTCCTGCGCATAGTCCGTGATCTTGAGGAACCATTGCGGGATTTCGCGCTTCTCGACCAATGCGCCGGTCCGCCAGCCGCGGCCATCGATGACCTGCTCGTTGGCCAGCACGGTCTGGTCCACCGGATCCCAGTTCACCACCGAATTGCGCCGGTAGGCCAAGCCTTTCTTCAGCAAGCGCACGAACATGCGCTGCTCGTGTACGTAGTAGTCGGGACTGCAGGTGGCGAA
>JBDSOZ010000109.1:0-14958 GCA_039914555.1 Luteimonas sp.
CTGCCTTGGCCCGATCCAGGATCACCTGCGCGGGCACCATCACGCCGAGGTCGATCACTTCGAAATTGTTGCAGGCCAGGACCACGCCGACGATGTTCTTGCCGATGTCGTGGACGTCGCCCTTGACCGTCGCCATCACGATCTTGCCGTTGGACTTGCCGGTATCGCCGGTGCGCAGTTTTTCGGCTTCGATGTACGGCAACAAGTGGGCCACGGCTTTCTTCATCACCCGGGCCGACTTCACCACCTGGGGCAGGAACATCTTGCCGGCGCCAAACAAGTCGCCAACGACGTTCATGCCGTCCATCAACGGACCCTCGATCACGTCCAGCGGGCGCTTGGCCTGGGTGCGTGCTTCCTCGGTGTCCTCAACCACGTACTGATCGATGCCATGCACCAGCGAATGGGTGAGGCGAGCGCCCACGCTACCATCGCGCCAGGCGACGTTTTCCACCTTCTTTTCGCCTTTCCTGCCCTTGAACGTGTCGGCGATTTCCAGCAGGCGTTCGGTGGCGTCGTCGCGGCGGTTGAGCACCACGTCCTCGACCCGTTCGCGCAGCACCGGTTCGAGGTCGTCGTACAGGGGCAGGGCACCGGCATTGACGATACCCATGTCCATGCCCGCCTTGATCGCGTGGTACAGGAACACCACGTGGATCGCCTGGCGCACCGGCTCGTTGCCGCGGAACGAGAACGACACGTTCGACACGCCGCCAGAAATATGGCTGAACGGAAAGCGCCGGCGCAACTCGGTGGCTGCTTCAATGAAATCGACGGCGTAGTTATTGTGTTCCTCGATGCCGGTGGCAATCGCGAAGATATTCGGGTCGAAGATGATGTCTTCCGGCGGGAATCCGATCTGGGTGGTCAGCAGCTCGTAGGCGCGGGCACTGATATCGACCTTGCGCCGCGCGGTATCGGCCTGGCCTTGTTCGTCGAAGGCCATGACCACGACCGCCGCGCCATAGCGACGCACCAGTCGCGCCTGGCGCAGGAATTCCTCCTCGCCTTCCTTCATCGAGATGGAGTTGACGATGCCCTTGCCTTGCAGGCATTTGAGTCCGGCCTCGATCACGCTGAACTTCGAGGAGTCGACCATCACCGGGATCCGGGCAATGTCCGGTTCGGCTGCGATCAGGTGCAGGTACTCGACCATCGCTTTTTCCGAGTCGAGCATGCCCTCGTCCATGTTGACGTCGAGAACCTGGGCGCCGCTCTCGACCTGCTGCCGGGCCACGACCACAGCTTCGTCGAAGCGGTTGTCCAGGATCAATTTCTTGAATTGCTTGGACCCGGTGACATTGGTGCGTTCGCCGACGTTGATGAAATTGGATTGCGGCGTGATCTGCAGCGGTTCGAGTCCGCTGAGCCGGGTCTGGCGGGCGATGGTTGACTCGCTCATGCCACTTGCTCCAGTTCGGGGATGGCGCGCGGCGCCAGTCCCTGCACGGCCTGGACGATTGCAGCGATGTGTTCCGGGGTGGTGCCGCAGCATCCGCCGACAACATTGAGCAGGCCGGCTTCGGCGAACTCGTGCAGGTCGCGTGCCATGTCTTCCGGCGTTTCGTCGTAGCCGCCGAATGCATTGGGCAGCCCGGCGTTGGGATGGGTGCTGATACGGGTATCGGCGACCCGGGACAGCACGTCGATGTGCGCGCGCAGGTCCTTGGCGCCGAGCGCGCAATTGAGACCGATCGACAGCGGCTGCGAATGCCGCAACGAATACCAGAAGGCTTCCGCCGTCTGGCCCGAAAGCGTGCGGCCTGATGCATCGGTGATCGTCCCGGAAATCATCACCGGCAAGCGTCCCCCGGCATCGGCGAAGGCATCGTCGATCGCGAACAACGCAGCCTTGGCATTGAGCGTGTCGAAGATGGTTTCAACCATCAACACGTCGGCGCCGCCTTCGATCAGGCCGGCGGCGGCTTCGCGATAGGCCGCTGCGAGCTGGTCGAACGAAACAGCGCGGAATCCGGGGCGATTGACATCCGGGCTCAGCGAAGCGGTGCGGCTGGTGGGGCCGATCACACCGATGACGAAACGCGGTTGCGTGGGATCCTTGGCCTCTGCCGCGTCGCAGGCCTGGCGTGCCAATGCGGCGCCACCGCGGTTCAGTTCGTGCACCAGGTGCTGCAAGTGGTAGTCCGAGAGCGAAACCGAGGTTGAGTTGAAGGTGTTGGTCTCGACCATGTCGGCACCAGCGGCCAGGTAGGCATCATGGATGCCGCGGATGATGTCGGGCCGGGTGAGCGTGAGCAGGTCGTTGTTGCCACGTTGGTCGTGTGCCTCGCAGCCACAACCCGCACCGTGGGAGTGGCCAGCTTCCGCGAGCAAGCCGTCGTAGCCCTCTGCGAAGCGGGTTCCGCGATAGTCGGCTTCCTGTAATTCATGGCGCTGGATCATGGTTCCCATCGCGCCGTCGATGACGAGGATGCGTTCGGACAGTGCCGCTTCCAGCAAGGCCACGCGTTTTGGATTCAACCAGGTGAGGGACATGATTCAAGGTTCCAGTCAATGCTCGCGCGAAGGGTTCGCGACTAGGGTTTGGTGCCGATCAAGGAAATGACTTCGAAGTGCGGAGGGCGCTTTTCGCGGGTGACGGTCTCGCAGTTGGTCACCTGCAGGCCGGCCTTGGTCGCGAACCTGCGCAGGTCCTTGGCGCTGAATCCCAGGTGGATATGGCCGAACGCTTCGACCGCGACGCGGTGCTGGTGGTTGGCCAGGCTGCTCAACAATAACTGCCCACCCGGTCGCAACACCCTAGCTGCTTCGGCCACTGCCTGCGCCGGCTTGGCGGCGTAGGTCAGTGCGTGCATCAACACCACCAGGTCAAAACTGGCATCGGCGCAGGGCAGGGCATGCATGTCGCCTTCGCGAACGTCGACATTGCTGAACCTGCGAAGTCGTTCGGCCGCAGCGGCGACAACCCGCGGGCTGGTGTCGATGCAGACATAGCGACGCGCGTGTGGCGCCAGCAATTCCGCCAGCACGCCGTCGCCGGATGCGATATCGAGCACGTCCCCAGGTTCAAGCAGCGGCAATGCCGTGCGCGCCAACGCTTCCCAGGTGCGGCCTGGAGAATAGTGGCGCTCCATGTCACCCGCGACGGAGTCGGCCCAGTTCTGGTCAGCGGCACGGGTTGCCAGTACCACCGGCACGCGTTCAGCGTCCTGGCGCAATAACGGGTCGTCGCTGCCGGTGCTGATCGAATGCCACAAGGCGCGTTGCGCCGGATCCAGCGCAACTTCATCGAAACGGTAATAGGCCGAGACGCCGGAGCGGCGATCCCGCACCAGTCCGGCTTCCTTGAGCTTGGCCAGGTGGGTGGACACGCGCGGTTGGGCCAATTGGGTAATCGCCGAGAGTTCGGCGACGGTCAGCTCTTCGCCCTCCAGCAGTGCCAGCAGGCGCACGCGGGTGGCGTCGGCGAATACCTTGAGCCGGTTCGACCAGCCTTCCAGGTCCATGTATATCTTTCCATCGCGATCCAAGGATATAAGTCTCGTCGCGTTGGGGCCTCGGGTCAAGCGGGCTTGTGCGTCAGGCATCGGGCGCAGGGTTCGGTTATTTCCCCGGCACCGCTACAATTGCGGTTCCTCCCACCTCGCTGGAGCGGCCGCGTGGATTTCCGTTTCACCGAAGAACAGCTGATGATCCAGGACGTGGCGCGGCGGATCGCGCGCGAGAAGATCGCGCCGAGTGCCGAGTACCACGACCGTACTGGTGAGTTCCCACTCGACAACATCCGTCTGTTGGGCGAGAACGGGTTGATGGGTATCGAGGTGCCTGCCGAATACGGCGGCGCCGGCATGGATCCGATCGCCTACGTATTGGCGATGGTCGAGATTGCGGCGGCCGACGCCGCGCATTCCACCATCATGTCGGTCAACAATTCCTTGTTCTGCAACGGTATCTTGATCCATGGAACCGAAGCGCAGAAGCAGAAATACGTCCGCGCGATCGCGGAAGGCGCCGAGATCGGCGCATTCGCACTGACCGAACCACAGTCGGGTTCCGATGCCACGGCAATGCGGTGCCGCGCGGAGCAGCAGGCTGACGGCAGCTATGTGGTCAACGGCAAGAAAAGCTGGATCACCTCGGGGCCGGTCGCCAAGTACATCGTGCTGTTCGCGGTGACCCAGCCAGACAAGGGCGCACGTGGCATCACCGCGTTCCTGGTGGACACGGACCGGGCTGGCTTCGTTCGTGGCAAAACCGAACCCAAGCTCGGCATCCGCGCCTCGGCGACGTGTGAGATTGAATTCAACGACTACCTGGTCCAGGCCGACGAAGTCCTGGGCCAGGAAGGCCAGGGCTTAAAGATTGCCATGGGCGTGCTCGACGCCGGCCGGATCGGGATCGCTTCGCAGGCGATCGGCATCGCCCGCGCCGCGTATGAAGCCACCCTCGTCTACGTCAGGGAACGCAAGGCGTTCGGCCAGCCAATCGGTGCGTTCCAGATGACCCAGGCCAAGATCGCGGACATGAAGTGCAAGCTGGATGCTTCGTTGCTGTTGACCCTGCGTGCTGCCTGGCTCAAGGGCCAGGGACAGAAGTTCACGACCGAGGCGGCAGTTGCCAAGCTGACTTCGTCGGAAGCCGCGATGTGGATCGCGCACCAGGCCGTTCAGATACATGCCGGCATGGGGTATTCCAAGGAAATGCCGATCGAGCGTTATTTCCGCGACGCCAAGATCACCGAAATTTACGAGGGCACCAGCGAGATCCAGCGCCTGGTCATTGCCCGTCACGAAACGGGGTTGCGCTGAGCACCGTCATGCGCATCCCCGAAAAGCCATCGTCGCAGCCGTTGCACTTCCCACATTGACCACCACGGGGCCCGTGCAATTGCGCGGGCCTCACTGCATCCGGATACAGGAATCCATGACCACCGCGAAGAAAGCCTCCAAGCGCGCCAGTGCCGGCAAATCCGCTGCTAGCGGCGGGGCGTCGATAACGCCGATCCTGCAGGCGTTGCGCAAGCGACCGTCGAAAACCAGCGGCGAGCAGGCCGAAGCCTTTGTTCGTGCCTTCTACCAGCGCATCGCGGCCGAGGAAATGGCGCAACACAGCGCGGAAGGATGGGCCAGCCTGGCGTTGGACTTCCTCGAGCTGGCGCGCAAGCGCAAGCCGGGAACCGCCGAGGTGCGGGTATTCAACGCCAGCGTTGCGAAGAATGGATGGGAGTCGCCGCATACCGTGGTCCAGGTCGTCAACGACGATATGCCGTTCCTCGTGGACTCGGTGACCATGGCCTTGGCTGACCAGGGTGTCGGTGTCCACGTGCTCGGCCATCCAGTGGTGCAGGTGCATCGTGACAAGGCCGGCAAGCTGGTTGCGGTTGGCGCCGAGGCTGGGGCCAAGGGCAAGGGCGAATCGCTGATGCACCTGGAAATTGATCGGCAGACGGCGGCGGCGATGCCTGCGATCGAGGCCACCATCCAGTCGGTACTCGCTGACGTTCGCGCCAGCGTGTCCGATTGGGAGGCGATGCGGGCGAAAATGCTGGCCATCGCCGACGACCTGTCGACCCGGCGCATGCCGGTTACCGACGCGGGCCGCGCCGAAGCGCAGGAATTCTTGCGTTGGGCTGCCGACAACCATTTCACTTTCCTTGGTTACCGCGAGTACGACGTGGTCAACAAGGCGGGCAGCGAATTGTTGTGCCCGGTTGCATCTTCTGGCCTGGGTTTGATGCGCGGCAAGGAAAAAGGCAAGGCACGCGACCTGAAAACGTTGGCCGCCCACTACATGGCCAAGTCCGGTTCGATGGATGCCCTGATCCTGACCAAGACCAATGCACGCGCAACCGTGCACCGTCCGGGCTACATGGATTACATCGGCGTGCTCACCTTCGACGCCAAGGGCATGCCGGCAAGGGAGCAACGCTTCCTCGGCCTTTACACGTCCAGCGCGTACAGCCGGCGCCCGTGGGAAGTGCCGCTTGTGCGCCAGCGCCATGACTACGTGATGCGCAATTCCGGCCTGTCGCCGTCCGGCCATAGTGGCAAGGCCCTGCATCACATCCTCGACATGTTGCCGCGCGATGAGCTGTTCCAGGCCAGCGAACAGGAGTTGCTGGGCACCGCCACCGGAATCCTCGGGCTGCAGGAGCGCATACGCAGCAAGCTGTTCCTGCGCCGCGACCGCTATGGCCGGTTCTGGTCGGCACTGGTCTACATCCCGCGCGACCGCTTCAATACCGAAGTGCGGCACCGGATCGAGCGCATGCTGAAGGACGCGCTCGATGGCGACAGCATTGATACAACCGTACAGATGGGCGAGTCGCCGCTGGCACAGTTGCACCTTATCGTGCGCCAGAAATCTGGTGATGCGGTAGACGTCGACGTCGCCGCCCTGGAAGCCAAGCTCGCCGAGATCGTGCGCAACTGGCATGACGACCTGCGCGATCAACTGGTTGCCGCGCAGGGCGAAGAGCGTGGGCTGAAGCTCGCCAATCGCTATGGCCGCGCCTTGCCGGCTGGGTACATCGAGCAGGTCACCGCAGAAGTTGCTGCCGCCGACGTGCTTTGCCTGTCGTCCTTGGTGGGTGCCGACGACCTCCGGGTCAGCCTCTATCGTTCGCGACGCGGCGATGGCGGGCTACGCTTGAAGTTCTACCGCCTTGGCCATGACATCCCGTTGTCGGATGCGTTGCAGATGATGGAGAACATGGGCTTGCGGGTGATCACCGAACACCCCTACCGGATCGTCATCCCGGGCAAGGATGGCGACATCGTGGCCTGGATCCAGGATTTCGAAGTCGAGGCGGTGCGCGGCGACCTCGACGTCGACAGCCTCGATGAGTCCTTCGAAGACGCCTTCGCCCAGTTGTGGCGAGGCCAGGCCGAGAACGACGGCTTCAACCGCCTGATCCTTGGTGCCAGCCTCACCTGGCGGCAAGTGTCGGTGCTGCGCGCCTACGGCAAGTACCTGCAGCAGGTCGGGGTGCCGTTCTCGCAAAGTTACGTCGAAGAGACATTCAATCGTTACCCGCTGCTGGCGCGAATGGTGGTGGAATTGTTCGAGGCGCGCTTTGACCCGCGTACCGGCAATGAATCCCGGGCCGAGGTAGCACTTGGCAAGCAGGCGCTCGAGCAGCAACTGCATGCCATGGTTGCCGATGCGCCAACGCGCGCCGTGTTGAAGCCGGTACTGGACGCGCGCGATGGCGATCGCGAGCGCCAGGTCGAGGCCGCGCGCACTGCATTGAAGGCGCTGCTTGACCGGGTCGCGAGCCTGGACCAGGACCGGATCCTGCGCAGCTTCATCGACTGCATCGACGCGACGCTGCGGACCAGCTATTACATTGATTACAAACTGGATGGAAGCGGACACGGCGTACGCGCTGATGGTGGCCCCGCCGACTACGTTGCGTTCAAGCTTGACTCGGCAAAAGTGCCGGACGCACCGAAGCCACGCCCATATCGCGAAATCTGGGTCTGCGGCCCACGGGTTGAAGGCATCCACCTGCGCTTTGGTCCGGTGGCGCGTGGCGGCTTGCGCTGGTCCGACCGTCGCGAGGATTTCCGTACCGAGGTCCTGGGCCTGGTCAAGGCGCAGATGGTGAAAAACACGGTGATCGTGCCGGTCGGTTCCAAGGGTGGCTTCTTCTGCAAGCAGCTCCCCGACCCCAGCGTTGACCGTGATGCGTGGCTGGCCGAAGGCAAGGCCTGCTACAAGCGATTCATCAATGGCCTGCTCGACATCACCGACAACCTCGTTGGTGGCAAGGTCGTGCACCCCGCCAACGTCGTGCGCCACGACCACGACGACCCCTACCTGGTGGTCGCCGCCGACAAGGGCACCGCGACGTTCTCCGACATTGCCAACGGCATTGCCCAGGCGCACGGCTACTGGTTGGACGATGCATTTGCGTCGGGTGGTTCGGTTGGCTACGACCACAAGGGCATGGGCATCACCGCGCGTGGCGCCTGGGAGTCGGTGAAGCGCCATTTCCGCGCCATGGGCCGCGATTGCCAGAAGCAGGACTTCACTGCGGTTGGCATCGGTGACATGTCGGGCGACGTGTTTGGCAATGGCATGTTGTTGTCCAAGCACCTGCGCCTGGTTGCCGCGTTCGACCATCGCCATGTGTTCATCGATCCGGAGCCGGATGCGGCCAAGGGATTCAAGGAGCGGCAGCGACTGTTCAAGCTTCCGCGTTCTTCGTGGGCGGACTACGACGCTGGCTTGATCAGCAAGGGCGGCGGCGTGTTCCCGCGCAGCGCCAAGTCGATCCCCTTGACCCCGCAGGTGAAGGCGGCTCTCGGGATCGAAGCCGAGGTGACCGCGATGAGTCCGGCCGACTTGATGAGCGCGGTCCTGAAGTCGCCGGTCGACCTGTTGTGGAATGGCGGCATCGGCACCTACATCAAGGCGTCCAGCGAGAGCAACGCCGACGTCGGCGACCGTGCCAACAACGCGTTGCGGGTCAACGGCGGTGACCTGCGCTGCAAGATCGTGGGCGAGGGCGGAAACCTCGGCATGACCCAGCTAGGCCGGATCGAGGCCGCGCTCAATGGCGTCCTGCTCAACACGGACTTCATCGACAACTCGGCGGGCGTCGACACTTCCGACCACGAAGTGAACATCAAGATCCTGCTCAACGGCCAGGTGCAGAAGCAGGCGCTGTCGCTGCCCGACCGCAACAAGCTGCTGGCATCGATGACCGACGAAGTCGCCGCGCTGGTGCTCAATGACAACTACCGCCAGAACCAGGCGCTGAGCCTGATGGAGCGGATGAGCGTGTCGCGGTTGGGTTCCAAGCAGCACTTCATCCGCACCCTGGAGTCGCAGGGACTGCTGGATCGACAGATCGAGTTCCTGCCGTCAGACGCGGAAATCGCCGAACGCAAGGCGCGCGGCATCGGCATGACCCGGCCGGAACTGGCAGTCCTGTTGTCGTATTCCAAGCTGGTGGCGTTCCAGCAGATGCTGGATTCCGATATTCCCGAGGATCCGTACCTGTCGAAAGAACTGGTGCGCTACTTCCCGGAGCCGTTGCAGGCGAAGTATGCCAAGGCGATGGAGCAGCATCGCCTGAAGCGCGAAATCATCGCCACGGCGGTCACCAACTCCACCATCAACCGCATGGGCGCGACGTTCCTGTTGCGCATGCAGGAAGATTCCGGGCGCACGCCGGGCGAGGTCGCGAAGGCCTTCACCATCACCCGGGAAACCGTCGAAGCACGTGAGCTATGGGCACAAATTGACGCGCTCGATGGCAAGGTGCATGAGTCGGCGCAGGTGGACGCGTTGCAGGTGATCTGGAACCTGCAGCGGTCGTTTACCCGCTGGTTGTTGTCACGCCCCGGCGCGATCCCCGACATCACCACGGCGGTGGCGCGCTACCACGACGGTTTCCGTGACATCCGCGCCGGTTCCGACATCCTGCCGGCCGGGATGCGCCCGGCCTACGAGTCCAGCCTGCGCGATTGGAAGAGCAAGGGCATGCCTGCGGAGCTTGGCGGCCAGTTGGCAGCGTTGCCGTACCTGGAAGCATGCTGCGACATGATCGAACTTGCGCGCGAGCGCAAGCTGAAGCCGGTGGAAGTGGCCAAGGTCTATTTCCGCCTTGCCGAAGTGATGAACCTGCCGTGGCTGCAGGAGCAGATCGACGGGCTCAAGGTCGAGGGTCGCTGGCATGCGGTGGCGCGGGGCGTATTGCGCGACGAATTGGCTGGCCAGTTGCGCGTGCTCACCGGCCAGGTGCTGTCGATGCCAGGCGCGAATGCCGAGGCCAGGGTCCGGCATTGGCTGGAGCGCGACGATCCGTCGCTGCGCTTCACCATGGGCATGCTCACTGAACTGGCTGCGCAGAAGACGATGGACTATCCCACCGCGTCGGTGGCGGTACAGCGCCTGTCGCAGCTGGCGTCGCGCGGGTGAACCGATGAGCCAGCGCCTGCCCGACCCGCCGCGGATCGCATTTTTCGCCAGCAATGCGGACGGCGCGTTGGCGGCGCTGGCGTTGTTGCAAGCCAGGTTCGGGCAGGTAGCACCTGAAGAGGCGGACGTACTCGTTGCCCTGGGTGGCGACGGTTTCATGCTCCAGGTGTTGCACCGTCATGGCGGATTGGGCAAGCCGGTTTATGGGATGAAGTTGGGCAGCGTTGGCTTCCTGATGAACCATTACGCTGCAGACGCACTGGTGGAACGCTTGCATGCGGCCGAGCCGGCAGTGCTGCGACCGCTGGAAATGTTGGCACTGACCGAGTCCGGCACCAGCACCGGTTCGCTTGCCTACAACGAGGTTTCATTGCTGCGCCAGACCCGCCAGGCCGCGCACATCGGCATTGACCTCAATGGCCAGGCGCGACTGGAGGAACTGGTCTGCGACGGCGTGATGGTGGCGACACCTGCCGGCAGCACTGCCTACAACTTCTCGGCCAATGGCCCGATCCTGCCCTTGGGCGCGAACGTGATGGCGTTGACACCGATCGCGCCGTTTCGTCCCCGGCGCTGGCGTGGCGCCGTGCTCAAGGCCGGGACCGAGGTGCGGTTCCGGGTGCTGGATCCCTACAAGCGTCCGGTCAGCGCAACTGCCGACTCGCATGAGGTCAGGGATGTGGTGGAAGTGCGGATCCGCGAGGCCACTGATCGCACCGTGACCCTGCTGTTCGACCCTGAGCACAACCTCGAGGAACGAATCCTGGCTGAGCAGTTCGAAGCCTGATTTTTCGCTGCCCGGGCCGCCAGGATGGACTGCCGGAGGGCCATACTGTCGGCATGCAGCAAGCCGCATCGCCCAATCCGCTGATCGTCGCGATTTCCTCGCGTGCGCTGTTTGACCTGGAACACAGCCACGCGTTGTTTGAACGCGAAGGAATCGCTGCCTACCAGGCGTTCCAGCGCCAGCGTGAGGACGAAATCCTGGCGCCCGGGATCGCGTTTCCGCTGGTGCGCAAGCTACTGGCCTTGAACGTGACGGGTCCGGCGCCGGCGCCACGCGTCGAGGTCATCCTGCTCTCGCGCAACTCCTCCGATACCGGCTTGCGCATCTTCAACGCAATCCAGCACCACGGCCTGGACATTCGCCGCGCGACCTTTACCTCGGGTGCGCCGACCTGGCCTTACGTCAAGCCATTTGGCGCCGACCTGTTCCTGTCGGCGAATCCGGAGTCGGTGCGAAAGGCGCTGGAAAACGGGGTTGCTGCCGCAACCATCCTGCCGGCAGCGACTGCTGCCAACGTGGCACGCGCGGTCCCTCGCGACCAGCTTCGGATCGCATTCGACGGCGATGCGGTGATCTTCGGCGATGAAAGCGAGCGGGTTTCGCGTGAGCAAGGGGTCGAAGCCTTCGGCCGGCACGAACATGAGCGTGCGCACGAACCGCTGTCCGGCGGCCCGTTTCGCGGCTTCCTCGATGCACTGCACAGGCTGCAGGCGGCATTCCCACCCGGCGAGGATGCGCCGATCCGGACCGCGCTGGTGACGGCGCGCTCGGCACCGGCGCATGAACGCGTGATCAGGACCCTTCGCGAATGGGACGTCCGGCTTGACGAGGCGCTGTTCCTGGGCGGGCGCGACAAGGGCCCGTTCCTGGAGGCGTTCGGCGCCGACATTTTCTTCGATGACTCCGAACACAACATTGCCTCGGCACGCGACCACGTTGCTGCCGGCCACGTTCCGCATGGTGTTGCCAACCCGCGGTAACTGCGCGCCCGGAGCGGTGGTCTAGAACTCGAGGTCCAGCGAGGCGCAAAGATAATCGACCAATGGCGCAAGCGCGACCAGATCGTGTTCGAGGGACTGACGCAGGCGTGGACCGGTCATGCTGGCGTCGTCAATCGCGCGGGTCGCGTTGAAGTTGCGCCGACGCAGATCCTCGATGAAGGCGAAATCCTGCGGGAAGCCGTGCGGGTTGCGCACCAGCCGGTCCTCGGTACCGTGCTGGTAGCGCCTGCGGAAGGCCGGTGCATGGGCTGCCTTGTTCCAACTGTCGGGGTTGTCGAAAATGAACTGGCGAACCCTGCGCTGGGTGTGGGTTTCCGGATGCCAGAGCCCGGCACCGACAAAACACCCGCCTGGTTGCAGGTGTATGTAAAACGAGGGCGCCGCAACTTCGCGCCGTCGATCGTGGAACAGGCGCGCACCTTGCCAGCCCTTGTAGGGTGCCTTGTCGTGGGCAAAGCGGGTGTCGCGCTGGATCCGGAACAACGAGCCTCCCACGGCGCGGGAATCGGCGTGGTAATGGTTGCTGATCGCGGAAATCGCTGGTTTCAGGTCGTCAAGCAGGCGCTGGAACGGGGCACGCACATGGGCTTCGTAGTCGGCCTTGTGGGCGTGGAACCAGGGCCGATCGTTATGGCGGGCGAGCGCGCGCAGGAAGCGGAACGACTTGTCGGAAAAGTAGTTGGCCATGCCGCCTATTGTAGGAGCGCGTCTTGCGCGCTCCTACGGGGCCGCGGGCCAAGCCGCGCTCCTACGCGGGGAGGATGGTGGTCTTCCAGTCTTCCAGGGCGTCCAGCAGCGCCAACTTCGCAGGAGCCTCGGCGTGTTCGGCCCGCAGGGTCGCAAGCTGGAGATCAAATTCGCCTTGGTCCGGGTCGGCAAGGCCGGAGCCGGGTTGCAGGCGGGCACGACGCCATTGCTCCCAGCGCTCGCGATCTGCCGGCGGCAGTAATTCCGGCCAGTTGCGGGCGCGATAGCGGAACAACAGTTCAACCAGGCGCGGGTCCCCGAATCCAAAGTCGTGATCGCCCAGCGCCGCAGGTGGTGTGGCCCGAACTGATGCGCAGCGGCGACGGTCGGCATCCGAGACGAAGCCGTCATACAGTGAGGCATCGGCGTCCGATGGCGATCGATCACGACTGGTGGCATAGACACGCCGGATTTTCTCGGCGAGAGCGGGGCCGGCAGCCCGAAGTCGCGCGGCCCGGGCTTCGGCAAGGCCACGGTCGATGGACAGGCGCTCGAAGTCGCTGTCGCGCAGGTGCGACCATGCAACCAGCGACGGGCAGCGATTGAGGTGGACATCCTTGAGTGGAATCCGAGCCTGGCCTTCGGCAAGCTGGTCCTTGCGCAGGTACAGGCGTGCAGCGATCTCCTCCGGTTCAAGCTCGAGCAGCTCGTCCGGCTCGCTGTCGAGGTCACACACCACGATGTGGTTGTCCACCTGCGGGTGTCGCGCCAGCGGCACAACCGCCGCTGCGCACAATCGGGAGGCCGGGTAGCGTTGCGAAACGTGCAACACCGGCTGCATGGCGATCGGGTCGACCAGGGTTGCGACATGACGCTTGTCGCGCAGCCGCAATGCGTAGTCCCAGAGCTTGGGCTGGGCCCCGCGCAACAGCCTGGCCATCCCGATCAGGGCGCGTACGTCCGACAGTGCTTCGTGGGCATCGCCCGCGCGCACGCCATTGGCCAGCGCGAGGTGCTCGAGCTTGAAGGAAGTCGCGCCATCTTCGCGCTTTGGCCACTGGATGCCTTCCGGCCGCAAGGCGTGGGCCAACCGCAACACGTCGAGCAGGTCCCAGCGGCGGTTGCCGTTCTTCCACTCGCGCTCATACGGATCGAAGAAGTTGCGGAACAACCCATTACGCACGAACTCGTCATCGAACCGTAGCGAGTTGTAGCCCAGGGTGCAGGTGCCGGGCCGCGCCATCTCTTCGAAGATACGGGCAAAGGCCTCGGCTTCGCAAACCCCTTCGGCCTTGGCGCGTTGCGGAGTGATGCCGGTGATGAAGGTCGCCATGGGTGACGGCAGCAGGTCGTCCGCCGGCTTGACCATGAAGTCGTGCGCGACCTCCACCTCGTTGAGCGCGGCATCGGTGCGGATTGCTGCGAACTGGGCGATCCGCGAGCGCCGCGAATCCGTACTGAAGGTCTCGAGGTCGTAAAACAGGAAGCTTTCGTTCATGGCGATGCAAGTCTGGCCTTGCGGCGACTCATGACCTGCGACTCAGGCCGCATCGGCCAAGGGCGCGAGCTGGTGTTCAACCTGGGCATCAACGGCCAGCCAGTCGATTCCTTCCAGTGACTGCAGCCCACGAGTTGCCTCCACCAGGATCGCACGCTGGATCTCGCTGCGTTGCAGCGCGAGCGAGTAGGGGATGCGCATGAAGGTCACCATGGTGTAATGCGGCACGAAGCGGCCTGGGTGGCGCTGCTGCAACACGCGCTCCAGGTCGCGCTGCAGCAGGAAGTCGGGATCGTCGACCAGATCCCGCATCTCGATGTAGTTTTCCAGGGCCATTTGCTGGATCGCGCCAGCGTCAGCCTTGCGTTCGGCCTCGAAGGCAGCAAACGCGGCGGCCAGGTCAGGCGCGGCGTCAAGATGGTTGGCCAGCGCCACGCAATCCTCGAACGCACAGTTCATGCCTTGGCCGTGGAACGGAACCATCGCGTGCGCAGCGTCCCCCAGCAGCACGGCGTGGCCGCCCAGGTGCCATCGTTCCAGGTACAGCGTGCCCAGGCTGCCAATGGGATTGGCTTCGTAGTCGTGTTCCAGGTCCGGTATCAATGGCAGCGCGTCGGCGAAGTCGCGCTTGAACAGGGCGTGGGCATCGGCTGCGGTAGCCACTGAATCAAAGTCCGGGTCGCTGCTGTCATCGGCATGCAATGCCATGAACAAAGTGACGGTGAAAGTACGTTCATCGTTGGGCAGGGCGATGCACATGTAACGGCCGCGTGGCCAGATGTGCAGTGCATTCGGTTCAATCCGGAAACCACCATCCTGCGCAGGGGGGATCTCCAGTTCCTTGTAACCGTGCTGCAGCCATTCGCTGCGTTCTCCAAGATCCGCATGCAAGCCCATCTGCACGCGAGTGGTCGACCCCGCACCGTCGCAACCGAACAACGCGGTAAACGCGTGCTCGTGTTGGGTACCGTCGCCGCGGAACCGGGCCACCTGGCGGTCGAAATCCACGTGGTCCAGGCTGCGATCGAAGTGCAGGTTCGCACCAGCGGCCTGCGCGGCGTCGATCAGGGACACGTTGAGTTCCGCGCGGCTGA
>JBDSOZ010000115.1:0-16037 GCA_039914555.1 Luteimonas sp.
GCCTTCACACGGCAAGGGTCGCAGGTTCGAACCCTGCACCGCCCACCATGGCGCAACGATTCACCCGCCGTACTCAGCGCGGTGCGAGTCCGAGTGTTCTGAACCTCCTGAAAAACCCGATTGCACGCTCGCGCGGCGAAGTCAGCCAGTACCAGAAAGCGCACAACGCCAGGTAAGTGCCCAGCAACAGCGGTTCAGGCACGTCGGCACGCAACGCGATTCCGCACGCGAGCCCGGTCACGCCACTGAACAACGCCAGGAACAGGGCGGTGCGGGTCGGTCCGAATCCCGCATCCAGCATCAGGTGATGGATGTGATTGCGATCAGCATGGAACGGCGATTTGTGCAGCACGACCCGTCGCAGCATCACCACCAACGTGTCCATCACCGGCACCGGAAGCACCCATAGCGCCAGGATCGGGCTGACGTCGTGAAATGGATTCTGGGTCAGTCGAAACGCTGCCCAGGCGATTGCATATCCCAGGAACGTGCTCCCGGCATTGCCCATGAATAATCTCGCACGCGGCCGCCAAGGCAGGCGCATGTTGTAGGCCAGGAAGCCCAACACCGCGCCATCCAATACGCCAATCAGCAGCGCCAGTCCGTCGTTACCCGCGTACAACGCAGCAGCCGCGAGCATGGTCAGCGCCGCCGCGACCAATGAGCCTGCCAAGCCATCCGCGCCGTCGATCATGTTGATCGTATTGATCAATCCGACCGTCGCGAACACCGTAAACGGCACCGCGAACCTGCCCAGCGCCGCGTCACCGAAGCCGAACAACGGGCCCAGGTGCTGGATCTGTACGCCACCGAGATAGATCATCGACAGCGCCGCCAGCACCTGTACGCCGATACGCAGCCACCATGGCAGGTCGTATTTGTCGTCAAGCACGCCAACGCCGATCAGCAGTCCCGAGCCGAGCATGAAACCGTACAGCACTCGGGTGGCAGTGTCGGATACGAAGTAGGTTACAAGCAACGCGCCCAGCGCCATGGCCAAGCCGCCGGTCACCGGTGTCGCTTGGCTGTGATCCTTGCGGCCGGAGGGATGATCCAGCAGGTTCAGGCGGTGGGCGACCGGATGCAGCAGCCACTGGACCAGGCAAGTCAGCAAGCCGGCAGCCAAAGCCGCCAGAAAAATCGATAGCGCATGCAAATCGATTGGCAAGATCATGCCCCAGTATCGCAGCCCCCGGTCAGCTGCGGTCGGATTATCGGGCAACCTTAACCTGCGACTTCGACCAGTCGCCCGCCCTGCAGCCGCAGCACGCGATCCGCGAGCGCGAGGCTCGCTGGACGGTGGGTGATCAAGAGCACCGTATGCTGGCTCAGGAGGTCATGGCATTGTTCGATAAATTCACGCTCGCCGTCGGGGTCGAACATCGCAGTGGCCTCGTCCAGGACCAGCACCGCCGGATCCTTGAGCAGTGCCCGCGCCAGGGAGAGCCGCTGTCGCTGCCCTCCGGACAGCTTCACGCCCTGGTCGCCGATGATGGTGTCGTAGCCGTGCGGCAACCCTGCGACGAACCCGTCGGCCCGCGCCGCGACCGCCGCACGTTCGATTTCTCCCCGAGAAGCACCCATGCGCCCATAGGCGATGTTTTCGGCGACGCTGGCATTGAACAGCAAAACCCGCTGCGACACCAGTCCGATCTGTCGGCGCAGCGATGCCAACGTCAACTCGCGCAGATCGACGCCATCCAGGGTGATGCGTCCGGCTTGCGGATCCATCAGCCGCAGTAACAAGTGCGCCAACGTGCTCTTGCCGGCACCGTTGTGGCCTGTCAGTGCGACCGTTTCACCTGCCTGGATGTGCAGGTCCAACTGCTCGAACACCCGTGGCCGATTGCCGTAGGCAAAACCCACCTGTTCGAAGCGCACCTCACCGCGTACATCCTGCAACACGGTGGTGCCATCGTCCGGCTCTGTTGGCGTGGCCAGCACACCCTGCAGTCGCTGCAAGGTGCCCCTGGCGGACTGCGTATTGCCATACACACGCGCCAGCCGGCTGACCGGATTGACCAGCACCAGGCCATACAGAAACAGGCTGACTAGCTGACCGGTGCTCATCTGATCGCTGGTCACCCGATGTCCGGCCAAGCCCAGCAACAACAACACCACGCCACTGCCCAGCACCGTCACCAGCGGCGCGATCGCCCCCTCCAGCCTGGACTGCCGCAACTCGACCGCATACAACGCCTCGGCCTTGCCGCGGTAGCGCGCGGCCTCGACATCATCGGCCGCGAAAGACTTGATCACCGGCAACATCGCCAGGTTCTGCTCGGCCATTGCGGACTGGTCCGCCCAGGCCTGCATAGCCTGGTGTCCCAGCGGCCGCAGCTGGCGGCCGACCAGTTTCAGCACGATGTAAAGCATCGGCATCAGTACGGCCACGGCGATGGCGATGGCCGGCGCCAGCCGCAACATCATGACCAAGGCGCCGATCAAGGTCAGTACCAATGGCAACAAGGGCACCAGGGTGTCGGTGACATAATGGCCCAGGCGATTGATGTCCGCCGTCAGCAGCGCCAACACGTCACCTCGACGACGCTCGTTGTGCCAGGCCAACGGCAGCGACTGCAGGTGCGCGTACAGGGATGCGCCGCCGTCGGCCGCCAGCCGCCCAGATACCGCCTGCAGCTGAATCTGGGCCACATAGCCGAGCAATGCCTGCGCCGTCACCAGTCCGAACAGCAGCCACAGCAGCCCCCCCAGCCCCTGTCCGTCGAGCAAGTGCGTGGTCATGACCCCGCCCAGCCATGGCTGCAGCAGGGTGGCTGCGCTCTGCACCAGCATCAGCGCAAGCGACAGCAACAAGGCCGGCAGATGTGGGCGCAGCATCCTGCGCAGGTTCAAGCGCTGGGCGGCGGCCGCTGTCGAGGTCGGTGTCGTCAATTCTTCTTTACCCGAAATACTCACTCGCCTACCCTGTGTTGCCACGCGATCCAATACCCAGAGCATGACCGCAACGCCCACCTCCGTCACCCTTGCCGACCATGTGCGGCTGACCGACGACGTCCTGGTTCAGGAGGTCGGCGGCGAAGCCGTTCTGCTGGACCTGGACAGCGAACGCTATTTCAGCCTCGACCCAGTCGGTACGCGCATCTGGGCGTTGATCGGCGAACAAAACAGCCTGCAGTCGATTGCGGACACCCTGTGCGAGGAGTACGAAGCCGAGCCGGAACGCATCCGCAGCGACCTGTTGACCCTGGTCGGACAACTGGCAAAGGCGGGACTGGTCAAGGTCGATTGACGTGACAGGTGCGCTGCGCCGCTGGCGTGAACTCGACGGGGGTCAACGCCGGCAGCTGATGTGGATGATGCTGGCGTTGCCTGTGGTCGATGCCAACTTGCGGATTGCCGGTTATGTGCGCACGCGCCGCTGGCTCGAGCGCATGTCGCGCAACGAGGCGCCGCATCGCGCAAGCCCGACCGAAATGGATGCCTCCATCTCGGCCACCCGCATCGCTGCGATCGCCGGTCGCCGCGGCCCTGTTGCCGCCACCTGTCTGCGTCAATCGTTGTTGCTGTTCTGGCTGCTGCGCCGTCGCGGCCTCGCGCCTGAACTGAAACTAGGGGTACGCAGGCAGGACGGGGCCGTCGATGCGCACGCATGGGTCGAGCTGGAAGGCCAATCGCTGGACCCGCAGCCGATCGCACACCAGGCTTTCAGTGGCCCCAGGGACTAGGGCAGACGAGGTCCTGTCAAGCAGCGATCCCGAGTCCATCCGTGAATGGCACGAGGCGTGATGTCCATGCCGCCGTCAACGCCGTGCAAGCCGCCCGAACGCCCGCTTGGCCCGCAGCCACCACAGCCGGGGCCGGCTGACATCAACGCCATAGAGCTCACGCAAATAGTCCGCTGACGGAAACGCATAGTCCAAAAGCCACTGCACGCGTGCCCTGCGTCCAGGCAGGGCCAGGAAATTCTGCCGCTGGATGTAGCGCCAATCGCCCAGCCGGCTGGCGTCCAGCGCTTCGTTGTCCGCGCCCGCCTGCAAGGCGCCCAGGGTTTCGGCCGGGAAAGACGTTCCCAGTTCGGCGCGGGTCGCCAGAATGGCTTGGGCGCATACCCCGCATAGGCCGTATTCAATGCAAAGCCGTTGCAGTTCAGACCAATCCACGCCATCAAAACGCCGGGCCAGCAGGTGCAGGTCGTACAGCCATTTCAGCCGATCGCCCAAGCCCACCGAGAGATTGGAAGCACGGTGCAAACTGGCGTGCAGGAAGGCATGCACCGGTCCGAGTCCGCGGGCCCGGTCTCCCAACCCCGGCAACGGCTGGCTGTCGGCGTGCCATTGGGCGAACAGCGGCAACCGCTGAAACAATGGCGATGCCGTCAACGCCCAGTGCATGTCGAGATCCACCGGGCCATGCGGCGAATGGCGCCGGCACAGGAACTCATGCGCGAACCGCCCTGGCTGGAACGGTGTTGCGTATCCCAATGGTGCAAGCAGTGCCGCGGCACGCTGTGCATCCTGGCGGCTCGCGAAATACAGATCGATATCGCTGGACTCGCGCAGATACGACTCCGGATACAGCCACTGGGCCAGTGCCGTCCCTTTCAACACCAGCACCGGCAGATCATCCGGCAAGACCGCAAGCACTTTTCGGCAAGCCGACTCACGCATCAGCGACGCGGCGGCAAGGCCAAGCGCTGACTCTGATAATTGCGCACGCAATGCTGGTGCGACATCGGCGCGATCGGGCAGGTTCCACGCTGCCAACGCCAGCACGCCTTCGGCCCGCGCACGTTCCAGCAAGGGCAGGATCCGCGTGCCGGTGACATCGCTCAGGTCGACGTCGCCACCGGTGATCAGGCGGGCGAGCAGTTCGCGTGCGGGGATGGATCGCGGCATCCGCTACTTCAGGCCAAACGATAGCCCTATCATAGCCCCGGCATTCGCATTCGATGGGCCAACACGCATGAGCGGCATTGCGGGGGTAGTCCGGTTCGCAGATGCGGCAACGCAGGCGGAGATGATGGCCATGCTCCAGGCCATGGCGCGTCGCGGCCCAGATCGCCAGCACTTATCGTGCGAAGACAATGTCGGCTTCGGCCAGGTGCTGTTGGCGACGACACCAGAAGCCCTGGTCGAGTGCCAGCCATGGCGGCACCCGGACAGCGGCTGCATCGTCGTCTCCGACAGCCGCCTCGACTATCGCCCGCAACTGCTACGCGAACTGGGCATTACCCGCCGGGCCGACGACGTCGGCGACGGCGAGCTGCTGCACGCCGCCTGGCAACGCTGGGGCGTGGACTGCGCCGACCGCCTGCGCGGCGACTTCGCGTTCGCCCTGTGGAATCCGCGCCAACGCGAACTGTTCCTCGCCCGCGATCCGATGGGTGTGCGTCCACTGGCGTTCCATCACCGTCCTGGCCATCTGTTCGTGTTCGCGTCCAGCGTGGACGCCGTGCTGGCGCAGGGACAGGTGCCGCGTGATCTCGACGAAGGCCGGATTGCCGACGCCCTGATTGGCGAAACCGAAGGCATCGATCCGATCTGCACTTTCCACACCGCCGTCCAGCGCCTGCCACCCGCTCACTGGCTGCTGCTGCGCGATGGCGTCGTCAGCCAGCAACGCTATTGGCGCCCGATCGGCAACCACCGTCCTGCGGGCCTGCCGCAGACGCAAGCGGAATGGGTCCAGGCCCAACGCGAGCAGCTGGACCGCGCCGTGCGCCTGCGCCTGCGCAGTCATCGCCCGGTAGGGTCGATGCTCAGCGGTGGCCTGGATTCGTCGTCGGTGGTGGCCTTGGCCAGCGCCGCTCTTGAAAGCAAGGCAGGCGCGACCTTGCCGGTGTTCTCGGCGACCAATACCGCAGACCGGGACTGTGCCGAAACCCGGCATATTCACGCCGTGATCGAACACGTCCGCTGTGCCCCGACCTTGGTCGATCTGCCGGAGTTCCAACACTCGATCGACTGCAAAACGCTCTGGAAGCAACACCCAGGCGAACCCTTCGATACCAGCATCAGCCTGGTGGCGAGCCTCTATCAGGCTGCGGCAGCCAAGGGTGTGCCCAGCCTGATGGACGGCGCGCCAGCGGACAATCTGTTCGTAACCGGTCGCCACGCGAAATACCTGGCCGACCAGGGACGCTGGCAAGACGCCTGGCACGCGGCTGTGAGCCAGTGGACCCTCCCCGGTGTGCGCCTTCCGCGCTGGCACGCGCTGCGGGTGATGGCCGGTTGCCTGTTGCCCGATGGCGTCCACGCGCTGCGCCACTACCTGGCCGATGCGCGTTTTTATCGCGAGTTGTTGCAGGAGAGCCTGATCGATCGCCAGTTCGCCCGCCGCGTGCAGCTGTGGCAACGCTTCCGCCGCTACCGCCGCACTGTCGGCGACGCCCACCAATGGCATCACGGCGACGAAGCCCTGAGCAGCATGGCTGCGCCCTACGTCACCGCCGGTCTGGAACGCTACAACCGGGTGGCGTCGGTGTTCGGCATCGAACCGCGGCTACCGTTCGCCGACCGGGAGTTGATCGAGTTCAACGCCTGGGTGCCGCTGGCCCTGCGCATCCGCGATGGCCACGCCAAGTGGGTGCTGCGCCAGGCAATGGCCAAGGACCTGCCTGCCCAGGTTGCCTGGCGCCGGGACAAGAGCAATATCGGCTGGCGATTCAACCGGGCCGTGCTGGCCGCTTCACGATCCGCCATTCCAAAGCCATCGCAGTCATGTGCACTATGGCTCGATCTGCCGCGCCTGCAGGCACGGCTGGGGCGGTCTACGCCAGAAGATGCGGGCGAAGGCGTGCTGGAAGCGTTTGATACCTTGCTATGGGCCTTTCGCAGCACTACTGGATCTTCGTTGCCATGACAAGGACGGTCGGCTACCTTACTTCGCAAGTTGCGGATAATGTCGATCCGGATTTCGGGGGCAACCAAATGCACCATCAGGGTGAAAGCGAAATGCCTGAAACGCCGCGTGGCCCGCGTCGCGACGACCTAAGGCTTTGACGCATTACCAATACGGATTGCATACCTTGAGGTCTTCGCTGGCCTTGCCGGCATTGCCAGCCGCAACCCATCACGCTGTGCTTGGCACGATCGATATCGATGTCGGCGACAGCCATGCTTCGCCCGACGTGCAATGGAACCACCACTGGCTCGACGGCGAAGTGACCGTGCTGTCCATGTCCAGGCAGGGCACGGATTATCTGCTGCGGGTTCCGGACTACGCCGACTTCCTGGTACAGGTCCAGCCGTGTCGCGTCGTCGTGTCGGCTTACGGATCGCCAGACAGCACGACCCTGGAACACCTGCTGCTCGACCAGATCCTGCCGCGGCTGCTTGCGCAATGCGGCGAACTGGTCGTGCATGCCAGCGCACTGGCAATCGACGGACGCCATGCCTTGTTCCTGGGCCCCAGCGGTTGGGGCAAATCCACTCTTGCCGCGTTGCTGCAGCGCAACGGCCATGGTGTGCTGTCGGATGATTGCGTGCAGCTGATGATGACCGGTACGCGGCTCCACGCGGTGCCCACGTATCCAAGCTTGCGCCTCAATGCCGACAGCCTGGATGCCGTCTTTGCGAACACCGCAGACACCACCCCGGTTGCAAGTTATTCCGAAAAACACCGGCTTGCGGTGGCCCCGCAGCGTTTGCCGGCTACTTCGGTTGCGGTCGACGTTTTGTACGTACTGGGCGATCCCGCCTTCTGCGGCGATTCAATCTTCATCACCTCCCTAAGCCCGACCGAAGTCTGCATGGCCCTGATCCAGCACTCGTTCCGGCTTGACCTGGGCGACCGCGCCGCCACGGTCGCGCAACTGGCGCGCTGCAGCGAGATCGCGCGCGTCACCCCCGCCTTCCGCCTGGACTACCCGAGGGACTTCGCCCGCCACGATCAGCTCACACGCACGATCTGCTCGCACATCGTCGCCCTGCCCGCGCGCGCCTGACAGCACGCTTCCCGCATGCCAAACTTCAACGACTACTCGACCAGCGAGTACGGCAAGATGATCCAGGATCGCCGGCGCACGCAGCCTTTCGTTGAGGCCTTGCGCGCTGCCGTCCGCCCGGACAGCGTGGTGCTCGACATTGGCGCCGGCCCCGGAATCTTCTCGTTCCTGGCCAGCCAGTTTGGCGCCGCGCGCGTGTATGCCGTGGAGTCGGACGCAGCGGCAATCGAAGTCGCCAGACGCTGCGCCAGCAATATTGCCGGCAGCGATCGCATTACCTGGATCCAGGGTCTGAGCACGGAACTGGAGCTGCCCGAACAGGTGGACATCGTGATTGGCGACCTGCACGGTACGCTGCCCTTCTTCAAGGGCAACATCGAGTCAATGATCGATGCGCGCAAGCGCCACTTGAAACCCGGCGGCCGGATGATTCCGTTGCGCGACGTGCTTTACGCCGCTCCGGCGCAGGCCGCCCACGAGTATGAGCATGTCGAAGCACCATGGCGACGCAACGAATATGGCATTGATCTGTCGGCCGCCGCGCCGCACGTGGTCAACCAATGGTGGCGTGCATCGCCCGAGCCTGTTGCAGCGCAGAGCTTGCTGGCCAGCCCGCAAGTCTGGGGCGAAGTCGATTACACCTTGACTGAATCAACCGATCTCGACAAACAACTCGAGTGGGGGATCGAGCGTGCCGGCACCCTGCACGGCCTGTATGTCTGGTTCGACGGCAATCCGGGCGAAGGCATCGGTTACTCCAACTCCCCGCTGCTGCCGGAGCTGGTGTACGGCCGCGCATTCTTCCCCCTGGAACAGGCCATTGACGTGACCATTGGCGACCGGCTGCACACCCGACTGGCCGTGCGCCGGGTCAAGGGCGACTACATCTACCGCTGGGACACCCGAATCACCGCAGCGGACGGCAGCGCCAAGGCGCAGTTCAGGCAATCCACCTTCAAGGCAGGCCTGACCACGCTGGTAGTCCTGCGCAAGGCCAGCGCCGACTACCTGCCCGAGCTTACCGCAGAGGGCCAGATCGCCCACGCCGTGCTGCAGGCCATGGCCGAAGGCCAGCGATTGCAGGACATTGCCAATGCCGTCGCCATGCGCTTCCCAGATCGCTTCAGGACCCCGGACGCGGCGCTGGACGCAGTCTCACTGCTGGCGCAGAAGTACGGCTGACCCATGCCAGAATCCACCCTGAATGCAGGGGCCTCGCCTTTGAACGGATAGATGGCCGTCTGATGTAGCCTAGGTGCAGGCTCAGGGAGATCGGACCGACATGAAAAGCAAAACCACCCAGGATCCACCTGGCGGGCAAACGCCTGCAGCGCGACGCCAGCCCTACGCCACACCGGCCATCACGATCTTGGGAATGATCCGCAATCTGACCGCCACCGGTTCGCAGGGCGGCCAGGAAAAGACCGGGAGAGAACTTGGCAAAATGTTGTGAGAGATGCGGGGTGCCAACTGCTTTGCATCCGCTCCATCAACTTGCCCGATGACTCGATGGATCCGTTCCTGGAACGGGCCGACGTCGCGAATGAATCGTCATCCTGAAGGCGCAGCCTGAAGGATCTGATCCATTCGCCTAGGGCCAACGGCGCGCAGCGCCTACGTCATGCCTGACGCCGCGACATCCAACGCACCACCCAAACCAGCAACAACGCCAATCCCCAGCCCACGACCGCGCCCAGCAGATCGTCGCGTGCATCCGTCAGTCTCGGCGTCCGCCCCGGTACCGCGAACTGCATGAGCTCGCTGGCGACGGCCAATCCGGCCAAACCCGGCAGCAAGCGCCACCCGTGCGCGCCGCGCCAGGCCAGGCAGGTCGCGAATCCAATCCAGCCGAACAGCACCACATGGTCAAGGTCAATGTGCGGCGACAGCATCTCCAGCCAGTTCAGCGGGCGACCCAGCCAGCGATAATCGGCGCGCATCCAGGCCATGGTCTGTGGTGGCAGCGCCATCACCACCAGCACCAGCACCACGCTCAGGCCCAGCAGCCACCAGCCCAGGATGCGTGAGCCGGCAGCGGACGGCTGCATGTCCGTTGTGCGGAGCTCGTCATCCATTGCCCAACCACTCCCGATCCACCGACGCGACGGAGAATCCTCTGTTCATGGGGTCAATGCCGATTTGGGTGAGGGCTGCGAGTAATCCGATCAGTAACCAGACGTGTCGGGCATCCTCCAGCGATCCGGTCATCCCCTGGTAAATGAATGCCGCCAGCAAAGCCAGCAGGCAGGCAGTCCGCAGGCGCGCAGCTTGCGTATCCATCCCCATCGGCAATGAGCGTCGCAACAGGAACAGGATCAATCCCAGGAATGCCGCGAAACCAATCAACCCGGACTGTCCGGCGATGCTCAACCATACGTTGTGCGCATCCGACAAATGTTGCCAGTCGCCCTCGGGTGAGAAGAAATCCACCGACACCACGTCACGCCCCAGGCCGACGCCGAGCCATGGATGCTGTGCCCATGTGGCCAAAGCTGCCTGCCAGATGCGCCAGCGCACCGGCATGGCTCCGAAAGGATCCGCCAGGTCGACCAGCGCTACCCCAGTCACTACAAGGCTGGCCACGACAACACCTGACCACAGCGCGATCCGTGCCGGCCCCGGTGATGTGTAGCGCCGGGGCAGCCAGATCCAGGCCCCGGCGGTCAGGGCGATACCGCCCAGCCCTGGCGACAGGGTGGCAAGCGCGACCGCCAGCAGCAAAACCGTGTAGACCAGCGCCTGCGTTCGATGCAGCCATCCCGACGTCCACGCAGCCAGCAGCAGTGCCATGGTGACGTTGAGGTAGCTGCACAACATGTTGGCATTGCGAAAAGTGGAGAGCACGCGCGGATAGTTGCCCGGTGGCAGGCTGCCGTAATGCGACAGCAGCGGTGCCACCGCATCGCGGGTCGCCGCTGAAGCGTAGAACCCAACGACGGCAACAACACCAAACCCGACCGCCACCAGGCCACCCCACAACCACGCCATCACCATATGGCGCGCGAACGACATGTCCTGTGCAAGCTGGTACACCAGCGCCGCCAACGCTACCAGGTAGCCGACACCCACCCACTTTCCAAAACTGCTGCGCACGTCTGGCGAGGTCATCACGGCGATGGCCATCGCCGCCAAGAAAACCAGCAACCACGCATGCAGGGCCGTCAATCGCAAAGGCATGCCTACCATGGCAGCCAATCCGCAGGCGAGCATCGACAGCAGCAGTAAGGTATCGGCCAGTTGCACCGGAAAGCCGAACAACGCGGCCACCTGCACCTTCACCAACGGCAGGGTCAGCACGCCCAGCAGGGCGAAGCATTGCGCGGCCCGCAACAACGTCTGCGCCGCATGGCCCGGCCCCCTGTTTTCCAGCGCCTCGGCGGGCTGCACGTTCAACCCAGAAGTTCTTGGTAAACCGCCAGGGTGCGGGCGATCACAATCCGTTCGTCAAACTCCGCCCGCGCCTTGCATCGCGCCGCCTCCCCCAGGCGCTGGGCCAGAGCGGGATCATCCTGCAGGCGCGCGATGGCAACGGCCAAGGCATCGGCATCGCGCGCCGGCACCAGCAGGCCGTCGACGCAGTCAGTGATGACTTCACGGCAACCGGGCACGTCCGTCGCAACCAGCGGCAATCCGCACGCGGCCGCCTCGACCAAGCCCTTGGGCAGGCCCTCGCGATAACTGGGCAATACCACGATGTCGACCGATTGCAGCAGCGTCGGCATGTCGTCGACATGACCCAGCCAATCGATGACGCCGGCATCAACCCAACCACGGAGCTTCGCTTCAGCCACTGCTGCCGGATTGCCATGATCCGGATCGCCTGCCAGCAGGAAGCGGATCGCCCTGCCCTCGCCCTGCAATCGCCGCGCGGCGTCGATGTACTCGGCAATACCCTTGTCCCACAGCAGCCGCGATGCCAGCAACACGCGCAGCGGGCCTTCGACACGCGGCGTCGTGCGTGCGACGAAACGCGCGCAATCCACGCCTGACCCCGGAATCAATCGCACCTGCGCGGCATCGACCAGACCCGCCTGCTCGAACATGGCAACGTCATCCGGGTTCTGCAGGATCAGCCGCGACCCACTCCCGCCCAACGCCAGTCGCAGCAAAGCGCGCACCATGGGACGCAGCGTCCGTGCCTTGGCGTCATCGCTGCTGAAGACATAGCCCATGCCGGCGACCGCATTGATGCGTGCCGGCACGCCCGCCAGCCGCGCCGCCAGCGAGCCGTAGATCGCGCACTTGAGGGTGAACCCATGCACCAGCGCCGGCCGCTCGCGCCGGAACAATCGCCACAGATGCCAGATCAATCCCGCTTCGCGCAGCGGGTCAAGGCTACGCCGATCCATCGGCACCGGCTGCCAGCGCAATCCCATCGCGCGCAGCTTTTCCCCGTAAATGCCGGGCGGCGAAATCAGCAACACCTCATGGCCGGCGTCGCGCAGCGCCAATGCCAGCGAGCGGCGGAAGTTGTAGAGATACCAGTCGGTATTGGCGTACAGGATGAGTTTCATCAGCGCTCACAAAGGCATGAACCGATAAGGGACCCAGTACTCTGCATTCTCCGCATAGTTCAGCCACACGTACATAACCGCCGCGTAATAGGCCACCACCGCCAACACCAGGAAAGTCCGCGCAGGCACCGTATGGGCCAGGCGCGGGAACCGGGAGAACACATACAGCTGCAGCGGGATCAGGTAAAGCGCAACCCGGTCCACCGCGGTCGAGGCCATGCTGACCAGGGGTAAACACACCAGGGCAAACACCGCCATCCACAGCCAGAGTTTGCGCTCGCGAAGGTCGGGCACCAGCCGCTTGCGGAAGGTGACCAGCAGCAGCGCCGGCACCACGTTCATCAACACGCGGATCATGCCGCCCGACGACTGGTACTTCTGCTCCACGTAGTTGACCCACAACTGCTCGCTGCTGTCCGCCAGCAGCAGGTAGTACAGCAACAGCGTGGTCACGCCGACCAGCAGTGCAGTGAGCAACCGGTTGCGACTGGCCGCCAGCGCCGCGATCGGCAGCAGCAACACCGCCGATTTGTGGAACAAGGCGCCGATCGACACCCAGATCACGAACGCCCGCACCCGGCCATTGCCCAGGGCGGTCAGCCCCACCAAGGCAAAACCCAGCGCCACCGCCTGGCGGGTGTATCCCATGCCCACCACCACCAGCATGTACGGCACCGCCACCAACAAGGCCAGCCATGGATGCGGCTGGCGTCGGCAAAACACCACCGTGCCCCACATCATCACGCTGGCGCACAACAAGTTGACCAGATGGATGTCGCCGCCCGCATGCGCCACCACCCAGTTGAGGCCGTAATATCCGGGGTCGTCCCGCGCCATCACCTGCATGAACGTGCGCTTCGCGGTGAGCCGGAACAGGGGCAGGTAATTCCCCCAGTCTCCACCCACCTGATGTCGCAGCCCCATCATCAATGCAAACACACTGCCGACGAAGAACCACATCCAGCGCGCCTGTCGCTCTGGCAAGTGCCGGGGCGACAACACCGCCAATAACGGCACCAGCAACATCATCCAGAAAGGCCACATCAGCCTGTGGCCTGCTCGTGTTCCAGCCATGCCTGGAACATCAGCACCGACCAGAGGCGGTAGCCACAAGAGGCTTGCCCGCGCACATGCCGCTGCCATGCCTGGCGGATGGGTGCGGGATCGAAGAAACCCTCGCGTCGCAAGCGGTCTTCCGCCAACAAGGTCTCGGCCCAATCGCGTAGCGGACCGCGCAGCCACTGATCCAGGGGAATACCGAAGCCCATCTTGGGGCGGTCGACCAGGTCACGTGGAATATGGCGATCCAACAACTGCCGCAACAGCCATTTGCCGCGCCCATCGCGCAACTTCATGTCCATCGGCAACGACCAGGCGAACGCCATCACATCGCGATCCAGGAATGGCGCGCGCGTTTCCAGCGATACCGCCATTGCCGCGCGATCGACCTTGACCAGAATGTCGTCGGGCAGATAGGTCATTGCGTCGAGGGCCATCATCCGCGCCACCGGGTCGGAGAGTCGTGGCCAATGGTCCCGCTGGTCAAGCAGGTTGGGGGGGATATTGCCGCCGACCACCATGCCGCCCGCCTCTGACCACTCCTTGACCAGGGAAACGTAGAGATCGTCAGCGCTCGAAACGCTACGCAGGCGCGCACCCAACTTGTGCGCCTTGTCTCCCGGCAGGGCGATCCCAGCCTGGTGCGCAAGCGGACCCGCCCAGCGATTGACGAACTCAGCGGGCAACGCCGTCAGCCCCATGCTGAACATGCGACGCAATGCTGGCGGCATCCAACTGATCCGCCGCCAGACCTTGGGCCCCATAAAGTAGCGGTTATATCCACCGAAAAACTCATCGCCACCATCCCCGGACAGGGCAACAGTGACGTGTTGCCGCGCCATTTGCATCACCAGATGCGTTGGCAACTGCGAGGAGTCAGCAAATGGCTCGTCATACATCGTCGGCAATCGAGGCACCAATGCCAGGGCATCGGCCGAACTCAAACGCATCTCGGTATGTTCGGTTCCAAGATGCGCGGCCACTGCGCGCGCATGTACGGCCTCATCAAAGGCCTGTTCCTCGAAGCCTATGGTGAACGTGCGCACGCGCTGGCTGCTTGCCGACTGCATCAATGCCGTGACCAGGGATGAATCGATTCCGCCCGAAAGCAAGGCGCCTAGCGGCACATCGGCCAGCATCTGCCTGCGCACGGCATTGCCCAGATACAGTTCCAGCGCATCCACCGCTTCGGTTTCATTGCCCGCGAATGGGTTGTCGGTGCCACGCTCTGCGACGTCACCCAGCGACCACCAGGCGACAGGTTGTACATCGCGCTGTCCCGTGCCCAGCTTGAGCCAAGTGCCCGGCGGCAGCTTGCGGATGCCGGCATAAATCGAATAGGGGCTCGGCACATAGTTGTGGCGTAGCAACAATGCAAGCGCATCGCGATCCACAGCTGCGTTGAACGCTGGATGTGCGCGCAGGGCCTTGAGTTCCGATCCGAAAAGGAAGGTATCTCCCTGCCAGCCGTAGTAGAGCGGCTTCTCCCCAATGCGGTCTCGCGCGAGCCACAGGGTGCGGTCCTGCCGGTCCCATAACGCAAGCGCGAACATGCCCACGCTCCGCTTCAGGGTTTCATCGACGCCCCAGGTCTCGATGCATGCCAGCAAGGTTTCGGTGTCCGAATGCCCACGCCAGTTCGGCGCGGCGCCAACGGCTTCGAGTTGCCTGCGCAGTTCCAGGTGGTTGTAAACCTCGCCGTTGTAAGCAAGCACCAAGCGGCCACTGCTTGACAGCATGGGTTGGTGTCCAGCCTCCGACAGATCCATGATCGAGAGGCGCCGATGGGCCACCGCGAAGCCGGCCTCGGGATCGACCCAGACGCCACCGTCGTCGGGGCCTCGATGGCGAATACGCGCCGCCATCGCCTGAGCCAGCTCGGCATGGCCATCCGCCCTTGAATCCGGTGAACGAAAGCCAGCCAATCCGCACATACGCTAATTCCCCAACAATTTGAAGTAGGCCAGCAAAATTGTGTTGATGTATTTGTCCTTGCGCCTGCCGTCAACGGCGAGGAAGTAATCATTGCCGAACTTCGCAACGCTCATATGGTGATATCCGAGTTGCATCCACTTGGGCCTGCGCGGGAATAGATCTTCCTTGACCATGCGTTCGCTGTAGCCACTCGAGTCCGCGTTTTCGACTTCCATGATGCTGATATTCTGGCCATAGAATTCCCTGCAATTCTGCGCTGGCCGATGAAGCTTGTCGCCCAAGGCAAACGGGGCGCCACCGCTTCTTGATATCGCCTTGTCACTGGTTATCAAGGTCCCTTCCGAACTGAAATTCCCGTCGAGGCTCGGCGCTCGGTATGCCCTCAATTCGTCCTCTCTCGTGGTCCCCAGCAACAGCACCCCGTCCTTCGTAAAAATTATGGATGGGTCGCGCAAAGACTGATCGATCAGCGCCCTCACTTTGCGCCATCTGAAAGGAAATTCGTCGGCGGCGTAGAGCCATGCCCTGCCCGAAGCCGCAGTCTCCGGCAGCATGTATATTTTCCCGTCGCTGCCCAAGAAGATATTGGGGTAAGAAAGGTGAAAATCCTCGGCCAACAC
>JBDSOZ010000153.1:0-3475 GCA_039914555.1 Luteimonas sp.
CATTTCGAGGACGAAGGCTGGCGCCTGCGCAAGGACGGCACCCGGTTCTGGGCCAACGTGTTGATCACCGCGCTGCGCGATGGCGACGGACGCCTGCTCGGCTTTTCCAAGATCACCCGCGACCTGAGTGAACGCCGCCACCGCGAAGAGCAACTGCGACGCAGCGAGGAGCGCTTCCGGCTGATGGTCGAAGGCGTGCGCGACTACGCGATCTTCATGCTCGACACCGAGGGCAATGTCGCCAGCTGGAACATCGGCGCCCAGCTCAACAAGGGCTATACCACCGAGGAAATCCTGGGCAAGCACTTTTCCACGTTCTACCTGGCCGAGCAGGTGGCGGCGGGCTGGCCGATGGAGGAGTTGCGACTTGCGCAGGTGCAAGGCAGTTTCGAGGACGAGGGCTGGCGCTTGCGCAAGGACGGCAGTCGCTTCTGGGCCAGCGTGGTCATCACCCCGTTGTACGACGCCGATGGCGTCCATTTCGGCTTTGCCAAGGTCACCCGCGACCTCACCGAACGTCGACGCGTACACGCGCTCGAGGAAGAAGGCCAGCGCATCAACACGTTCATTGCCATGCTCGGCCATGAATTGCGCAATCCGCTGGCACCGATCATGAGCGCGGTCTCGGTGATGCAGCTGGAACAAGTGGAATCGGCGCGTCTGCGCCAGTGTCGCGACATCATCGCGCGCCAGTTGCAGCACATGGTGCGGCTGGTCGATGACCTGCTCGATGTCGCCCGGATCAGCAGCGGCAAGATCAACCTCGAACTGCAGCCGGTGGCGATGGCTGAAGTCGTCGCCGACGCGGTCGAAATGGTCCAGCCGTTGATGACCGAACGCCGGCACACGCTGTCGCTGGCACTGCCAGAGGTCGAGGTCTGGGTCAGCGGTGACCGCGCGCGCTTGTTGCAGGTGGCCAGCAACCTGCTCACCAACGCGGCCAAGTACACCCCGCTGGGCGGCGAGATCCAGGTGGCATTGAAGCGCGACGGCGAATACGTGGAATTGCGCGTGCGCGACAACGGCCTGGGCATACCACCCGAGCAGCTCAACGACATCTTCAAGTTGTTCGTGCAGGTCGAGAACCGCACCGATGTGGGTGGGCTGGGGCTGGGATTGAGCCTGGTGCACCAGCTGGTGACGCTGCACCATGGCGAAATCAGCGTGTTCAGCACCGGCGTACCGGGCAAGGGCAGCGAATTCGTGGTGCGGTTGCCGGTGGCCGCGAGCGCCGGCGGCACCAGGCGCTAAGGCCAGGCACAGGGTGGTAAACGACCGCTACCAATTCCAGGGATTCACCCTCGACGCCACCGAGCGCCAGTTGCGGCGCGGCGATGCCGTGGTTGAACTCAACGCGCGCTATCTCGATGCCCTGATCCTGCTGGTGCGCGAGCAGGGAAAACTGGTGTCGAAAGATCGCTTCCTCGACGAGGTCTGGCGCGGCATCCCGGTCACCGAAGAAGCCTTGAGCCAATGCATCAGCAGTTTGCGCAAACAACTCGGTGACAGTGCCGGCAATCCGCACTTCATCGAGACCGTGCCCAAGCATGGATATCGGTTTGTGGCGCCGATCGCGCTTGCGGGCAGCGGCGAGGGCGCGTGGTCGGGGTCCTGGTCGTGGCGGCAATCGGCGCTGCTCGCCGCGGCTGGAACCACCGGCGCCGGCGTGGCCGGCGTCATTGGCGGACTGTTCTACGGGTTTGCCGGCGCGACCCAGCCGCTTGCGCCGGGCATGGGCGCGGTTTCGCTGTTGTTGGTGATGGTGTCCCTGACGATCGTGGCCGCCTTGCTCGGCGGCGCCGGCGTCAGCGTTGGCATTGCAGCGTCAACGTTGTTGCCGGGTCGGCGCTGGCGATGGGCCATCGTCGGCGGTGCACTGGGTGGAATGGTGGTCGGCGCGTTGGTGAAACTGCTGGGACTGGATGCCTTCAACCTGCTGCTTGGACAGACCCCCGGCGACATCACCGGTGCCTTCGAAGGCGTGCTGTTGGGTGCTTCCGTCGGCTTCGGCCTGTGGTTCGGCAGCCGCAACGGGCATGCGCCGTGGAACCGTCGCAGCATCACCGCAGCGACAGTCGCCGGAGCGCTGGTCGGCATCCTCATTCCGCTGATGGGCGGTCGGTTGATGGGCGGCAGCCTCGACCTGCTGGCTCGCAGCTTCCCGGGCTCGCGACTGCGCCTTGACCAGATCGGCACCGTGTTCGGCGAACCTGGCTTCGGCCTGCTCAGCCAGATGGCGACCGGTCTGCTCGAGGGTGGGTTGTTTGGCGCCTGCATCGTCGGCGCAATGGTCGCGTTCGCACCGTTCTTTGCAGGCCCCGACAACCCGGATCGGCAGCGCTAACGATTGATCGCGATGACCGGGTCTCGCGCCGCCTTCTGGAACAAGCCGGCCGAGAGCAGCCAGGGCAATACCAACACCAGCGACAGCAGTGCCCCGCGCGGATCCCAGCCGGCGACCAGCGCATACCCGCTGACCAGGCCGTGGGCAATCGCCGTTGCATACAGTGCCCGCGCCATTCCCGCTGCCCGGAACCGCGCGATCAGCGCAGCAACCGCACCGACCAGGATCGCTCCAGGGAACAGCAGGTTGTAGTCGTTGCCTTCGTTTCCGATCATGCCGACCGCGGCATTGACCCACACCACCATGAAGCCACCTACGATCGCCGCAGCGACGCCGGCCCGATACCAGCGGTCGGGCGACAGCCGCGTCCCCAACTCATAAGCCCCGCAAGCCAAAGCCAACATCACCGCGCAGAACACGAAGTCGGAGGCGGTCCACGCCACTTCGTCGGTGAACTGCATGGCCACCAGTGGCACCAGGAACAGCGCTGCCGCGCCGCCCCAGATCACGCCCCGCAAACGATTGCCTGCCATCGTCGAACTCCTTCCATCCAGGTGAGTCGCCAGCGTGCGCGCGCCCTTGCTGAGCGGCATGAGCCAATCCTCAGCAATTGCTGAGCAATGCCGGCAGCCCGCTGCGCTGGTTAAACTTGCGGCCATGCAGACAACCCCCAACGACCGCGTCGCGGTACTCACCCCTGACCCGACCGATGCCACCTACGCCGACGCCTGGCCGGGCGTGCTCGAGCGCCTCGCGGTGGCGCTGGCCGATGCCGGCGTCACCGTGGTGCCGACGCCATGGACCGCGCATATCGACGACGCTTCGCCATTGCTCGAATACCCGTTGGTCCTGCCGCTGCTCACCTGGGGCTACCACCTGGACCATGCGCGCTGGCTGCGTGCGTGCGCGGCATGGGCAGACGCTGGCGTACGCATGGCCAATCCGCCTGCGGTGCTGGCAAGCAACTCCGACAAACGCTATCTCGCGTCGATGCAGGCGCTCGGCGTCGCGATCCCGCCGACGACCTGGACCGATCGCGTCACCCAGGACCAGGTCGATGCGATGTTCGACGCCACCGGTGCCACGCAACTGATCGTCAAGCCCACCGTTTCCGGCGGTGCGTGGAAGACC
>JBDSOZ010000180.1:0-2862 GCA_039914555.1 Luteimonas sp.
GCGGGCGCGCACCACCCGCCGCATCGATGTGCTGTCGCGCAAGTTGCGCTGGATGATTACCGGGCCGCAGCGCTATCCGGACGCAGGCGCCCTGCGCGCGCGCTTCGAAGGCGCCGGCCTGGCCTGCGAGTTCACGCCACTGTATGGCAGCACGCCGTTCAACAATTGGCGGGTGCTGGCCACGAAGCCGGATTGACGCAGCGGTAACCACGCGCTTGCAGCCGTTGCAGCAGCAGCGCCATCGTCTCGAGATTGCGACCATGCGCGGCACCCTCGTGCATCAGGATGATGGCGCCAGGCCTGAGGTCGCGCTCGATCCGGGCAACCACTTTGCCTGGATCGGAAACCACGGCGTCGTAGCCGCGCGCACTCCAGGCCACCCGGGTCAGTCCCAACCGCGCCAGCGGTGCCGCCACGAACGGATTGGCGAAACCGACCACGGCGCGGAACCAGCGCGGCGCGGTGCCGCTGAGTTCAGTCAACGTGGCCTGCGCGCCTTCGATCTCACCCGCCATCCGCCGCGGACCCAGGGCCCAGAACCACTTCGACGGATGGCTGGCGCTGTGGTTACCCAGGTCATGGCCGCGACGCAGGATTTCGCGCACCAGTTGCGGTCGCGCTTGCACGCGCTCCGCTACGACGAAGAAGGTGGCCTTTGCGCGATGTGCATCGAGCAGATCGAGCATCGCAAGGGTGTCGGCCGACGGACCATCGTCGATGGTGAGCCACGCGATCAGCTCGCTGGTCGGCAATCGTGTCAGCACCGGACCGAACAAAGCCGAACCCGGGCGCAAGGTGCCCCACAGGAACGCCAGGTGCGAAGCCAGCAGCAAGGGCAAGCCGAACCGCCAGCCCCACAACCACCACGCCAATGCGACCAGCGCTTGCGACAGCAGCAGCGCCCAAACCCAGGCATACGGGCGGCGCGGCGGGTGGTGCAGTCGTAGGTTCGGGTCCATGCGCCCTGAATCATGCACGACGGCGGCGTAGAATGTACTTTCCCACGTCCCGGAACTTTGCCATGTCGCTTGACCCTGCCGTCCGCGCGCGCATCGATACGCTGCTTGCCAGCAACAAGGTGGTGCTATTCATGAAGGGTGAGCCGCGTGCGCCGCAATGCGGTTTCTCGGCCAAGGCCGTGGGCGCGCTGGCGGCGATCGGCCTGGACGACTACGCCCATGTCGATGTGTTGTCGGATCCTGAAATCCGCGACGGTATCAAGGCCTACGGCGACTGGCCGACAATTCCGCAACTGTATGTCGGCGGCGAACTCGTTGGCGGCAGTGACATCATCGAACAGATGGCGTCCAGCGGCGAATTGCAGACCGCGATCGGGCTGCCACCGCCGGACCGGACGCCGCCCTCGGTGACCATCGCCCCGGCTGCGGCCGACATGCTGCGGCAGGCGCTGGCCGACGCCGGCGACGGTTATGCACTGAAAGTATCCATTGACCCGCGCTTCAACGCCCAGTTGCAAGCCGAGCCGTTTGCCGCCAATGCCATCGCCACCGAAGTCGCCGGCATGCGCCTGCAGTTCGACCTGGCCTCGGCGCGTCGCGCCGAAGGCATGTCGATTGATTGGGCCGACGACATCCGCGGTCGCGGCCTGGTGATCGAAAATCCGAACGCGCCGCCCAGGGTGCGCGAACTGTCGCCGCTGGAAGCGGCCAGCAAGCTGGCCAGCAACGTGCTCACCCTGATTGACGTGCGTCCGCCGGAGGAGCGCGATCTCGCCCAACTCAAGGGTGGCTTCAAAACCTTGGACGATGGCAGCGCCGCCCTGGAAGCCTTGCCCAAGGACACGCCGATCGGCTTCATGTGCCACCACGGTGGACGCAGCGCAAAGGCCGCAGAACACTTCCGCCAGCTCGGATTCCGCGAGGTGTACAACATCACCGGCGGCATTGACGCCTGGGCCGGGGTCGACCCGACCGTGCCGCGTTACTGACCGTGCCGCGCTACTGATCGCTCCGGCGGGCAACGCCCGCGCATAGACCGGGAATGCCGCATGCAATCCAGACGGTTGCGTACCCGTTGTTGCATCGTTGGCGGTGGCCCTGCGGGGATGATGCTGGGCTTGCTGCTGGCGCGCGGCGGTGTGGAGGTGTTGGTGCTGGAGAAGCACGCCGATTTCCTGCGTGATTTTCGCGGCGACACCGTCCACCCCTCTACCTTGGAAGTGGTGCATGCGCTTGGTTTGGGCGCTGCCTTCGACGCCCTGCCACAGCGGCGCGAACACCAGATCCGGATCCGCTTCGCCGAGGGCGAGGTGCCGTTCGGTGATTTCTCCGGCCTGCAGCCGTTCGATTTCATGGCGCTGGTGCCGCAATGGGACTTCCTCGACATGCTCGCCGATGCTGGACGCCCGTTGCCCGGGTTTGGCCTGCGCATGCGCACTGTTGCGACCGGCTTGTTGTTCGATGCGACGGGCCGCGTTCGCGGGGTCAGCGCCGAGGACCCAGATGGTGCGCTGGAGATCGAGGCCGACCTGGTGGTCGCATGCGACGGCCGCCACTCGACCCTGCGCGAAGCTGCGGGCATGGCGGTGCAATCGTTTGGCGCACCCATGGATGTGCTCTGGTTCCGGCTGCCGCGCGAACCCGGCGATATCGACCACACCTACGCCGCGCCTGCCCACGGGCGGATGCTGGTAATGCTGGACCGGAATGATGCCTGGCAATGCGCCTACCTGATCCGCAAGGGCAGCGGCGATGCCTTGCGTGCGCAGTCGTTGCAGGCGTTCCGCGATTTGGTCGCACCCTTGCTGCCGTTCGATGCCACCCGCATGCAGGCCGTGTCCACCTGGGACGACGTCAAGTTGCTGGAAGTGCGGGTTGATCGCTTGCAGCGTTGGGACCGCGA
>JBDSOZ010000197.1:0-10791 GCA_039914555.1 Luteimonas sp.
CCGGGACTGGTCGCGCCGCTGGCAACCGTGGGCGCCAAACTCGGTGACATCACCATCCAGGCGGCAACGTTGCGCGGGGTCGAGTCCAACGGAATGCTGTGCTCGGCGAAGGAGCTCGGTATCGATGCCGACGCTTCCGGGCTGATGGAACTGCCGTCCGACGCACCTCTCGGCACGCCGCTGGCGGATTACCTCGGCCTGCCCGATGCATGCTTCGAGCTGAAGCTGACGCCCAACCGCGCGGACTGTTTCAGCGTGCGCGGCATCGCGTTCGACGTGGCTGCGGCATTTGGTTCGCAAGTGGTGCCAATGGATACGACACCGATCGCGGCTCTTTGTGAGGCGCAATTGCCGGTGGCGCTGGATGCGGGCGCCGATGCACCGCGCTTTGTCGGCCGGGTGATCGAAGGGGTGGCTGCGGATCGGCCGACGCCGGTGTGGATGGCCGAGCGCTTGCGCCGCAGCGGGGTGCGGCCAGTCAGCCTGTTGGTCGACGTCACCCAATACGTGATGTTGGCGCTTGGCCAGCCGCTGCACGCCTACGATCGTGACCTGCTGAAAGGCCCGATCAGCGTGCGGCGGGCACGTGCGGGCGAGCGCCTGCAACTGCTCAATGACAGCGAGGTCAAGGTCGACCCTGGTTTCCTGGTGATCACAGACGCCGATCGTGCGGTTGGCCTGGCCGGGATCATGGGTGGCAACGACACCAAGGTAGGCGCCAGCACCCGCAACGTGTTTCTCGAGGCCGCACACTTCGCGCCGGCTGCGATCATGGGCCGTGGCCGCAAGCTTGGCCTGCATACCGATGCCGCGCATCGCTTCGAACGCGGCGTGGATCCGGAATTGCCGCGCATCGCGATCGAAGTCGCGACCCGGCTGGTCGTGGAGATTGCCGGTGGTACTCCCGGTCCTGTGGTCGAAGCGGCGTTGCCCGAATTCCTGCCGCAGCCGCAGCCGGTGCGGTTGCGCCGGCTGCGACTTGCGCGCGTGCTTGGCATCAGCATTGCCGACGCCGAAGTCGAACGGATCCTGCGCGCGTTGGGGCTGGAGGTTGCTGCCAATGACGAAGGTTGGTGGGTGACCCCGCCGGTGCGTCGGTTCGACCTGGCAATCGAGGAAGACCTGATCGAGGAAGTGGCACGGATCCACGGTTATGCCGCGATCCCCGCAACCTTGCCGGTTGGCGGCATGCGCGTGGTTTCGCCCGCCGAAACCAGGGTCGACGCGGGTGACGTGCGCCGGCAACTGGCTGCGCGGGATTACCGCGAGGCAATTGACTACGCGTTCGTGGATGCCGGCCTGCTCGCGCAATGGCAAATGCAGGCAGGGTCGCTGGCGCTGGCCAATCCGCTCAGCGCCGAACTCGGGGTCATGCGGACCTGGCTGCTGCCTGGCCTGATGGCTGCTTTGGCGCGCAATGTGGCCCGGCAACAGCCGCGCGTGCGGTTGTTCGAACTCGGCAAGGTATTCCACGCTGCAACCCAAGCAGGGCAGGCGCCGATCGAAACCTTGCGGGTGGCCGCGGTTGCCTGCGGCGCCGTCGAAGCCGAGCACTGGGACGGCGCCGCGCGTCCGCTCGATTTCCACGATCTGCGTGGCGATCTCGACAGCCTTGCCGCGTTGTCTCGCGCGGAACTGGACTATCGTCCGTCTTCGGCGGCTTGGGGGCATCCGGGGCGTTCGGCGGATGTCTTCAGGAATGGCAGCAAGCTCGGTTGGATCGGCCAGCTGCATCCTCGCCTGCAGCGCACGCTGGGTCTGGATGTGGAGATTTTTGCGTTCGAATTGGACCTGGAAGCGTTGCTGCTGCGCGAGCTGCCGCAAGCGACCGCCCTGTCCCGGTATCCGTCGGTACGCCGCGACCTTGCATTCGTGGTGGCCGAGGCCGTGGCCTGGGCGACCCTGTCGGCCAGCGTGAGGGCCGCTGCGGGTCCGATCCTGCGTGATCTCCTGGTGTTCGACCGCTACGCCGGCAAAGGCGTGGAATCCGGATTCAAGAGTGTGGCTATGGGCTTGATTCTGCAGGACGAATCGCGCACATTGACCGATCGCGATGTGGACGCCGTGGTGGCTTCCGTGACCGCGGCGCTGGAGCGCGACCACGGGGCCGTGATCCGGTCTTAGCGTTCTCCATCGTGGGACGTATTCATCGAAGTTGCGGCAGGGGAAGGGAATGGCGTTGACCAAGGCAGAAATGGCCGAACGGCTGTATGAAGACGTCGGCCTGAACAAGCGCGAGGCGAAGGAATTCGTCGACGCTTTTTTTGACGTGTTGCGCGAGGCCCTGCAGCATGGTCGCCAGGTCAAGCTGTCGGGTTTCGGCAATTTTGACCTGCGGCGCAAGAACCAGCGTCCGGGCCGCAATCCCAAGACCGGCGAGGAAATCCCGATCACCGCACGCACCGTCGTGACCTTCCGTCCCGGGCAGAAGCTCAAGGAACGGGTCGAGGCCTACGCGGGCGTCGGGGTGACGCATGCTTGATCCGGGCAGCAACCGCGAACTGCCGCCGATCCCGGCCAAGCGCTATTTCACCATTGGCGAAGTGAGCGAGCTTTGCGACGTCAAGCCGCATGTGCTGCGCTATTGGGAAACCGAGTTTCCGTCGCTGAAGCCGGTCAAGCGTCGCGGCAATCGCCGCTATTACCAGCGCCACGACGTGTTGATGGTGCGCCAGATCCGGGGCCTGCTTTACGAGCAGGGCTACACCATCGGTGGTGCGCGCCTGCGCCTGGACGGTGATGATGCCAAGCAGGAAACCACGATGAGCTCGCAGATCGTCCGCCAGGTGCGGATGGAACTCGAAGAGGTCCTGCAGCTGTTGCGCCGGTAAGACCGAGCCTGGCCTGGCTCCGCTCCAGCGCCGGGTCGTCTATAATTCGCGCCCAAGTCGGGGTATAGCGCAGCCTGGTAGCGCATCTGCCTGGGGGGCAGAGGGTCGTCGGTTCAAATCCGGCTACCCCGACCATCTTTCCGTATGGAACTCCGGCTCAAGCCTGGAGTCCGAGCGTAGTCCCCCCGGAAAGGAAGACCGCATGCGCCAATGGATCCTCGCCAGCCTGTTCGTGTCGGCAGCGTTTAGTGCGCACGCGCAGGAGGTACTTCCCGCTGACATCGTCCAGACCGACGACATCCGCACCGAAGCGGCCGTGGTCGTGTCCGGCTCACAACCAGGCCCCGGCCTGTGGAAGGTGGTGAAGGGCGAGCACGTGCTGTGGGTGCTGGGCACCCAGTCACCGCTGCCCAAGCGCATGCAGTGGCGATCCGGCGAAGTCGAGCAGGCATTGGCGGAATCGCAGGAAGTGATTTATGCGCCGCGCATCGGCATGTCGGTCGATACCGGCGGTATCTTCCGCAGCCTGTTCCTGCTCCCGAAATTGTATGGCGCGCGCAAGAACCCCGATGGCAAGACCTTGCGTGAGGTTCTCCCCGCCGACCTGTATGCGCGCTGGTTGCCGTTGCGCCAGCAATATCTTGGGCGCGGTGGCAGTGCCGAGCGCATGCGACCATTGTTTGCCGCGGGCGAACTGTGGGAAGAAGCATTGGATGACAACGGCCTGGTGTCGTCGGGCATCATCGGCCCGGTCATCGCGCGCGCCGTCAAGGACCACGGCTTGCGCGAAACGCGTCCGAGCAAATCAGTAAAGGTCACGGATCCAAAAGCATTGCTGGCCGAAGTCGAGCATGAGCAGCTGGACGATGCTCCGTGCATGGACGCGACGCTGCGGCAACTTGAAGGCGGCCCGGAGCGCATCCGCGAGCTGGCGAATGCCTGGGCGACCGGTGACCTGGCGCAATTGCGCGCGCTCACCGTGGCCAGCCACAACCGTGCCTGTGCCGATGCGGCGCTGCTATCGCCGGCGCTGCGCAAACGCGGCGCGGAGGGGATGGAAGCGGACCTGCGCAAGACCTGGCTGGCAGCGGCTGAAAAGGCCTTGGCGGGCAACACCGCGAGCTTCGCGTTACTGCCAATCGAGAACCTGCTGTCTACCGATGGCTACCTGGCCAAGCTCGCAGCGCGTGGCTACGAGGTCATCCCACCCGAATAGCGGTTGCAACTTCGCCCAGCTGTGGCCAGCGCTGCAGCAAGGCGGCCCGGATTCCGGTGGCGTCCAGGCCGGCTTCGGCCAGCAGCTGTTCGCGACTTGCGTGGTGCTGGAATGCGTCGGGCAGTCCCAGGTGCAGCATCGGCATGGTGATGCCTTGGGCAGCAAGCAGTTCGGCGACACCACTGCCGGCGCCACCCGCGACGACGTTGTCTTCCAGCGTCACGAAGCCATCGTGGGACTGCGCCAGCTGCAGCAGCAGTTCGCGGTCCAGGGGTTTGACGAAGCGCATGTTGACCACGGTCAGGCCGAGCTCGACGCCGACCTGTTCAGCCGCTGTCACGATCGCACCAAAGGCAAGCAACGCAATCCCGTTGCCGCGATGGCGCAATTGCGCCTTGCCGATGGGCAACGTATCCAGGGTCGACTGCACCGCGACTCCGGGACCGCTGCCGCGTGGATAACGCACGGCGGCGGGTCCGTCATGCTGGAAACCGGTGGACAACAGCTGCCGGCATTCCTCTTCGTCGGCAGGCGCCATCACCACCAGGTTGGGCACGCACCGCAGGTAGGACAGGTCGAGGTTGCCGGCGTGGGTGGCGCCATCGGGACCGACCACGCCACCGCGGTCGATTGCGAACAACACGTCCAAGCCCTGTATTGCGACGTCGTGCACCAGCTGGTCGTAACCGCGCTGCAGGAACGTCGAGTAAATCGCCACCACGGGTTTGGCGCCTTCGCAGGCCATGCCGGCCGCAAGCGTCACTGCGTGTTGCTCGGCGATGGAAACGTCGAAATAGCGTGCCGGGTGTTCCCGGCTGAAGCGCACAAGACCGGAACCTTCGCGCATCGCCGGTGTAATTGCCATCAGCCTTGGGTCTGCGACGGCCATGTCGCACAACCAGTCCCCGAACACGTCGGTATAGGTCGGTTTCTTCGGCGTCGTCCCTGGCTTGCTGACGACGCCTTGCTCGGGATCGAAGGGCGAGACCGCGTGATAGCCAATCTGGTCGCCTTCGGCGAGTTCGTAGCCCTTGCCCTTGGTGGTGATCACATGCAGCAGCTGCGGGCCCTTGAGCTTCTTCAGCGTGCGCAGCGTCGACAACAGCGCGTCGATGTCGTGACCGTCGATCGGGCCGGTGTAGTGGAAACCCATCTCCTCGAACAGCGTGGACGGTACGAACATGCCTTTCCAATGCTCTTCCCAACGGCGCATGAAGCGTGCCGGCCCGCTGCTGCGCTTGTCGCCGAGGATTTTCTTGCCGCCTTCGCGGATCGCGTTGAGCGCGTTGCTGCCAGTGGCACGACCAAGCATCCTTGTCAGGCCGCCGACTGCTTCGCTGATCGACATCCGGTTGTCGTTGAGGATCACCAGGATGTCGGGTTCCGGGTCCATCCCGCCGGCATGGTTGAGCGCCTCGAACGCCATGCCAGCCGTCATCGCGCCGTCGCCGATCACCGCCACGACCTTGCGCGGGTTGCCTGCGTGCGCATTGGCGATGGCCATGCCGAGTGCGGCCGAGATCGACGTCGACGAATGGCCCACGCCAAAGGTGTCGTACACGCTTTCCTCGCGCTTCGGGAACGGGGCGATGCCGTCCCTCTGCTTGACGCTGCGGATGTTGTCGCGGCGACCGGTGAGGATCTTGTGCGGGTAAGCCTGGTGGCCCACATCCCAGACAATGCGATCGTCGGGGGTGTCAAACAGGTAATGCAAGGCAATGGTGAGTTCGATCACCCCGAGGCCGGCACCAAAATGCCCTCCCGACTGGCCCACGGATTCGATCAGGTAGGCGCGCAGTTCGTTGGCCACTTCCCGCATCGCCGACGGGTCGAGCTTGCGCAGGTCGGCGGGCACGTTGATGCCGGCCAGGTGCGGATAACGACCGGCATCGATAGGAATTGGTGTGGCCGACGGTTGCGGGCCTGGCGACTGCGGGTTCATCCCGCCATTTTAGCCCTTGGTTACTTCTTGCGGCGGCCGAACATTCCGCTTGATTTCGCGGTTTCGATCGGCTCGACCGGAGGTTCCGGTACCAATTCGGCATAACCGGTGGCCAGGCTGGCATTCACGAAGTCGACAACCTCGGACAGGGGCACGCCGCTGCTGGCAGCCACTTCTTCCAGGGTTGCCGGACCTTTCATCATCGCCGTGGCGATGCGGAAGTGCTTGGGATACTCGCGTTCGGTCTGCGGCCACTTGCTTAACTGGTAACGGCCCGCTGAATCGAAGCCGGGCAACAAGGAGCCGCCACCAGTCACCAGGCCGCCGAACCATTGCAGGCGAGCGAGTGGTTGGGCCGGACCCAGGGCAGCGACACGGCTGGTCCAGGTGTTGTCGTCGACCGGCTGGAAGTCCTGCTCCTCGACGGCGCCTTGGTAACAGGCGGCCAGTGGCTTCAGCATTGTCGGGCCATGGTATTCGCGGGCCACAGGGTCGATGTAGAGATCAGGGCAGCCGTCGCGTGAAAACCGTGCACGTGCCGGAAGCGCACCTCGCACCAACCAGTCGGCAAATTTACGCTCGCGTGGCGCGGCAGGCGCGGCAGGCGCGGCAGGTGCGGCAGGCGCGGCAGGTGCAATCTCATCAACAGCCAGCGCAGGAGTCGGTGCCGGCGCGGACGGAGCCGGCGTGGGCACCGGCAAGGGGACGTCGACATCCTCGGGCAGGGTGGCGGAGATAGCTTGCAGCAGCTCGGCAACCGTGTCGGCGTCGAACGGCCGGGACAGATGGAAATCGGTCTGGGTGCGCTGGGCCGAAGTCAGTCCAATCACGTGTTTGCCCGCAGCATGCAGCCGCAGCCAGCTCATCGGGCCATACATGCTGTCCATGTCGACGACAACATGGTCGGCTTCATTCTCCGGCAGCAGTTGCCAGCGCCGATGCAGGCGGGTCCTGGCTTGCTCGAAGGCAGCCTTGAGCGCGGTTTCGGTCGCCGGATCCATGCCGGTCATGCCGAGGGTGGGGGCCATCATTTGATCCTGTGGGGTCAGGCTGCGAGTTTAACGGTCAATTCGCTGCAAAGCGTGGATTGCGCTTGGGCAGGTGGCTTTTCAGGAAAGCCATCTGGTCGGCCAGGATATTGCGGTTGGACAGGATCAGGTGCTCAATCCAGCTCGGCCGGTACGGGATCGCCAGCAGCGGCATCGATGCTTGCTGGGGCGTCCGTCCCCCTTTGCGCGAATTGCAGTGGAAGCAGGCGGCAACCACGTTTTCCCAGGTATCGCGTCCGCCTTGCGACAAAGGCATGACGTGGTCGCGGGTCAGTTGCTGGCGACTGTAGTCGCGGCCGCAATACAGGCACAGGTGCTGGTCGCGCGCGAACAGTGCGACATTGGTCAATGCGGGCGTGGGGTCGAGCGCATGCGCGCGTGCGTGGCTGCGCGCGGCGACAATCGGGTGCAGTTGCAGCAAGCTCTGGCAACCGGTGTTCCGATTGATGCCGCCCCGGATGTTGAGACAGGGGTCGCCGAGGGTCCAGGCCACCGCACCGCGAACATACAAACACGACGCATCCTGCCAACTCATCCAATCCAGAATCCGGCCACGCGAATCCAGCGACAGCAGTCGTACTGAATCCAGGCGGACCTTGGTTGGGCGAACCTTGGCTGGATCAGGCTCCATCGGGGAGACAGTTTATAGCACGGGAATGCTGGCGCAGCCGGCCTCGATTGCCGCCTTGTGGGCGAGGGTGCGCGGCAGCAGCCGGGCAAAGTAGAAACCAGCGGTCTCGCGCTTGTCGCGCTTGAAGGCTTCCGATTGCGCAGATGCGGCCGCGGCGGCGACGCTGCGTGCCCACCAGTAGGCCAGGCTGACGTAACCGGAATACATCAGGTAGTCGAAGGCTGCAGCGCCGGCTTCCTCCGGATCGCTGCCCGCACGGCGGGCAAGGTCCAGGGTCAGGGCTTGCCATTCGGTGGCCTTGGCGCGCAGTGGCACCACGAATGCGGCCAGGTCGGCGTCGCCTTCATGCTGCGCACAGAACTTCGCGATCATTTCCAGGAACCCGCGCAGGCCGGCGCCTTGCAGGTGCAGAACCTTGCGTCCAACCAGGTCCATTGCCTGGATGCCGGTGGTGCCTTCGTACAAGGTGGTAATACGCGCATCGCGTGCCAGCTGTTCCATGCCATGTTCGGCGATATAGCCATGGCCGCCGAAGCATTGCATTGCCTGGTAGGTGCATTCCACCCCCCACTCGGTGAGGCAGCCCTTGGCAATCGGGATGAGGAAGCCGAGCAGTGCGTCGGCGCGTTCGCGTTCGCCGGGATCGGCTGTGCGCGCGACGATGTCGACCAGTGTCCCGGCGTGGTAGGCCAATGCACGCCCGCCTTCCACCAACGCCTTCTGGGTCAGCAACATGCGACGAACGTCTGCATGGACGATGATCGGGTCGGCTGGCTGGTCCGGGAACTTCGCACCCGACAGGGCGCGTCCCTGCAAGCGCTCGCGCGCATAGGGCAGCGAACCTTGCAGGGCACGATCGGACAGCCCCAGGCCCTGCAGGCCGACAGCCAGGCGCGCACTGTTCATCATCGTAAACATCGCTGCCAGGCCTTTATGTGGCTCGCCAACCAACCAGCCTTGGGCGCCATCGAAGTTCATCACGCAGGTTGCCGAACCGTGGATGCCCATCTTGTGTTCGAGTGCGCCGCAACGTAGCGCATTGCGCGCACCAACGTTGCCATCGCGATCAACCTTCAGCTTTGGCACCGCGAACAGCGAGATGCCACGACTGCCGGGCGGGGCATCGGGTAACCGCGCCAGCACCAGGTGGACGATGTTGTCGGTGAAGTCGTGCTCGCCGGCGGTGATGAAAATCTTGGTGCCGGTGATGGCATATGCGCCGCCATCCAGGGGATCGGCCTTGGTCTTCAGGAGCCCGAGGTCGGTGCCGCAATGGGGTTCGGTGAGGCACATCGTGCCGGTCCAGCGGCCTTCCACGATCGGCTTCAGGAACGCCTGGCGCTGCCATTCCTCGCCATGATGGAGCAACGCTTCGACGGCACCGTGCGAGAGCAGCGGGAAGTTGCCCCAGGCCAGGTTGGCGGCATCGATCATTTCCTTGATCACGATGCCGACGGTCTGCGGCAGGCCCTGGCCGCCGTAGACGGCTGGCGCGGAGAGTCCGGCCCAACCAGCTTCGGTGTATTGCGCGTACGCGGCAGCAAAGCCCGGCGGAGTGGTGACGGCGCCAGTGTCCGGATCCAGGGTGCAACCGGATTCGTCGCCAACTCGATTGAGCGGCGCAAGCACGCTTCCGGTGAATCGCGCGCCTTCGTCCAATACGGCGTCGAGGATGTCGCGGCTGGCATCAGTGAACCCAAGTCGCGCGAACAGCGGCTCGACATCGAGCAGCTCGAACAGCACGAAGCGCATGTCGGCAAGGGGCGCGCGGTAATCCGCCATCAGCGCAACACTCCCGGCAGTCCCGGCACTGGCGCCAGGGCGTTGTCGCGCTTGAACGGGAAGGTCCGCGGCTTGCCGTTCTCCGGAGTCGCGGTGATGGTGCCTTCCAGGTGGTAATCGATGGCGCGCCCGCGCACGAGTGCGTCGGTGATCGCGATTTTCGCCCCGCTGGGCGGCGCGACCTGGATCGTGGCCACGTCGGCCGACTCGGGACCGATGGTGAACCCCGGGGATGCCTTCAAGGCGACGGGGGCTTGGCCCTTGATCGTCATGGCCAGGTCGATCGTGTCGAAGCGCATCGGCACACTGCTGAAATTGTCGATCCGTAGGTCCAGTGACCAACTGCCATTGGCGCGCACGCTGAGTTGCTGGACGTTTGCGGATGGCTCGGACACGCGTCGTGGCGGGCCGCCGGTGCCGCATGCAGAAATCAGAAGTAAAGCCAGCAGCGGCGCCGCGAGCGCGAAGCGTTTCATGCCAGCCCCGGGTGTGTATGCATGGCCGCGAGCATACACCGACGCAGGTGCATCGAAGTGGTGATTATTTCGCCACCGCGGCATCCTGGAGCAAGGGATATGGATTGATTGGGGTGCCTTGCCACCAATGTTTTTCCGGGCCCAGCACGAAGATTGCAAAATGCAGGTGGGGGGCGTCCTTGTTGGCATTGCCGGTGCTGCCCACGTAAGCGATCACTTGGCCACGCTTGAGCTGTTGGCCCTCGGCGAGGCCGTCCGCATAGCGATCCAGGTGCGCGTAGTAATAGGCACGATTTCGATCCGCGTCGAACTCGTAGAGGGTCAGGCCACCGGGAACGCTGTCGAACAATTTTTCCACCGTGCCGTCGACCGCCGCCAGCACCGGGGTGCCACGCGGCGCCATGATGTCCAGCGCATCGTGGACGCGCACGCCACCAACACGGGCATCAGCATACGTATCCTGCAGTTGCGACGGCCGGATCCCGGCAACCGGGAGCAGTAACGCCGTGCTTGCGGAATGGATGGACGCGGGGGTCGGCAGTGCTGGCGTGGCAATCACGGGATCCGGAATGGAAACGCCGCGCTTGATGGCCTGAACGGCGGGGAGCTGTCCGGAATCGGCGCTTGTGCCCGGCGCTTGTGTCGCCTTTTCCGGCACCGGGATTGGCGCCGGAGGGCCGCGCATCACGAAATAGACGATATTGGCGCCCACCAGCAAGCCGGCTATGAACAGCAAGACGCCCTTCATGCTTGCATCCTCAAGGTTGCAGTACCACGTTCATTCCGGAAGTGACTGCCGATGCAAATGCACGCACGTCCCAGTTGGTCAGGCGGATACAGCCGTGGGATTGGGTTTTTCCAATG
>JBDSOZ010000042.1:0-4226 GCA_039914555.1 Luteimonas sp.
TCCAGCCGGCCCACTGTCGCAGTGCCAGGCAAATCAGCGATGCGGCGACCACGAAGCCCGAGTTCTGGATATTGAGCGCGCCGATCGTGCGCGACAGCTCGTGTTTTGGCGTGCGTGTCTGCACCAGTGCAAACAGCGGCACCACGAAGAAACCGGTGAACACACCGATGCCGACCAGGTCGAGCATGATGCGCCAGCTTCCGGCCTGGCGCAGGAATCCACCGACATCGAGACCAGTTGCCGCGACCGTGCCGCTGCGGGCGAAATACAGGTCAAACAGGAACGCACTCATGCCGAATGCACCCAGCGGCACCAAGCCGATCTCGACCGTGCGCGCCGACAGCTTTTCGCACAGCATCGAGCCGGTGCCCGTGCCAATTGAAAACAACGCCAGCGCAAACACATACAGCGTGGCCGATCCGCCCAGGTTGAGCACCGCGTAATCGGGCAGTTGGGTGGCGAACACGGTGCCGACGAACCAGAACCAGGAAATCCCGAGTACCGCGTTGCGCACGGCCAATTGCTTGCGTGCCATCCGCAGCACGGCAAAGGTCTCCGGTACCGGGTTCCAGTTGATTTCGAGGTCAGGTGCACCGGCGCTCGCGGGCGGGATCATCCGGCTCACCAGGTTGCCGGCCACGGCCAGGGCGATCACGCACCCGCCTGCAGCCATCGGGCCGTTGGCGCCGGCCAGTTCGAAGATCATCCCACCGGCAATCATGCCAACCAGGATCGACACCGAGGTGCCCATCTCCACCAGGCCATTGCCGCCGGTAAGCTCTTCCGGACGCAATACCGCCGGCAGGATCGAATACTTCACCGGCCCGAACAACGTCGACTGCGCGCCGGTCAGGAACAATGCCACCAGCAGCAAGGGCAGCGCCTGCAGCGCGAATGCGATCGCAGCCAGCGCCATGATCGCGATTTCCATCGCCGTCGTGATCCGGATCAGGCGCGATTTTTCCAGCTTCTCGGCGATTTGGCCGGCGGTCGCCGAGAACAGGAAATACGGCAGGATGAAGATTGCCGGCGCCAGCGACGCATACAACGTCCGCTGCTGCGACGAGGCTTGCATCCAGAACAGCAGGCCGATGATCGCTTGCCGGAACACATTGTCATTGAATGCGCCAAAGCACTGGGTCACGAACAACGGCAGGAAACGCCGTTGCTGCAGCAGTTGGAACTGGTTGTGCGCCATGCGTTCCGCCGCGGCCATGTGCTGGCGCCAAGCTTATCTCACGGCTCGCTGCCCAAGCTGGTGCAGTGCAGGCCCAACTCCGATGCCAGCCGCGCGAACGCCACCGGGTGCGGGCTGAATCCCGCGATTGCGCCGCCCGGTGGGCAGGCATGGCGGAGAATCTGTGCGAGCGTGGGCTGCGCCGGCAGATCGTCCCGGCCCAGGCGCGTGGGCTGGTCGGTGGCAGTGTGTTTGCTTGCAGGTTCGATGAAGTAGCGCTTGATGTAGGCAACGCCTGCTTTCGAAGTCACGACCTGGCCTTCCGCCCGCATCCGTTGCAACTGCGACGGGTCAATCCGCCAGGTGGCGAGATCCAGCCAGTAGCGGCGTCCGCTAGTGGCTTCGACGTTGGGGAAACGTTGTTGGATGTAGTTGTCGTCACGGCCATGTTTGTGAAAGGCCAGGACAATGCGTCGCATCCTTGGCATGGGTCGCCAGGCAACCTGGGCTGCAAATGCTTCGGCGCCATGGATGGCATCCAGCAGTGCTCGCGCGTGCTGGATCCAGGTTTGGTCAACGTCGAGCCAGGTTTTGCCACCTTCGCGCAACAGCTTGCGTGCCAGCACCAGCTGTGCGGCCAGGGTCGCAAGCCGGAGCTGGCATTCGCGATCGGCGGTGGCGCGGCAGTCGACCTGCAGCCAAGCGATGTCGAAGCCACCGCGGGCGATCGCCGGCGAAGCGGCCCGGACGCTGGCGCGCCTTGCCAGGCGCCGCCCGTGGGCGACGATCCGTGGAATCCATTCCAGGGGCGGGAGGGGCATGGTCTTGTCGGGTGCCGCGTTGGCAACGATGAAAGCAAAAATTTCGCGTCGAAGAAAGCAAATATTGGCATTTCTACGTCTCGGTACGCCGCACGTGGATCCGTGGGCCACGATCGCTACCGAAGGTAGCTATCAAGCAATACTTTCAAACTAAAGAAAGTAAAACTTCCAATACCCAAGCGTGGGCAACCTAACGTCCTGTTCCATGAAGGACGAGAAAGCGGAATTTTCAGCGCGATTACGGTCGGCCCTGAAGGAGGCGCGGGTCGAGCCCAGCGCCGCGGTCCTGGAGAAGCGCTTCAATTCGCGCTACGCCGGTGCTCCCGTGACGACGCAGGCGATTTCCGGCTGGCTTAACGGCAAGGCGATCCCGCGCCAGGACAAAATCCGGGTACTGGCCGCGATCGTCGGGCTGGATCCCTACGAGCTCCAGTACGGCGGCAAGCCGCGGGTGGGCGAGGGCAGGCCGACGTGGGAGGCGCTGACGACCGCGGAGCGAGCAATGATCGACGCCTATCTCAGCCTGCCGACCGCGCAACGCAAGTTGGTGCGTGACTTGGTGGTGACCCTGGCACTGAAGGCCGATCGCAGCGCCTAGCGTGGGCCTGGTTCGCCTTCGCCACGCTCGCGCGCAATTGCCCGCCAGCCGATGTCGTGGCGGTGGTACTCGCCCGGCCAGGTGATTGCGTCGACTCTGGCGTAGGCCTTGCGTTGCGCCTCGGCCACGCTGTCACCCAAGGCGCACACGCACAGCACGCGGCCGCCGGCAGTGACGGCCTGTTCGCCTTCCAGGCGGGTGCCGGCGTGGAAAACCTGGGTGTCGTCGACCTCGGGCGCGTCGATCGCGTGGATGACGTCGCCGGTGCGGGGCGTGCCGGGATAATTTTCGGCCGCCATCACCACGCCCAGGCTGGGGCGCGGATCCCATTGCGCCTGCAGGCCCTGCAGGCGTGCATCGATGGTCGCCTCGAGCAGCCCCAACAGGTCCGACTGCAGGCGCATCAGGATCGGCTGGGTTTCCGGGTCGCCAAAGCGCACGTTGAATTCGATCACCTTCGGCGCACCGGCCTGGTCGATCATCAGTCCCGCATACAGGAAGCCGGTGAATGCCGCACCGTCGGCGGCCATGCCGCGCACGGTCGGTTCGACCACCTCGCGCATGATCCGTGCATGGATTTCCGGCGTCACCACCGGCGCCGGCGAGTAAGCGCCCATGCCGCCGGTGTTGGGGCCGGTATCGCCATCGCCGACGCGCTTGTGGTCCTGCGAGGTGGCCATTGGCAACGCACAAGTGCCATCGACGATCGAGATGAAACTGGCTTCCTCGCCGTCGAGGAATTCCTCGATCACCACCCGCGCGCCTGCGGCACCAAAGGCGTTGCCGGCGAGCATGTCGCGCACGGCAGCCTCGGCTTCCGCCAGCGTCATTGCAACGATCACGCCTTTGCCCGCAGCCAGGCCATCGGCCTTGACCACGATTGGCGCGCCCCCGCTCTCGATGGATTTGATGCGGACGTACGCCAGTGCGGCGTCGACATCGGTGTGCACGGCGTAGTACGCAGTCGGTATGCCGTGGCGTGCGAGGAATTCCTTGGCAAAGGCCTTGCTGCCTTCCAGCCGTGCTGCAGCGGCGGTGGGACCAAAGATGCGGCGGCCGACAGCGCGAAAGCGATCGACAATGCCCGCGACCAGTGGTCCTTCGGGGCCGACCACGGTGATCGCGACATCCTCGGCTTCGGCCAACGTCAACAGGCCATCGATGTCGTCGGCAGCCACATCGACGTTGCGGCATCTGGGTTCGCGTGCGGTGCCAGCATTGCCAGGCGCGACCAACACCTGGGTGACCCGCGATGACTGCGCCAGCTTCCACGCCAGCGCGTGTTCGCGACCACCGCAGCCGATCACCAGGACCTTCATCGCCTAGTGCCTGAAATGGCGGATGCCGGTGAACACCATGGCGATACCGTGTTCGTCGGCGGCGGCAATCACCTCGCTGTCGCGCATCGAGCCGCCGGGCTGGATCACCGCCTGGATGCCGGCGTCGGCGGCGGCATCGATGCCGTCGCGGAACGGGAAGAAGGCATCGGACGCCATCACCGAACCTGGCACCACGAGGCCTGCATCATTGGCCTTGATCCCGGCGATGCGCGCCGAATACACCCGGCTCATCTGCCCGGCGCCGACGCCGATGGTGCGGCCATCCTTCGCATACACGATCGCGTTGGACT
>JBDSOZ010000072.1:0-9814 GCA_039914555.1 Luteimonas sp.
CCCGCCGCTCCCTCCAGTCATCCTGACTGAGGTCGCGGCCGCGGCCATCCATGGCCGCTTCGGGATCCAGGATCCCCGCTGCACGCCGCCAAGCGAGATTGAAGCTACTGTCTTCTGCCACAAGAAGTCGAAGCACCCATACGCGATAGCCGTTGCGAGCGCGTGGGTATCAGCCGGGGGTTCTGGCGACATGGATGTCGCCAAAAAGCCTACATGGACGTATTCACGGCGTCCCCCGACTGATGCCCACGTGATCGCGGCGGCCCACCCCGAAGACCCGGGCTCGAGACTTCTCCCGAGTTAGCTCGGGATTCCCCCGAGTTAGAATGAAAGCTGTCCTTTGCGGCTTTTTCCCATGCGTACCCATTTCTGCGGTCTGATCGACGAGTCCTTGCTCGGGCAGGAAGTCGTCCTGTGCGGTTGGGCCGACGTCGCCCGCGACCTGGGTGGCCTCTGCTTCATTGACCTGCGCGACCACGAAGGCATTGTCCAGGTGGTGGCCGAGCAGTCCGATGCCGACGGCAATGCCGAGGTGGTCGCCACCGCGGCCAAGGTGGGCTATGAAGATTGCCTGCGCGTCACCGGCCGCGTCCGCCGTCGCCAGAGCGTCAACCCGAAAATCCCGACCGGCCAGGTGGAAGTGGTGGCAACCCGGATCGAAGTCCTCAACAAGGCCGAACCACTGCCGTTCCACGCCCACGAGAACGCTGGCGAAGACATCCGCCTCAAGTACCGCTATCTCGACCTGCGCACCCCAAAGATGCAGCGCATGATGCGCACCCGGATCAAGCTGGTGCAGGCGTTGCGGCGTTGGCTCGACGCACGCGACTTCCAGGACATCGAGACCCCGATCCTGACCAAGGCCACGCCCGAAGGCGCGCGCGACTTCCTGGTGCCCGCGCGCATGCACGACGGCGAGTTCTATGCATTGCCGCAATCACCGCAGCTATTCAAGCAGATCCTGATGGTTGCCGGCTTCGACCGTTACTACCAGATCGCGCGCTGCTTTCGCGACGAGGCCTTGCGTGCTGATCGCCAACTGGAATTCACCCAGCTTGACATGGAGTTTGCCTGGGTCGACGAACGAGTGGTGCAGGACACCACCGAGGCGATGATCCGCGATGTGTTCCGCGAAGTGATGGACGTGGAGCTTGGCCAGTTCCCGCGCATCACCTACGCCGAAGCGATGCGTCGTTACGGTTCTGACAAACCGGACCTGCGGATCGGGCTGGAGCTGGTCGATGTCGCCGAACTGGTGAAGGGCAGCGGCTTCAAGGTATTCACCGACTGGGCCGTGGCCGATGGCGGCCGCGTTGCCGCGCTGCGGATCCCGGGCGGCGCCAGGTTGTCGCGCAAGCAGATCGATGAATATGCCGAACATGCCGCGAAATATGGCTCCAAGGGCCTGGCCTACGTGAAGTTGTCGGATGCTGGCGAGGTGAGTTCGCCGATCGCGAAGTTCTTCGACGAAGCCGGATTTGCGGCGTTGCTGCAGGCGGTGGGCGCCGGTCACGGCGACCTTGTGTTCTTCGGCGCGGGCCCGTACCGGACCGTGTGCGATTTCATGGGTGCCGTACGCCTCAAGGCCGGCAAGGACTTCGGCCTGGTCGGTGACGGCTGGACTCCATTGTGGGTCACTGATTTCCCGATGTTTGAATGGGACGATGAAGCACAACGCTACGTTGCCCTGCATCACCCGTTCACCGCACCTGCCGTGGACGACGAGGCCGACCTGCGCGCCAACGCCGCCACCGCGGTCAGCCGTGGCTACGACATGGTCCTCAACGGCAACGAGATTGGCGGCGGTTCGATCCGCATCCATCGTTCCTCGATGCAGAGTGCAGTGTTCGCGCTGCTTGGCATTGGCGCGGACGAAGCGCAGGCAAAATTCGGCTTCCTGCTTGACGCGCTCCGCTACGGCGCGCCGCCGCATGGCGGCATTGCATTCGGCATCGATCGCATTGCCGCGCTGATGGCTGGCACCGAGTCGATCCGTGACGTGATCGCGTTCCCCAAGACCACCACTGCGCAATGCCTGATGACTGGCGCGCCGTCGCCGGTCCCGGACGTGCAACTGGCTGAAGTCCACATCGCCGTGCGGCCCAAGCCCGCCAAGGCCTGAGCATGGCGCCGCAGATCCGACTGGCGACGGTTGCCGACGCAGAAGCGCTGTCGGCCGTCGGCATCGGCACGTTCGTCGAGACCTTCGGTCACCTGTATCCGCCTGAAGACCTCGCGACATTCCTGGCCGAGAGCCATTCGCCTGCAGCGTATGCCCGCTACCTCGAAGATCCGCGGTATGCCGCCTGGCTGCTGGAGGATGCAGGAATCGCCGTGGGTTATGCGGTCGCAGGGGCCTGTGGCCTGCCGCATCCTGACGCTGATGCCGGCGATGGAGAGTTGAAGCGTTTGTACCTGCACAGTTCGGTCCAGAACGATGGTTGGGGCGCACGCATGTTCGATATGACCCTCGCATGGTTGCTGCGCGATGGACCGCGCACCCTGTGGATCAGCGTGTGGTCGGAAAACCAAGGCGCACAGCGCTTTTATTCGCGGTACGGATTCAGCAAGGCTGGCGAATACGAATTCCCGGTCGGTCGGGTGCGCGACCTCGAATTCATGTTCCGTCGCCAGGCGATAGGGTAGAACCCGCGGCATGGAGCAGGATCACCAGCCGCGACGCGTCATCCTGCTCCACGGCTTGTGGATGCCTGCCGCGTCCATGCATTGGCTTGCGAGCCAATTGCAGGCGCAGGGCTTTGCCCCGGAAACGTTTGCCTACCACAGCATCGCGGACGGCCCCGATCTCGCGGTGCCGCGGTTGGTCGAATTGCTTCGAGCTGGCGACGAAGTCGACATCGTTGCCCACAGCCTGGGTGGCCTGATCGCACTGCAGGCCTTGTGCGAAACGCCGGCATTGCCGGTGGCGCGGGTGGTTTGCATGGGTTCGCCCCTGACCGGCAGCGGTGCAGCCACCGGGATGCTGCGCTGGGCACCGGCGGCGAGCCTGCTCGGACGGAGCGCGTCCCTGTTGCAACAGGGCGTCCAATGTTGGCGCGGCAATACCCAAGTCGGGGTGATTGCAGGCCGGGTGCAGCATGGCCTGGGGGCCCTGTTTGCCGCGTTTGACAGCGACCACGACGGTACGGTGGCAGTGGCGGAGACGAAGCTGGAAGGCATCGCTGACCATATCGTTGTGGACGCCAGCCATAGCGGCCTGCTGTTCTCGGCCGCAGCGGCGTCCCAGGTCGTCGCTTTCCTTCGCCATGGGCACTTTGACCATCCCACGGAGCAGGCCGGGACGCGGTAAAATCGCGTCCTTTCCACCGCATAGACTGGAATCCATGGGTAGAGGACCGTCCATCGAAGGGCGCAAGAACGCCGAGGACTCGCGTCGCGGCAAGATCTTCACCAAGATCATCCGCGAGATCTCGGTCGCCGCGCGCACCGGCGGCGGTGATCCCGGCGGCAACCCGCGCTTGCGTAGCGCCATCGACAAGGGTCTGTCGGCCAACATGACCAAGGACGTGATCGAGCGTGCGATCAAGAAGTCGACCGGCGCGGTAGAAGGCGTCGAATACGAGGAGATCCGCTACGAAGGCTACGCCCCCGGCGGCATTGCGGTGATCGTGGATTGCCTCACCGACAACCGGGTGCGGACCGTGGCCGACGTGCGCCACGCCTTTGCCAAGTTCGGTGGCAACCTGGGCACCGAAGGCTCGGTCGCGTTCATGTTCCACAAGCTCGGAGTGTTGTCGTACGCGGCCGGTGCCGACGAAGAAAAAGTCACCGAGGCCGCGATCGAGGCCGGTGCCGATGACATCGTCGTGTACCCGGAGGATGGCGCGATCGATGTCATCACTGCTGCGGACGCTCTTGCTGAAGTGAAGGCGGCCATGGAAGCGGCTGGCTGCACCCCTGACCTCGCCGAAGTCACCCTGCGCGCGGACAACGACATCGCCGCAGAAGGTGAGGTGGCCCAACAAGTGGTCAAGCTGCTGCATTGGCTCGAGGACATGGACGACGTGCAGTCGGTCCACTCAAACGCCGAGCTTGGCGCGGACGCGTGGACATCAACGCCATCGTGACCCGGATCCTCGGCATCGATCCGGGTTCACAACGGACCGGAGTCGGCGTGATCGACGTTGATGCCACCGGCCGCTGCCGCTACGTGCATGCACAGGCGCTGGTACTGCTGGGTGCCGAGGACTTCCCGTCGCGGCTTGGATTGCTTTGCGAGGGCCTGGAGGCGTTGCTCGATGAGTGGCAGCCGCAACAGGTCGCGATCGAAACCGTGTTCATGGACAAGTCCGCGACTTCGGCGTTGAAGCTGGGTCATGCGCGTGGTGCTGCGTTGGCAACCGTGGTGCGGCGCAAGCTGCCGATCAGCGAATACGCACCCCGCCTGATCAAGCAATCGCTGGTGGGCCGCGGTGCCGCCGACAAGGTCCAGGTGCAGCACATGGTGCGCCTGCTGCTCAACTTGCCGGATGCCAAGCTGCAGGCCGATGCCGCCGATGCACTGGCGGTGGCCCTGACCCACGCGCACATGAGCGCGACCGCCAATCGCACCGGCGTCAGCACGGACTTGTTGCGGAGGCGCGGCGCATGAGCGGACGTCCAGCATGATTGGCAGGATCAGGGGCATCCTCGCGCACAAGCAGCCGCCTTGGCTGGTGGTTGACGTCAATGGCATCGGTTACGAACTGGAGGCGCCAATGAGCACCTTCTACGACCTGCCAAAAGTCGGCGACGAGGTGTCCTTGTTCACGCATTACGCGCAGAAGGAAGACAGCGTCGCGCTGTACGGATTCCTGCGCGAGGGCGAGCGAAGGTTGTTCCGCGACGTCCAGAAGGTGTCCGGAATCGGCGCAAAGATCGCACTTGCGGTGTTGTCTGGGGCCAGCGTCGACGAATTCGCGCGGTTGTTGCAGGCCGGCGACGTCACCGCCCTGACCCGAATCCCGGGGATCGGCAAGAAGACCGCCGAACGCATGGTGGTGGAGTTGCGCGACCGTGCCGCGGACTTCGGCACCGGTGGTGGTCCACTCGCGGGCCACGCCGGGGCCGGAGATCCCCAATCCGAAGCCACGGTGGCCTTGCAGCAGCTCGGCTACAAGCCCGCCGAGGCCGCGCGCATGGCGCGCGATGCGGTCGCGCCAGGCGACGAGGCCGCCGCGATCATCCGCAAGGCGCTAAAGTCCGCGCTTCGCTGAGCCGCCGCTGCTCCAGGAACCCCATGTCGAGCCCCCAGATTCCACCCACCAGTAATGCCGGCAATCCTGCGCACGGCCCAGGCGACAAGCGCGCGCCGGCCGGGCTTGCCGGGCTGATGGTTGGCGCCATCGGCGTCGTTTTCGGTGACATCGGTACCAGCCCGCTGTACACGTTGAAGGAGGCATTCAGTCCGCACTACGGACTGATCGCCAACCACGACACCGTGCTCGGCATCCTGTCGCTGGTGTTCTGGGCGTTGACGATCGTGGTCACCATCAAGTACGTGACCATCATCATGCGTGCGGACAACGACGGCGAGGGCGGGATCATGGCACTGATGGCGCTGGCCCAGCGCACCTTGCCGCAAGGCTCGCGGTCGGCATACGTCGTGGGCATCCTGGGCATATTCGGCGCCTCACTGTTCTTTGGCGACGGCGTCATCACCCCAGCCATCACCACGTTGTCGGCGATCGAAGGCCTGGAGATCGCGGCACCGCAGCTGGGTGACTGGGTGGTGCCGCTGACCATCATCGTGCTGGTGGGGATATTCGCCGCGCAGCGGTTTGGAACGGCCAAGGTTGGGCGCCTGTTCGGCCCGATCATGCTGGTCTGGTTCGTGACCCTGGCGGTCGTTGGCATCCACAACATCACCCACGCACCCGAGGTCTTCAAGGCGCTGAATCCGTGGTATGCGGCGCGTTTCTTCGCCAACCATGGCATCCACGGCATCTTCATCCTCGGCGCGGTGGTGCTGGCGGTCACCGGCGGCGAAGCGTTGTACGCGGACATGGGTCATTTCGGCGCGCGACCGATCCGCCACGCCTGGTACTGGTTCGTGTTGCCGGCATTGATGCTCAATTACATGGGCCAGGGCGCGCTGGTGCTGGAAGACCCCACGGCCATCCAGAATCCGTTTTATCGCGGCGTGCCCGATTGGGGGCGAATGCCAATGGTGCTTCTGGCCACGGCAGCCGCGGTGATTGCCTCGCAGGCGGTGATTACCGGTGCCTTCTCGGTGGCTCGGCAGGCGATGCAGTTGGGCTACATCCCGCGCATGGAGATCCGCCATACGTCGCGGGACACGATCGGCCAGATTTACATCCCGTGGGTCAATTGGGCGCTGATGGTTGCGGTCATCCTGCTGGTGCTGATGTTCGGCAGCGCAACGGCACTGGCGTCGGCCTATGGCGTCTCGGTGTCGGGCACGATGTTGATCGACACCTTGTTGCTGGCACTGGTCGCGCGTGCAACCTGGTTGCGCGCGCGGCGCTGGGTGCTGCCGCTGTGTGCAGTATTTGTCGTGATCGACGTCGCGTTCCTGGTCGCCAACGGAGTCAAGTTCTTCGATGGCGCCTGGTTCCCGGTGATCCTCGGGCTGACCGTGTTTACCGTGCTACGCACGTGGCGACGCGGCCGTGAGTTGCTGTACCAGGAGATCCGCAAGGAAGGCATCCAGCTTGATACCTTCCTGCCGGGCTTGATGCTGGCGCCGCCGGTGCGGGTGTCGGGCACGGCGGTGTTCCTGATCGCCCAGCTTGGCATGGTGCCGCAGGCGCTGCTGCACAACCTCAAGCACAACAAGGTCCTGCACGAACGCAACGTATTCCTTACGGTGAAGACCTTGAACGTGCCGTATGCGGCGCGAGGTGCGCGCTTGCAAATCGACGAAATCGGTGATGATTTCTTCCAGGTGCTGATCCGGTTCGGCTTCATGGAGACACCGGATGTGCCGTTGGCACTGATGCGTTCCTGCGACCAGGGCGGGATTTACTTCGATCCGATGGACACGACTTATTTCGCCAGCCGCGAAAACGTGGTTGCAGGCAAGCGCCGGGGCATGCCGTTCTGGCGTGACAAGCTGTTCGCGGTCATGCACCGCAACGCGGCGCCGGCCACCACCTTCTTCCGGATCCCCGGCAACCGGCTGGTGGAGCTGGGCGCGCAGGTGGAGATCTGACGCCATAATGGCGCCATGACCGACCGCCTCATCACCGCAGACGCCACCCACGAGGACGCAGCCGCCGAGGTCTCGATCCGGCCCAAGCGCCTGGATGAGTACGTGGGCCAGCAGCCCGTGCGCGAGCAGCTCGCGGTCTACATCGAGGCCGCCAAACGCCGTGGCGAAGCGATGGACCACGTCCTGATTTTCGGGCCGCCTGGCCTGGGCAAGACCACCCTGAGCCACGTGATCGCCAACGAGCTCGGGGTCGGCTTGCGGGTCACGTCCGGGCCGGTGATCGAAAAGGCCGGTGACCTCGCTGCCCTGTTGACCAACCTGCAACCCAACGATGTGTTGTTCATCGACGAGATCCATCGACTCTCCCCGATCGTGGAAGAGGTGCTGTATCCGGCGATGGAAGACTTCCAGATCGACATCATGATCGGCGAGGGCCCGGCCGCGCGCTCGATCAAGCTCGACCTGCCGCCGTTTACCCTGGTCGGTGCAACCACTCGTGCTGGCCTGTTGACCGCACCGCTGCGTGACCGCTTCGGAATCGTGCAACGGCTGGAGTTCTACGAGGTCGAAGACCTGACCCGGATCGTGCGCCGCAGTGCCCAGATCCTTGGAATTGCCTGCGAACCGGCGGGCGCGGTCGCGATCGCGCGGCGTGCGCGCGGAACTCCGCGCATCGCCAACCGCTTGTTGCGGCGGGTCCGCGACTACGCGCAGGTGCGCGCAGAGGGCCATATCGACGATGCGGTCGCCGCAGCGGCGCTGGAAATGCTGAAGGTCGACCCACAGGGCTTCGACGAGTTGGACCGACGCCTGCTGCGAACGATCGTGGAGGCCTTCGATGGTGGCCCGGTCGGGGTGGAATCGTTGGCGGCGGCCCTGAGCGAGGAGCGAGGTACGCTCGAGGACGTGGTCGAGCCATTCCTGATCCAGCAGGGTTACCTGATGCGCACCGCACGCGGCCGGATGGCGACGTTGAAGGCCTACCAGCATCTTGGCCTGCAGCCCCACTCTTAACTGATGTTCAGCCACCCGATCCGCGTTTACTGGGAAGATACCGACGCCGGCGGCGTGGTCTACCACGCGCAATACCTGGCGTTCCTCGAACGCGCGCGCAGCGAATGGATGCGCGCGCTGGGCAAGGGCCAGCAGGTGCTGCGCAACGAACACGATCTGGTGTTCGCGGTGCGTGCGATGCAAATCGACTTCCGTTTGCCGGCGAGGTTGGACGATGCGCTCGTGGCGACGGTCAAACTGCGTCAATGTCGGCGCGCGAGCCTGGTGATGGCACAGGAAATCCGCCGCGACGGCGTGTTGTTGCTGGATGCGACGGTGCGGATCGCGGCACTGGGTGCCGGCGATTTCCGTCCGCGCCCGATCCCCGACCTGCTTTACCAACAATTCAAGGCCCTGGAGGCAAGCGACTGATGCAGCAGCCCATCGATCCATCCACCGCCCACAACGGCATCGACATGCTCGCGCTGATCCTGCACGCAAGCATCCCGGTGCAACTGGTGATGTTGTTGCTGCTATTCGGTTCGATCGCTTCCTGGGTGATCATCTTCCGCAAGAAGCGGGTGCTGGACCGCGCCGAGAACGAAGCCGATCGATTCGAAGAGCGTTTCTGGTCTGGCGCCGAACTGTCCAAGCTTTACGCCGATGCCACCGGTCACCAGCATGAAATCGGCGGACTGGAGTCGATCTTCGAAGGCGGGTTTCGCGAGTTCAACCATATCCGCCACCGCCGCGGCGTCGAGAGCCGGATCCAGCTGGAAGGCGCGCAACGGGCGATGCGCGCGGCGGTTTCGCGCGAGCTCGATGGCATGGAACGCAACCTTGAGTTCCTCGCCAACGTTGGTTCGATCGCACCCTACGTGGGCTTGTTGGGCACAGTGTGGGGAATCATGGTCGCGTTCCAGGGCCTGGCCAACGTCAAGGAAGCGACGATCGCGACCGTGGCGCCCGGCATTTCCGAGGCACTGATCGCGACCGCGATGGGCCTGTTCGCGGCAATTCCTGCGGTCTGGGCCTACAACCGGTTTGCTACCCGGGTGGAGCGGATGTCGGTGCGCTACGACACTTTCTCCGAGGAATTCTCTTCGATCCTGCAGCGGCAGGCCCACGCAGACGAGGCCTGACCGATGGCCATGACTGCGACCGGCCGGCGCATCCGCAAGCGCAAGCTCAAGGCCGAGATCAACGTGGTGCCCTACATCGACGTGATGCTGGTGCTGCTGATCATCTTCATGGTCACCGCACCGCTGCTGAACCTAGGGGTCGATGTGCGATTGCCGCAGGTGGCGGCCGCAAGCGTCGAACAACCCAAGCAGCAAGTGGTGGTCCAGTTGGGCAACGACGGTGCCTTGTCCCTGATCCAGCGTGACGAGCAGGGCGCCACCAGCAAGGTCGCGCTCGAGGAAGACGCCCTGATCGCGCGGGTCACCGCGTTCCGTGCCAACAACCCGGGTTTGGTGGTGTTTGTCGCCGGTGACGGTGAAGTGCGTTACGACGCCGTGCTGCGGATCCTGCAACGCCTGCGCACCGAGGCGAAAGTGGAAAAGGCGACCCTGCTGACGCAATCGCCGGAGCCGACTGCAAGGTGAGGGAAACCCGCGCCGACAACCGAGTCGCCCTGGTCAGCGC
>JBDSOZ010000145.1:0-7694 GCA_039914555.1 Luteimonas sp.
CGGTCGGCGATGTCACCGACCAGGTTTTCGTAGTACGTCTCCGGCACCAGCGTCGCCTCGTCGCGGCGCATGCCAACCACGCTGACCTTGGCGGCCGGGATCAGGTTCAGCACCCCGGGCAACATGCCCAGGCCTGCACGCAGGATCGGTACCAGGGTGACCTTGCGGCCCTTGATCCGTGGCACCTCGATCTCGCCAGCCCAACCATCGATCGTGGTGTGTTCGGTCTCAAGGTCTGCCGTGGCCTCGTAGGTGAGCAGGGTTGCGACTTCGCAGGCCAGTTCGCGGAAGTCCTTGGTGCTGCTGTCGACGCGACGCATCAGGCCCAGCTTGTGCTGGACCAGCGGGTGGCGGACTTCGACGACTTTCATGCGCTTACGCGGCTTGCTGCTGGCGCGGGCCTTCGACCAATGCGCGTTTCACCAATTGCAATACCAGTCGCAACTCCGGTTCGTCGATCGAGAAATGCGGGGTGAAGCGCAAGGAGTTCTCGCCACCGTGGATCACGCCCAGGCCGCGTTCGCGCAGCCACTCTTCGCTGGAGCCAACACCGTAGCCCTTGAACTGCGGTGCCAGTTCGCAGGAAAACAGCAGACCGGTGCCCTGGACCTTGGTGACCAGGCCACCGAGTTCGACCTTGAGCGCTTCCAGCCCGGCAATCGCCTGCTTGCCGCGCTCGCGGATATTGGCGCGCAACTCCGGCGTCAGTTGCGCCAGCACCGCGCAGGCCACGTCGAGTGCGCGCGGGTTGGCGGTCATGGTGTTGCCGTAGGTGCCGCGGGCGTAAATCGACGCGGCACGTTCATTGGCGGCGAGCACCGACAGCGGATACTGGCCGGCGTTGAGCGCCTTGGAGTAGGTCTCCATGTCCGGTGCTTCCTGGCTTTCGAAACCGGGATAGTCAACGATCGACAAGGTCCCGGTGGCACGCAGCCCGGCCTGGATCGAATCCACCAGCAGCAGCGAACCGTGTGCCTTGGTCAGCGCGCGCGCAGCGGTGTAAAACGCCACGGGCACGGCGCGGCCCGGGTCGCCTTCGCCCATCACCGGTTCCAGGAACATCGCTTCGATGAACCATCCGTTGGTGTCGGCATCGGCGAACGCCTGCTTCAGTGCGCTGACGTCGTAGGGCTCGATCGCGATGACGCTGTCTTCGCCGCGATAACTGGCGAGGAACTTCAGGTAATTCTTGCGGCTGGAATCGGAGTACAGCGCCGGGCGGTCGGTACGACCGTGAAAGCTGCCCTTGACCACCAGGCGCTTGACCTTGCGGCCGGCATATCGTGCACCCGGGTCGGTCATCGCCTTGGTGTTGGTGTCTGCGATGCGTGCAGCCAGCGACACCGACTCGGAGCCCGAGTTGAGGCACATGAACTTCGTGTACGGGCAGCCGTCGCTGCGCGAATGCCCGATTTCCTTGCGCAGGGCGCGGGTAAAGCGCAGCTGCGACAGGCTCGGGGTCATGATATTGGCCAGCGCCTGCGGCTTGGCCATCGCGTCGAGGATGGCCTGCGGTGCGTGGCCGAAGCCGAGCATGCCGTAGCCACCGGTGTCGTACAGGACTGCGCCGTTGAGGGTGATGATCCAGGGGCCACGGGCGCTAAGCGCGACGTAGGGATTGACCGCGTCCTGCGGATAGAAGTTGACGAAACCAGCCTGCACCGCCTGCACCTGCGCGTCTTCGTCCAGGTCCAGCAAGTCGGTGAAGTCGTCCTTGATCCTGGCGTATTCGGCGGCAGCGGCTTCGATCGCCGCGGCCAGCTCGGGATGGCTGGCGGCAAAGCGCAACACCGTGGCGTCATCAAGGCCGATCGAACGGCGCTTGCCCTTGTGGGCGCGGAGCGGGGCGAGCAGGTCGAGTGAGGTCATGGCGGTTCTCCGGTTGGCGGGGGCTGCAGGCGCGACTCGCGGCAGCCTCAAGCTCTTATTATCGGAAAGTTTTCGTCGATTGAAAGGTGCGATCTGCGCGGAATCCATGTAGATTTCGGCGAATCGACGAAGGGTGGGAGGCGCAATGGCGATTACCAAGGCGGACGAAGCACTGCTGTCGTTACTGCGGGAAAACGCCCGCGCCTCCGCTGCCCAGATCGCACGGCGCCTGCAACTGTCGCGGACCACGGTCCAGAGCCGGATCCAGCGCCTGGAGCAGATGGGCGTGATTGCCGGCTACACGGTGCGGATCGGTGACGATTTCACCCGCGAGCGGATCCGCGCCCTGATCATGGTCACCGTGCTGCCCAAGCAGATGCCTGGGGTGGTCCAGGCCCTGCATGCGATGCCGGAGGTGCGCAGCCTGCAATCGGTCAGTGGCGGCTGGGACCTGGTGGCGCTGGCCACCGTGCCCACGATTGGCGAAATGGATGAACTCACCGATCGCATCGGCGCGCTGCAAGGCGTGGAACGGACCACGTCGTCGCTGGTGCTTTCAACCAAATTTGAACGTTGAGGCGGCCTTGAAGAAAAGTGATTTCAATTACCAACTGCCACTGGAGCTGATTGCCCAGGCGCCGTTGCCCGAGCGTTCGGCCAGCCGGCTGCTGGTGGTGCCCCAGGCGCCTGCAGCCTTCAGCGACTTGGGCATCCGCGACTTGCCGGAACTGCTGCAATCCGGGGACCTGCTGGTGTTCAACGACACCCGGGTGATCCCGGCGCGGCTGTTCGGGCACAAGGCCAGCGGTGGGCGGGTCGAGATCATGATCGAGCGCCTGCTGCCCGGGCATGAGGCGCGGGTGCAGCTGGGCGCCAGCAAACCCTCGCGTGCCGGCACCCGGATCGCGCTGGATGCAGGCGGTGAAGCCGAGGTGCTCGGGCGCGAAGGCGAGTTTTACCGGCTGCGCTTCCATGTGGGCGAGCCGCTGGACGCTTGGCTACAGCATGCGGGACGACTGCCATTGCAGCCGTATATCAATCGCGAGCCGGACGCCGCCGACCAGGCGCGCTACCAGACCGTGTTTGCGCGCGAGCCAGGCGCGGTGGCTGCGCCGACCGCTGGCCTGCATTTCGACCAAGCGCTGCTGCAGGCCTTGCACGAGCGCGGAGTGGAGAGCGGCCATATCACCTTGCATGTCGGCGCGGGCACCTTCCAGCCGGTGCGGGTGGACGATCTCGACCAGCACCACATGCACAGCGAATGGCTGAGCGTTGATGAAGCGCTGGTGGAACAGGTACGACGCACGCGGGCGCGCGGTGGCCGCGTGGTCGCGGTCGGGACCACGGTGGTGCGGGCGCTGGAAAGCGCAACCTGCCTGACCGAAGCGGGCAACGCCGACCTGCAGCCGTTTTCCGGCGGAACCACGATCTTCATCCTGCCTGGCTACCGCATTCGCAGTATCGATGCCCTGATCACCAACTTCCATTTGCCGGAGAGCACCTTGCTGATGATGGTGTCTGCGTTTGCCGGACGGGAACGCATGTTTGCTGCCTATGCGCATGCGATCGCCGAACGCTATCGCTTCTTCTCGTACGGCGACGCCATGTTGCTGTTTCCGCAAGCGGAGGCCACGCCATGAGCCGCATGGCATTCGAACTGCTGGCAACGGATGGCGCGGCGCGGCGCGGGCGGATGACTTTCCCGCGCGGGGTGGTGGAGACACCGGCCTTCATGCCGGTGGGCACCTATGGCACGGTCAAGGGCGTGCTGCCTGGGCAATTGCAGGCGCTGGGTGCGCAGATGATCCTCGGCAACACCTTCCACCTATACCTGCGCCCCGGCCTCGAAGTGATCCAAGCCCATGGCGGCTTGCATGGATTCGCGCGCTGGGACGGCCCGATCCTCACTGATTCGGGCGGCTTCCAGGTGTTCTCGCTGGCCCATCGCCGCAAGATCACCGAGCAGGGAGTGACCTTCCAGGCGCCGATCGACGGTTCGACCGTATTCCTCGGGCCCGAGGAATCCATGCACATCCAGAACGTGCTGGGCAGCGACGTGGTGATGATCTTCGACGAATGCCCCCCGGTGCACGTGGATGGCACCCCGGTTGCAGTCGAGTTGGTGCAGCGGTCGATGGAGTTGTCGCTGCGCTGGGCGGAGCGTTCGAAGCGTGCGCACGAGGGCAACGACGCCGCCTTGTTCGGGATCGTCCAGGGCGGCGTCCACCGCGACCTGCGCACGCTGTCGGCGCAAGGCCTGCAACAAATCGGCTTTGACGGTTACGCCATCGGCGGGCTAGCGGTCGGCGAGACCGAGGCCGAGCGCAATGCGATGCTCGAGCACACGTGCCCGCAACTGCCGGCCGGGCGACCGCGCTACCTGATGGGCGTGGGCCGGCCCGAGGACCTGGTCGAGGCCGTGGCCCGCGGGATCGACATGTTTGATTGCGTGATGCCGACCCGCAATGCCCGCAATGGCCACTATTTCACCAGCACCGGGACTGTCCGCATCCGCAACGCAAAGTACGAAAAAGACCTGCGCCCGATCGAGGAAGGCTGTGGCTGCCCCGCCTGTGCCGGTGGCCATACCCGCGCTTACCTGCGCCACCTGGACCGTTGCAACGAGATGTTGGCGCCGATCCTGGGCACCCTCCACAACCTCTGGTACTACCAGCAGCTGATGGCTGGACTACGCGAAGCGATCGGGCAGGGAACCTTTGCGACCTTCCGCCAGTCCTTTTACGCCACGCGCGGGCTGGATCCGCCGGTTGCCAGCCCCATGGCATAATTCACGGCTGTTTCGCCCCTGGATGACCCAATGAACCTGTCCCAACTCAATCCGCTGGACCTGCTGTTTTCCCCCGCCCATGCCCAGGCGGCCGGTTCGGCCCCCGCGGGCGGCCTGTTCGGCGGCGGCCTCGGCGGCCTGCTGTTCCCGGTGGTCCTGATCGCAATCATGTATTTCCTGATGATCCGCCCGCAGATGAAGCGACAGAAGGAACATCGCGGCATGCTCGAAAAACTCGGCGTCGGCGACGAAGTCATCACCAACGGCGGCGTTGCCGGGGTGGTGCGCGAACTGGGCGAAAGCTTCGTCACCGTGGAAATCGCCGACAACGTGCGGGTACGCGTGCAGAAAGGCGCGGTTGCCAATGTGTTGCCAAAGGGCACGCTCAAGTCGGCCTGAGCCGGCATTCATCCTGACCTCAACAAACTGCGCCAGCCAAGCCTGATCGGCGAGGCTGCGCGCGAGGCTCCCCGATGCTCCAATACGGACGATTCAAGTACTTCGTCATCCTGCTCACGGTGTTCCTCAGCACGCTGTACGCGCTGCCAAACATCTATCCGCAGGATCCCTCGGTGCAGATCACCGCCAACCGTGGCTACCAGGTCGACGCTGCGCTGAAGACCCAGGTCGAGACCTTGTTGGCCAAGGCCGGGGTCAAGCCGAAGGCGGTGGAGCTGGAGAAAAGCGGCGAGTTGCTGGTGCGGTTGAACGAAGTCACCGACCAGACCCGCGCCAGTGACGTGCTTGGCCAAGCGGTGGGCGAACACTATGTCGTTGCACTCAACCTGGCTTCGACCGTGCCCAACTGGCTCAGTGCGATTGGTGCACGGCGCATGCTGATGGGCCTGGACCTCCAGGGTGGCGTGCACTTCCTGATGCAGGTGGACCAGAAGGCTGCACTGGACAAGCGGTTCGACGCGTACGCCGAGGACCTGCGAGTCCTGCTGCGCGACAAGCGCGTGCGCTACGAGTCGGTCGAGCGCCGTGCCGACAATTCGATCGTGGCGACCTTGGCCCCTGGAACCGACGTCGACGCCGCATTGGCATTCGTGTCAACCGACCTGTCGACGCTGCAGAGCGAAGTGCAGGGCAACACCATCGTGGTGCGGGTGCCGGACAAGGAGATCCAGCAGATCACCAGCGACGCGATCGAGCAGAACATCGGCACCCTGCGCAACCGCATCAATGAACTGGGCGTGGCCGAACCGATCATCCAGCGCCAGGGCACCGAGCGCGTGGTGGTGCAGTTGCCCGGCGTGCAGGACACCGCCCAGGCCAAGCGCATCCTCGGCGCGACCGCGACCCTGGAGTATCGCGGCGTGGTCGAAGGCGACGCCTACGAGGCGCTGAAGACCGGCAATGTTCCGCCCGAAGGCAAGATCTACTTCCGCAAGGAGATCGGTCCCGATGGCAAGCCGATCCCGATCATCCTCAACAAGCGCGTGATTGCCACCGGCGACCAGCTGGTCACGGCCAAGTCGCTGTACGACGCGCAGTCGGGTACCCCAGCGGTGTCGGTGCGCCTCAATGGCGTCGGCGGCCAGCGCATGTTTGATTTCACCAGCCAGAGTGTCGGCAAGTTGATGGCCGTGGTGTACGTCGAGCGCGTGCCCGAGGTCAGCAAGGACGCCGATGGCAACGAGGTCAAGACCACCCGCACCAGTGAACAGGTTATTTCGGCGGCCACGATCCAGGGTGTGTTTGGCAAGGAATTCCAGACCACCGGCCTCGACAGCCCCAAGGAAGCCGCCGACCTGGCCTTGCTGCTGCGTGCAGGTGCATTGGCTGCGCCGATGGACTTCGTTGAACAACGCGTGGTTGGCCCGAGCCTGGGCAAGGAAAACGTCAGCCGCGGCCTGACCGCGGTCGCGTATTCGTTCGGATTCGCGCTCGCGTTCTTCCTGGTTTATTACCGCATGTTCGGCGTGATCACCTGCGTTGCGCTGCTGATCAACCTGCTGATGGTGGTGGCGGTGATGTCGTTCCTCGGCGCAACGCTGACCTTGCCTGGCCTGGCTGGCATCGCGCTGACGGTCGGCATGTCGGTGGACGCCAACGTCCTGATCAATGAACGAATACGCGAGGAACTACGGGCGGGGATGCCTCCACAGGGGGCAATCGCTGCCGGTTACGACAAGGCTTCGGGCACGATTGCAGATGCCAACCTCACCGCCATGCTTGCCGGGATCGCGTTGTTCGCCTTCGGCACCGGTCCGGTAAAGGGATTCGCGGTGTCGTTGATCGCGGGCATCGTGACCTCGATGTACACCGCGGTTTCGGTGTCGCGCGGCTTCGCCACCCTGCTGTATGGGCATCGGCGCAAGCTGAAGTCCATTGCCATCTGACGGAGCACGACGATCATGCAATTCAACGTGTTTCCCTACAACGCCAACTTCAACTTCATGCGCCTGCGCTGGGTTTCAGCCGCGCTCTCGATCCTGATGCTGGTGGTGGCCTTTGGCGCCATGGCGACCAAGGGCTTCAATTTCGCACTCGACTTCACCGGCGGCACCTCGGTCGAGTTGCGCTATGAGCGGCCCGCCGACGTCGATGGCGTGCGTGAACGCCTGGATGCCGCCGGGTTCGGCGGCGCGCAGGTGCAGACCTACGGTTCCGGGGCCGACCTGCTGGTGCGCCTGCAACCCAAGCCCGGGCAGAAGGCGGACAGCAGCGAGACCGCCGACGAAGTCGTGCGCGTTGCGTCCACTGCGGACAACCCGGCAAAGCTGATTAGCAGCGGTTATGTCGGCCCGCAAGTCGGCAAGGAGCTGGCGCAGAACGGCATCTACGCGATGCTGTTCGTGATCATTGGCTTCCTCGCCTACATTTCGTTCCGGTTCGAGTGGAAGTTCGCGGTCGCCGCCATCATTGCCACCATGCATGACGTGTTCGTGGTGGCTGGCTGGTTCGCGGTGTCCGGACATGAGTTCGACCTGACCGTGCTGGCAGGCGTGATGGGGGTGATGGGGTTCTCGATCAACGACACGATCGTGGTGTTCGATCGCGTCCGCGAAAATTTCCGTGGCGTGCGCGCACC
>JBDSOZ010000168.1:0-9110 GCA_039914555.1 Luteimonas sp.
ATCGCCGGGGCGCCAAAGAAATCCTGGCTGGCGATATCGATGGCGCGCTCCAGCCATGGCGCCATTGCCGGGGCGTTCCAACCGGTGGAGGCTTTCTCCAGGTCCAGCGTCACCTGCGCGCCGTTCGGCGGGTCGCGAAGCAACGCCGTCTTCAGCAGTTCGCCGGCCTGCTTGCCGTCCAGGGTTGGCGGCAATCGCAGCGACAGCTTCACCGCGGTCTGCGGACGCAGCACGTTGCCGGCCGAAGCGAGCGGCGGGATGCCATCCATGCCGGTGATCGACAGCGCCGGGCGCCAGGTGCGGTTGAGCACGAGTTCGGTGAGGTCTTCGGCCATCGGGGTCATGCCCGGTAGCAGCGGGAACTTGTCGTAGACCTCGGTGCCGAGTACTTCGGCAACCTTGCGCGCCTGGACATCACGATCCGCCGGGACCTCGGCATGCAAACCCTCGAGCAGGATCCGCCCGGTGTTTTCGTCCTCGATCCGCGACAGCAACTGGCGCAGCAAACGGAAGCTGGAGGGCACGATCCCTGACGCGTCGCCGGAGTGCACGCCTTCATCAAGCACCTTGACGGTGAGGTTGCCGCCGGCCAGGCCGCGCAGCGATGTGGTGCACCACAGCTGGTCGTAGTTGCCGCAACCCGAATCCAGGCAAACCACCAGGGAAGGCATCCCGATGCGATCGGACAAATGATCGACGTAGGCGGGGAGGTCGTAGCTGCCGGATTCTTCGCAGGCTTCGATCAGGATCACGCAGCGCGCATGCGGCGCACCTTGTTCGTGCAGCGCTTGCAGCGCAGCCAACGAACCAAAGATCGCGTAACCGTCGTCGGCGCCGCCGCGCCCGTACAGACGATCACCCTTGAGCACGGGTTCCCACGGGCCCAGGCCTTCGTCCCAACCGGTCATTTCCGGTTGCTTGTCCAGATGACCGTATAACAGCACGCAATCGTCGCCAGTCTCGGGGCCAGAGGCCGGCACCTCGAGGAAAATCAGCGGGGTGCGGCCTTCAAGGCGTACCACTTCAACCACCAGGCCGGGGATCGTTTGCGCCTTCGCCCAGGTCTCCATCAGCGTCACCGCGGCGTCCATGTAACCGTGCTGCACCCAGTCAGTGTCGAACATCGGCGACTTGTTGGGGATGCGGATGTATTCGACCAATTGCGGCAAGATGTCCTGGTCCCACTTGTCGGAAACGAAGCGGTCGACCTGTGCGGGGTCGAACTGATCCCGTGCGCTGTGGCTGTCTGGCATGGAGGCGATTCCCGTTGACGGCGGTATTGCCCGCAATTCTACGCCGCCGTGGTGAATGGGGCGTTTTCCTACGCGGCGACGCGCAGTTTGGCGATGGAGCCGGGCTCGGGTGTTGTCGAGACTGGCCATCCCGCCACTCGCCAAAGGAGATCGCCATGAAGACGTTTACCGCCATCCCCCATTCGTTGACCTTGGGCATGCTGCTTGCCGCCAGTGCGTTGCTCGGTACCGCCGTGGCTGGCCAACGCGTCAACATCAACACCGCCGATGCCGCCACCATCGACACCGGACTGCTCAACATCGGTCCGGCCAAGGCCGAGGCCATCGTTGCCTATCGCAAGGAGCACGGTGCTTTCAAAAGTCCCGAGCAATTGGCGCAGGTCAAGGGCATCGGACTGAAGACCGTGGAGAAAAATCGTGATCGCATCGTCCTGGTCGGTGGCGCCCCGGTACGCACTCCGGCTGCCAGCAGCAAAGCGCCGGTGAAAAAGGCGCTGCCGAAGCGGTAAGCGCACAGCCGTCGGTCCGCGCCTCCCCCCTGCTGGCCGGGCCGGCGGCTGCTGCGTCCAAGCCATGGCTACACTGGCGGCATGGACCCGACCGAAACGCAACCACCCTGCGTCCTGCGTGCGAACGACTATCGTCGCGAGCGCTGGCGCAATGGCGCTGGCTGGACTCGCCAGATCCACGCCGAACCCTCGAAAATGGCCGGCTTTGACTGGGATTGGCGGTTGTCAATCGCGGAGGTCGATGCAGACGCGCCTTTCTCGATTTTCCCGGGCGTCGAACGCGAGTTGGTGTTATTGCAGGGCAATGGCCTGCGCCTGCGATTCGAGGACGGGGCATCGCAAGAGTTGATGCCACCGCACGAGCGCATGCGGTTTTCCGGCGAGCGCGCACTGGCGGGTGAACTGCTGGATGGCCCTACCGTCGACTTCAACCTGATGTGGCGGCGTGATGCCGTCAACGCGCAGTTGTGGCACCGGCCCCTGGTGGGCACGATGCTGGTGTTCGTCGAGCCTGGCGACACCTGGGCGCTGCACCTGCTTGGCGGCACTGCCCACTTCAGCGCTGGCGCTGCCGGCAACGCAATGGTTGTCGGTGACACTGCGTTGCTGCGCTCCGGGCGTGGGCGCCGACGCTACATGCTCGAGGGCGGCGGCGAACTGCTGGTGATCTGCATTTCGCCGCTGTGAAAGGGTCAAGCCAGGGCTGGCCAGAGGACCATCAGCAACACCAGGGTAGACACGCCCATCACGCTCATCACCAGCTGTCGCGCCGTGCGGCCTCGTGCCCACATCCAGATCCCGGAAAGCCCCAGCAGCAGCATCGCAATGCCGAAACTGTCGGCCAACAGCACCCACGCGTAGCCGCCCCCGACCGCCTTGTGCAGGCGGTTGAGCACGGCCAGCCAGGTCTGGCGGCTGTGCTTGACCTCGGCGCTGGCGTCACCGGGTTTGTATTGCAGCGACCATGACTCGCGCGCGTTGCCGCCCGAGAGGGTCCATTGTTCGGGCGCATCGTTGGGGGCGCCGCGCGGCGCGCCCTTGCGGATCGTCTTGGCGTCCAGTCCCCGGTCCTTGCGCAGCCAGAGCGACAGGTCCTCGGCCGAGGTGCGCGCGGCAGCTGGCACCGTCAGCTCCGTTCGCCCGATGTCGATGCTTTCGCCCTGCGGCCATGGATTGTCACCACTGCGATGGTTCATGACCAGGCCCGTCAAGCCGTAGACGATCGCCGCAAGCGCGCCCCAGGCGCCGATCCACAAATGGATCTGGCGAATCCAGCGATGGGTCCGCAGGTTGTTAGGCGAACGCGGAGTGGTGGCAGCGGTGCGTGGGTCAGGATTCATGCAAGGGGTCCGTCAGGTTTCTGCCCAGCGTCGCAGCAGGTTGTGGTAAATGCCGGTCAGTTGCAGCAGCACGTCGCGATCGGCGCCGGAGCGGGTCAGTGACTGGATCGAAGTGTCAAGCTTGTACAGCATCTGCCGCTGCTCGAGATCGCGAACCATGCTTTGCACCCAGAAGAAGGCGGCCAGACGCGCCCCGCGCGTGACGGGCTCAACCCGGTGCAGGCTGCTGGACGGATAGACGATCAAGTCGCCCGCGGGGAGTTTTACTTCATGCTCGCCGTAGGTGTCGTCGACCACGAGTCCGCCACCCTCGTATTCCTCGGGGTTGTTCAGGAACAGGGTGCACGACACATCGCTGCGCAAATACTCTGGCGGCTGTCCTGTTTCTGGCGCCAGCGCCATCACGGCACCGTCGACGTGGAGTCCGTATTCCCCCCCGTCTTGGTAGCGGTTGAAGCGCGGCGCCAGCGTGCGCATCGGCAGCACCGAGGCGAAGTACAACGGATTTTTAGCCAGTGCGGCGAGCACGATCGCGCCAAGTTCGCGTCGCACCGGCGAGTCATCGGCAAGTTGCAGGTTGCGCTTTACCTGCGCTCCCTGGGCGCCGACGGTTTGCCGACCATCGATCCATTCGGCCCTGTCCAGCCCGGAACGGAATCGTGCCAGCTGTTCGCGATCAAGGATCTTGGGGATGTGCAACAACATGGTGGTGGGCCTTGGTCGGGATGTTCAGAAGCGCAGGTTGGCCGTCAGCGTCACCGAGCGTGGCGTGCCGGGCGTGTAGCGGTAGCCACTCTTGTTGATCGCCGCCACATAGTCCTCGTCCAGCAGGTTGTACAAGTTCAAGCGCAGGGACAACCGATGGTTGACCACGAAACTGGCGACCGCGTCGAACACCCAGTAGGGCTCGGTGAACTTGGGCGTGCCGATCGCGCCATCGGTGCCGCGATGCAAGCCATCGGAGTATCGTGCGCCGCCGCCCACCGATAGCCGGTCTCCCAGGCGCCAGGTGCTCCATGCAGTGAACGCACTCCTGGGGGTGTAGCTCAAGCCCGCGGTGCCGTCGGCAGTGACTGCCGGCCCCTCGACCACTTCGGTGTCCATGGTGGTGTAACCGGCCGAAAGTGCCCATGCGTCGTTGATGTTGCCGGCAGCTGTCAGTTCGATGCCGCGCACGCGCTTTTCGCCGGTCTGGTAATACTTCGCGTCCACTGGATCCTGCACGATCTCGTTGAGCACGCGGGTGTCATATATTGCAGCCGTCACCAGCATGCCGCTGCCGAACAGGTTCCATTTGCTGCCGATTTCAGCAGTGCGCGCTTCCTGCGGGTCGAACACCGGGTTGTTGGCATTGTTGGCCGAGGCACTCAATTCCAGGCTGCCGCCGCCGGGCGGTTGTTGCGAAATCGCGTAGTTGGCGTAGAGACTGCCGTTGGCCGTGGGCTTGTACAGGGCGCCGACCTTCCAGCTGAGCAGGGTGTCGGAAACACTGGCGTCCACGCCGGGCACGATCGATCCGGCCGGCAGGCTGCCGCAACCTGGTCCACGGCGACCACCGCACACGAGCCTGTTGTTGAATTCGGTGGTGTATCGATCCACGCGCAGGCCACCGTTGAATTGCCAGCGTTGGTTGAGTTTGATCGTATCGAACAGGTAGGCAGCCAGGGTGTCGGTGCGGCCTTTGCCGTCGGCACCATTGCGACTCCAATCCAGGCCGCTCACATCCGGGTCGGGTGCATACAGGTTCGCAGACGGCCATGCGGTTCCTGCCCGGGTGGCAATGCCGTGGCTGTCCAAGGCTTCGCGGGTCAACTCCAGGCCGGTGCTGAGGTCATGCTCGAGGCCACCGCCGGTTTTTACCTGCAGGCGCAGGTTGGTCTGGTTGGTAAGGATGGTGTTGCTCTGGTCCTTGTACGTCGGCAGGCTGCGCGCAACTGCCCACGTCGACGGATCGTGGATGTCTGGCGTGGTGAATCGCGCCGGATCGGCCGAGAGCATGAAGGAGGTCAGCAGGTAGTCCTGCTGGTTGCGACCCCAGCGGGTGGTGTTGAGCAGCGATGCAGATTCGGAGAAATCGTGCTCGATACGGAGCGTCGCCATGTCGACGGTGACATCGTCGTGGTCGGCCAGGGTGCCGTAGAAGTTGCTCGAATCCACCCGTGGCGCCGTGCTTATCTCGGGGCGCGCCGGATCAGGCGTGGTGTAACCCGGCAACCCGAGCGTGGGCACGCCGCCGTCGGCAACGTTGTCCTGGCTCACGTGCAACAGGTTGAGGTGGACCCGGGTTGGGCTGCCGAGGCCAAACGCCAGCGAAGGTGCCACGCCCCAGCGATTGCGCTCCAGCGTGTTGCGGCCGGGAACACCGCCGGCCTGTGCCATCAGGTTGACCCGGAATGCGGCGCCCTCGTTGTTGGCCTGGTTCCAGTCGGCGGTGACGCGCCGTTGCGACGCGCTGCCGTAGGACAGCGTGGCCGCGGTCTCATCTGCGTCAAAGGCCTGCTTGCTGACCAGGTTGATCGCACCGGTAGGTGCAGTGCGGCCGTTGTCGGTGCCAGCGGGACCCTTGGCAACTTCAATCTGTTCCAGGTTGAACACGTCGCGCGAGACCGACCCGAGGTCGCGCACGCCGTCGACGAAAATGCTGGAGGACGAGTCGAAGCCGCGCATGTACACGGTGTCGCCGGTGGTGGTGTTGCCGTTTTCGCCCGCGTAAAACGTACCCACGCCCGGACTGTTGCGCAATGCCTCGGCAAGGGTGGTCGCGCCTTGCTCGTTGAACAGGTCGGCACCAATGACCTGCAGGGTCTGGGTGGTATCCAGCAGAGGTTGGGTGAACTTGGGCGAGGCCACCTTGTCGGCGGTGTAGCGCTTGGGCGCAGGCGCAACCACGTCCACCTGGCCCAGGGTGCGGGTCTGGTCGTCCGTGGCAGGGCCGCCAGACGCGTCCTGCGCGGACGCCGCCAGCGGGACGCCGATGGCCAGGCCGGCGATCAGGGCCGCGGCGAGTGGGGCGTTGGTGAATTGGTAGGCCGCAGTGGAGCGGAGTGCATGCTTACGGCTGTGGATAGGTTTCATGGAGGCCTGGAAAGGGTCGACAGTGGGGATGGCCGGGGGCCAGCTGCCTATCCTATTCCGGAATGGGAATGATTCGCAACACCAATCCCAATTGAATCGCTTGGATCAGCCCTTGCGCTCAGTCACGGTCGTCCCGGGTCCATACCGCGCCGTCTTCGACTTTTACCGGGAATCGGACCGCTGGCACATAAGCAGGCGGGTTGAGGGCCCGGCCGTCGCGGACGTCGAACTTGGAGCCGTGCAGGACGCACTCGATGGTGGCGTCCTCGCCATTGAAGCAACCCGCGGACAACTCGAAATCCTCGTGGCTGCAGCGATCCTCGAGTGCGTAGTAATCGCCGTCGTAGTTCACGACCACGATGGCGGTGTCACCGTCCCAGGCGACCTTCGATTCGCCGGGCAGCATCTCGGCCGTGGCGCATACGCGGATCCAGTTCGCGGCCATGTCAGAACACCTTTTCGAGGACTTCAAAGCGCAGGTCATCGCGGCGTGGAATGCCGAAACGTGGATCCACCGCGGGAAACGCCTTCTTGACCCCGGTGCAGCGATAACCGCGACGTTCGTACCATGCAATCAGGTCCTGGCGCAGGTCGATTACGGTCATGCGCATGGCCGGCAATCGCCAATCCTCGCGGACAACCCGTTCGGCTTCGGCCAGCAGGGCCTTGCCGATCCCGTGCCCCTGCAGTAGCGGGCGCACCGCGAACATGCCGAAGTAGCCACCACCGTCCTCGATTGTGATGTGCGCGCAACCCAGCATTTGTCCGTCGCGTTGCAACAGCAGCACCTGGCTGTTGGCGCGCTCGATATCGCCACGCAGGACTTCGGGAACAATGCGGTTGCCGTCCAGCAGGTCTGCCTCGGTAGTCCAGCCAGCGCGACTGGATTCTCCTCGATACGCCGAGGTCACCAGCGCGACCAGAGCCGGGATGTCGTCGGGAGTGGCATCGCGGAAGGTGGTGTTGGTCATCGGCGTTAATGATCGCGCGCAGGGCGCGCTCCTACCGGAGCAGTTTGCGGACCTTAAGCAGGGCCGCCATGAACGACTCGATCTCGGCGTGGGTATTGTAGAACGCAAGCGACGCGCGACAGGTGGCAGGGACTCCGAAGAACTGCATCAGTGGATGCGCGCAATGGTGGCCCGAACGCACCGCCACGCCCTCCAGGTCGAGCAGGGTGGCGAGGTCGTGGCCATGCGCACCTTCCAGCAGGAACGAGATGACGGCCGCCTTGCCGGGTGCCTCGCCGATGATCCGCAGGCCCTCGACCTTGCGCATCTCGGTGCTGAGGTGTTCCAGCAGTTCACGCTCGCGTGCGGCGATGTTGTCCATGCCGACCGCATCGAGATAATCAACCGCCGCGCCCAGGCCGATGTGGCCGGCAATGTTCGGGGTGCCGGCTTCAAACCGGTGCGGCGGGTCGTTGTAGGTGGTGCCGGTGAAGCTCACCTGGCGGATCATTTCACCGCCCCCCAGGAAGGGCGGCATCGCCTGCAGGTGTTCGCGCCGAGCCCACAACGCGCCGGTTCCCGTGGGCCCGCACATCTTGTGACCGGTGAGCGCATAGAAATCGCAGCCAATCGCGGCAATGTCCACCGCCATGTGCGGCAGCGCCTGCGAGCCGTCGACCAGGGTGGCGATGCCGCGCTTGCGCGCCATCCGGCAGATCTCGCGCACCGGATTCACGGTGCCGAGCACGTTGGAAACGTGGGTGACAGCCAGCAGCTTGACCTCGGCAGTCATCGCCGAGCGCAGCGCATCGAGATCGAGCACGCCCTCCGGGGTGATGTCTGCGACCTTGATGGTGGCACCGGTGCGCTCGGCCACCAGTTGCCAGGGGACGATGTTGGCGTGGTGCTCCATGCGCGTCACCAGGATCGCATCGCCTGGTTGCAGGCGTGGTAACGCCCATGAGTACGCGGCCAGGTTGATGGCAAAGGTGGTGCCGCTGGTCAGTACCAATTCATCGCTGCGCACATTCAGGTGGCGCGCGAGCTTTGCGCGAGCGGCCTCGTAGGCGTCGGTGGCCTCGCCGCCCAATGCATGCACGGCACGGCTGACATTGGCATTGTGGTGGCGATAGAAGTCGTCGGTCGCGGCAATCACCGAAGCAGGCTTCTGCCCGGTATTGGCCGAATCGAAATACACCAGGGGTTTGCCGTGGACTTCGCGCGCAAGCAGCGGAAAGTCGCTGCGCACCTGCGCCCAGTCGACCGCGGTTGCAATCCCGTCGTTCACTGCGCTTGTTCCAGCGCGGCCAACGCGGTGTCCAGGGTCGCAGCCAGAGTTTCGCGCAACTCCAGAGGATCGATCATCGCCAATGCTTCGCGGCAAAACGCCTTGGTCAGCAGGCGACTCGCGTCGGCGTGCGGCAAGCCACGCGAACGCAGGTAGAACATGGCGGTCGGATCCAACTGGCCGACGGTGGCGCCATGCGCGGCCTTGACCTCGTCGGCGTAAATCTCGAGCACCGGCTGGCTGTCGATCTCGGCCTGGTCGGACAGCAACAGGTTCTTGTTGGACAGATTGGCATCGCTGCCATCGGCCCCCGCACGGATGGTGATGCCGCCATGGAACACCGACCGGCTGCGCCCCGCGGCAAGCCCGCGCCAGGTGAGATCACACGCGGTGTTGCGCGCGACGTGTTCGATGCCAAGTCGGGTATCAACGTGGCGCCGACCGGTCGCCATCAGCACGCCATTGGCCACCAGCTTGGCGTCCTCGCCCTCCAGGCGGACGTTCAATTCGTGGCGCGAAAGCGCCGCACCCAATTCCAGGTCGAGCCTGCAGTATTGGGCGTCACGCGCCAGTACCGCATCGGTGCGCGTGACGAGCGTGGCACGCGATGATTCATCCTGGATCCGGATGTGCTGAAGCTGCGCGCCGGCGGCCAGGTGTACGTGGGTGAGGGTGTTGCCAAGGTTGGCATGGTC
>JBDSOZ010000024.1:0-14368 GCA_039914555.1 Luteimonas sp.
CACTGCCGCTGGCCAGTTGCGCGGGCATGCCGATCGCAAGGTCGCGGGCGAAGCTTTCGGGCACCTTGATTTCGACCTCGAACTTGGACAAGTCCACCACCCCCAGCACGGGCGCGTTGAGAGCCACATTGGCGCGTTGTGCGACCTGGACCTGGCCGACCTGGCCGTCGAACGGCGCGCGCAACGTCAGGGCGTCCACCTGGCGGCGCATTTCCGCGACCACGGAACGCTGCCGGTCCGCGAGCAACCGCTTGTTCTGGATATCGAGCCCGGCACCCCGGCCCTGCAGTCCGGAATCCTCGTGCGCGTGCTGCAAGCCGATCTCGGCACTCCTGAGCGCATCCTGGGCACGGGCAACATCGATCTGCGCCACCGCGCCGCCTTCGTAGGCGCGGGTATTGCGTTCCAGGTCGCGCGCGGCGGCCTGGCGCTGGATCTGGGCCTGGTCGAGCAACTTGCGCGCATTGGAGCGGGTCAGCTGCGCGTCCAGCGCGGCACGACTGGCCTCGGCCTCGACGCTGGCCAGGGTGGCTTCTTCCTGGGCGAGCTTGCTGCGCAATTCCGGGCTGTCGATCTCGGCCAGCGCCTGGCCCTGCTTGACCACGTCACCGGCGACCACGTGCAGGGTCACCGTACCGGCGGCGATTGCGTACAGGGTCGGGCTGTTGGCGGCAATCACCTGGCCGTCGGCCGAGATGTCGCGCACCAGGTCGCCACGGGTGACCTCGGCAATGCGCACGCGCGCAGCGTCAAACGAGCGACTGCCCGACGCCCAGCCGGACACCAGCCACGCCGCGGCCAGCAACACCACGGCGGCGGCCGCACCCCAGCCCAGCTGCAGCCGGCGCTTGCGCGCACGCGGACTGTTGCTGCCGCTGGTGGAAACCGGGTGGTCCTGGGCTGAGGTATCGCGGATGCTCATCGTTCGGGTGTGGCCTGCAAGGGTCTTGCCTGTACCCAAGCAGGATGCGTGCCAACCGCAAAGGGTTGCCACGGCTCGCAAGCGCGCACGCCGCGGGTGTCCGCGCGGACACCGGACACGTCCGCCGGACACCTTGTCCCCGTTGAAGCGGCCCAAGGCCGCGATTCGCACTTCCTACCCGCTAAACTGGAACCCTTCCCCCGGAGACCCTGGCCCATGTGCGGAATCGTTGGTGCGATCGCGGATCGCGATGTGGTTCCGGTCCTGATCGAGGGGCTGAAACGGCTGGAATACCGCGGCTACGATTCGGCCGGCATTGCCGTGGTCGGCGCCGAAGGCATCCGCCGGGTGCGTCGCACCGGGCGTGTGGCCGCGATGGCAGCGGCCGCCGCGACCGAACACTTCACCGCATCACTGGGCATCGGCCACACCCGTTGGGCGACCCACGGTGGGGTCACCGAAGACAACGCGCATCCGCACATCAGCCATGGCCAGATCGCCCTGGTCCACAACGGCATTATTGAAAATCATGAAACCCAGCGCGAGAAACTGATCGCGCTTGGCTACGTGTTCGAGTCGCAGACCGATTCGGAAGTCATCGCCCACCTGCTGCACCACCATCGCAGCCAGGGCTTGTCGTTATTGCGCGCAATGCAGAAAACCGTGAACGAATTGCACGGTGCCTATGCGATCGCCGCCATCGACAAACGCGATCCCGACCGCTTGGTCGCGGCGCGCATGGGTTGCCCGCTGCTGGTCGGCCTGGGTGAAGGCGAGAATTTCGTCGCTTCCGACGTTTCGGCGATTGTTGCCGCGACCCGCAACGTGGTGTTCCTGGAAGAAGGCGACAGCGTCGAGCTGACCCGCGACAGCGTGCAGGTGTACGACATCGAAGGGACGCCAGTGCAGCGCGAGATCTTTGTCTCCGGGGTATCACTGGAGTCGCTGGAGCTGGGGCCCTATCGGCACTTCATGCAAAAGGAAATCCACGAGCAGCCGCGTGCAATCGCCGACACCATCGAAGCGCTGATCGGTGCGGGTGAATTCACCCCGGCGCTGTTTGGCAAGGATGCCGCGGAGATCCTGGGCGACGTCGACGCAGTGCAGATCCTGGCCTGCGGCACCAGCTATTACGCGGGGCTGACCGCGCGCTACTGGATCGAAGCACTGGCCGGAATCCCGTGCGCTGTGGATATCGCCAGCGAGTACCGCTATCGCAGCGTGGTCGCCAACCCGCGCCAACTGATCGTGACGCTTTCGCAGTCCGGCGAAACCCTGGACACGATGGAGGCTCTCAAATACGCCAAGTCACTGGGTCAATCGCGCACGCTCTCGATCTGCAACGTGCCCGAGAGCGCGATCCCGCGTGCCAGCCAGTTGGTGTACTACACCCGCGCTGGCGCCGAGATTGGCGTGGCCTCGACCAAGGCTTTCACCACCCAGCTGGTCGCGTTGTTCACCTTGGCAGTCACCCTGGCTCGTTTGCGCGGCCGCATCGACGCCGCACGCGAAGCCGAACTGATTGAAGACCTGCGCCACCTGCCCGGCAGCGTGCAGTTCGCGCTCAACCTGGAGCCACAGATCATCGCCTGGGCCGAGCGCTTCGCGCTCAAGGATCACGCCTTGTTCCTCGGTCGCGGCGTGCACTACCCGATCGCGCTGGAAGGCGCGTTGAAGCTCAAGGAAATTTCATACATCCACGCCGAGGCCTATCCGGCCGGCGAGCTCAAGCACGGGCCGCTGGCCCTGGTCGACAGCGACATGCCGGTGGTGGTGATCGCGCCCAACGACAGCCTGCTGGAGAAGGTGAAGTCCAACATCCAGGAAGTGCGCGCGCGTGGCGGCGAAATGTTCGTGTTTGCCGACGCCGACAGCCAGTTCGGTGCCTCCGACCAGGTCCACGTGATCCGTACCCCGCGCCACGTTGGCATCCTCTCCCCGATCGTGCATGCAATCCCGGTGCAGCTGCTGGCCTACCACACCGCCCTGGTGCGCGGCACCGACGTGGACAAGCCACGCAACCTGGCCAAGTCGGTAACCGTCGAATAAAGCGGACCGCGGGGATCCAAATGCCCCCTCCCTGCGTACCAGAGCCATGATGACGCGCAAACAACGCTCGATTGGCGGCCCGGACCTGCAAGACTGGTCCGCGCTGGCCGTCGCCGTTGCCGAGCGCCAGGATCGCGACAGCTTCATGCGCATCTACGACCATTTTGCGCCGCGGCTGCGCCGTTACCTGCTCAACCTGGGCGCGTCACAATCGCTTGCCGACGAACTTGTCCAGGAGACGCTGCTGGCGCTGTGGCGCAAGGCGTCCCTGTTCGATCCGTCCCGCGCGACCTTGAACGCCTGGCTGTACCGGATCGCCCGCAACCTGCACATCGACCAGGCCCGGCGCGAACCTTACTGGCGCCCGATCCAGGAAGGATTGGAGCAACTCGACCTGGCCGAAACCGACCGTCACGACTCCCAGCCCGAGGATTACGTCGACGGACGCGCGCTGGAACAGGCCATCGATCGCCTGCCGGTAATGCAGGCACGACTGGTGCGCATGTCCTATCTGGAAGCCAAAAGCCACGGCGAGATCGCTCGCGAACTGGACATGCCGCTTGGCTCCGTCAAATCCACCTTGCGCCGCGCCTTCACCCGGCTCCGCGCCGCCATGGACCCGCCATGATGAATCCCAACCACCACCTCGATCTTTCCACCTTGGTCGGCTACTCCGCCGGCGCGCTGTCACAACCGCTTGCGATCGTGGCTTCCGCCCACCTGGAACGTTGCAGGCAGTGCCGCGAGCGGCTGCTCGACGCTGACCGCATCGGCGGTGCACTGGTGGGACTGCAGCAGCCCGCGCCGGCTGCGGCCGGTGCTCGCGAGGCAATGCTGGCATTACTGGACGTTGAGCCCACGCCTGCCAAACCAACCGCGCTTGCTCCTGCGGCCCTCGACCTGGTGGATCCGCACGATTCCGATCGCCTGCCCGGCGTGCTCGAGCCGTGGTTCGGTCGTTCCTTGCGTGCGCTGCGCTGGCGCTGGGTCGCCCCGGGCGTGCATCGCATCCTGGCCAAGGGCATCAGCGGCGGCGAATTGATGCTGCTGCGGATCGCGCCTGGAAGCCGGCTGCCGCTGCACAGCCATCAGGGCAATGAACTGACCCTGATCCTGGATGGCGCCTACCAGGACATGCTCGGGCACTTTGGTCCCGGCGATGTTGCCGACCTCGATGGCCAGGTCCAGCACCAGCCGGTGACTGCAGCCGGCGTGCCTTGCATCTGCGTCGCCGCGCTCGATGCGCCCTTGCGTTTCTCCGGCCCGATCGCACGCGTCCTGCAGCCACTGCTGGGGTTCTAAGCGTGGTGTTGTCGCGATGAGCGTGGCCGTGATGTTGTTCCAGCGCGACCTGCGCCTGGCCGACAACCCGGCATTGCACGCCGCCTGCGACGCGCACGCGCAGGTGTTGCCGGTTTACATCCATGCACCCGCCGATGCCGGCAACTGGCCGGACGGCGCTGCCAGCCGCTGGTGGTTGCACCAGTCACTGGCGGCACTCGGCACGGCCTTGCGCGCCGCCGGCAGCGACCTGCAGCTGTATCGCGGCAACACCCTGGAGATCGTGCGCAGACTGGTGCGCGATGCCGGCGCCGCTGCCGTTTACTGGAACCGGCGGTACGAGCCTAGCGCGATCGCCAGCGAACGCCTGCTTGAACAGGCGTTGCGCGCTGAAGGGATTGCCGTGCATACCCACAATGCAGGGTTGTGGTGCGAACCCTGGCAGATCGAGACCGGCCAAGGCACGCCATACCGCGTCTTTACCCCTTACTGGCGCCGCCTGCGCCCGCAACTTCAGGCGACCGAGCCGTTACCGGTACCGCAATTGCGCGGGTCGCACGCATTGCCCGGCACAGTGCCACTGCAAGCACTTGCACTGTTGCCACGCGTGGCCTGGGCAGGTGGGCTGGCGGAAAACTGGCAGCCTGGTGAAGCAGGCGCAGCGGAGATGCTGGACCTGTTCCTCGACGATGCCATCGGTGATTACCTGCGCGGTCGTGACCTGCCCGCACGCCACGGCACGTCACGACTGTCGCCGCACCTGCACTTCGGGGAAATTTCTCCACGACAGATCCACCACGCGCTGGATCGCGCTGCTGCAGGCGCGCCCGCGGCGCGTCGACCCGACATGGAACCCTACCTGCGCCAATTGGGCTGGCGCGAATTCGCCCATCACCTGCTCTACCACTACCCGTCCACGCCAGTTGAAAACTTCAACCCTGGGTTTGCCGGTTTTCGTTGGGCGCCACCCGACGAAGCGGTGCTGGCGCGCTGGCAACAAGGTCACACCGGCATCCCACTGGTGGACGCCGGGATGCGCGAGCTGTGGCACACGGGCTGGATGCACAACCGGGTGCGCATGATCGTCGCCAGCTTCCTGGCCAAGAACCTGCGCCAACACTGGTTGCACGGCGCGCGCTGGTTCTGGGACACGTTGGTGGACGCGGACCTGGCCAACAACACGATGGGCTGGCAATGGGTTGCCGGCTGCGGCGCCGACGCAGCACCTTACTTCCGGGTGTTCAACCCCATCACCCAGGCCAGGAAATTCGACCCGGCCGGTGAGTACCTGCGCCGCTGGCTTCCTGAACTGGGCTCGGCAACATCGGCGCTGCTGCACACGCCCTGGCAGGATCCTGCGCTGCTGAAACGTAGTGGCTATCCCGCGCCGATGGTCGACCTGGCCAGCTCGCGGACCCAGGCACTGGAGGCCTGGCAGTCCCGCCACTGAGCCGGCACGCGCATTGGGTGCATCCGATTGCCGCCTTCGCCCGTACCAATCTCCAGGAACATGGATTGGGACCGCGGATGCGAAGGATCACCACCACACTGTTGCGCTGGTTTGATACGGATGCCGATACGGATGCCGATACGGATGCCGACACGGATGCCGTTGCCGTGGCGGATGCCGACGCCGTGGGCGCGCCCGAACAGATCGACTGGCTGCGCGCGGCGCCCTTCGTCGCGATGCACCTTGCGTGCCTGGCGGTGCTGGTGGTCGGCGTGTCGCCCACGACGCTGGTCGTGGCGGCCGGGTTGTATGCCCTGCGGATGTTCGCGATCACCGGGTTCTACCACCGCTATTTTGCCCACCGCACATTTCGAGCTTCGCGTCCGGTGCAGTTCGTCTTCGCCGTCATCGGTGCATCCAGCGTCCAGCGCGGCCCCTTGTGGTGGGCCGCCCACCACCGCACCCACCATCGTCACACCGACACCGCGCTGGACCCGCACTCGCCGGGCGTGCATGGATTTTTCTGGAGCCACGCCGGCTGGTTCCTGACCCGCGCCGGTTTCCGCACCGACTGGTCACGGATTCCAGACCTGGTGAAATTCCCGGAGCTGCGCTGGCTTGATCGCTACGACACCCTGGTTCCGATCGCGCTGGCAGCGGGTCTCTACGCCGTGGGTGCGGTACTGGAGCAAACCATGCCTGGCCTGCACACCAACGGGCCGCAACTGCTGGTCTGGGGCTTTTTTGTGTCCACCGTGGTGTTGTTCCACGCCACAGTCACCATCAACTCGCTTGCGCATCGTTATGGGTCGCGTCGTTTCAACACCGCCGATGACAGCCGCAACAACGCCTGGCTGGCGTTGTTGACGTTTGGCGAAGGCTGGCACAACAACCACCACTTCTTCCCCGGCTCGGCACGGCAGGGCTTCCGCTGGTGGGAAGTCGATCTCACCTGGTACCTGTTGCGGCTGTTGGCACTATTCGGCCTGGTCCAAGGACTCAAGCCGATCCCGGCGTGGGTGTTGGCCGAGGCGAAGCACTGACATGCGCATCGCCGTCGTGGGTTCCGGCATTGCCGGCCTGGCCAGCGCGTGGCTGCTGTCGCATTTGCACGAAGTCACCCTTTACGAACAATCGCCGCGACTTGGTGGGCATACCGACACCCACGCAGTCGAAGTCGACGGCCAACAATTCGCGGTCGACACCGGCTTCATCGTGCACAACCCGCAGCACTATCCGCTGTTGACGCAACTGTTCGAAGCGCTCGACGTAGCCAGCCGCGAAACCACGATGGGCTTCTCGGTGCAGAACCAAGCCAGTGGACTGGAGTACAACGCAACCTCGCTCGGCGGCCTGTTCTGCCAGCGCCGCAACCTGGTATCGCCGCGCTTCCTCGGCATGGTGCGCGACCTGCTGCGCTTCTATCGCGAGGCGCCGGCGCTGCTCGACAGCACCGACGCGGGCCCTTCGCTGGGTGAATACCTGCAGGCCAACGATTATGGCGCGGCATTTCGTGACGACCACCTGGTGCCGATGGCCAGCGCGCTGTGGTCGGCGCCGCCGAGCAGCATCCTGGCGTTTCCCGCGGCCTACCTGGTCCGTTTCATGGCCAACCACCAAATGCTGCAAGTGGCAGACCGACCGCAGTGGCGTACCGTCGTCGGTGGCTCCTCCACGTATGTGCATGCCATGCAGGCGCGCTGGTCGGTGCGGGTCCACACCGACTGCACGGTGCGCGCCGTGTGGCGCGATGCCGCCGGGGTCGCGATCCATGCAGGCGGCGACCTGCAACGCTTTGACCAGGTTGTGCTCGCCTGCCACAGCGACCAGGCCCTGCGCCTGCTCGCTGATGCCGACGCGCGTGAAACCGAGGTGCTGGGCGCGATGCCCTACCAGGACAACGCGGTGGTCCTGCATACCGATGCGCGGCTATTGCCCACCCGACGCAAGGCCTGGGCCGCGTGGAATGCCTTCGTCCCACGCGATCCCGGCGCGCCGTGCACGGTCAGTTACTGCATGAACCTGCTGCAGGGATTGCAGTCACGCGAGCCAATCGTGGTGACCCTCAATCGCAGCGAGGCGATCGATCCGGCACGCGTGCTGGTGCAACGGCAATACGCCCACCCCGTCTACACCCGCGCAAGCGTGGCAGCGCGCGCGCGCAAGTCCGAGATCCAGGGACAACGCCGGACCTGGTTCGCCGGTGCTTACTGGGGCTGGGGTTTCCACGAAGACGGCATGCGCAGCGCGGTGGAAGTCGCCAATGCGCTGGGCGTGCGCTGGCCAGCTGCGACGCCATGAGCCATGCGTTCGCCAGCGCCATCTACGAAGGCAAGGTGCGCCATCGCCGGCATGCACCGCGCGAGCATGCCTTCAACTACCGCATGGCCCAGCTTTACCTCGACCTGTCGGAACTGGATAAGGTCTTTGCCAAACATTGGTTATGGTCGCGCGGGCGGCCCAATCTTGCCGAATTCCGGCGCAGCGACTACCTGGGCCCCGTCGAGCTTCCACTCGACGAGGCGGTCAGGGCCAGGGTCGCCGCCGCGACCGGCAAGCGCCCGCGCGGCCCCATTCGCCTGCTCACCCACCTGCGCTATGGCGGCTTCGTGTTCAACCCGGTGAGCTTCTACTACTGCTACGCCGAAGACGGCGTAACCCTCGAGGTGGTGCTGGCGGAAATCACCAACACCCCGTGGGGCGAGCGCCATGCCTACGTGTTGCCAACCGCATTGGCCAGCCACCACGGCCGCGCGCTGGCATGGGATTTCGACAAGGCCTTCCACGTGTCGCCATTCATCGCGATGGATCGCCGCTATGCGTGGCGGTTCACTCCGCCCGGCGAAGACCTGCTGGTGCACATGGACGTGTTCTCGGCAAGCACACGCGAGTTCGACGCCACCCTGTCGTTGCGCCGGCGCCCGCTCAATGGCCGCTCACTGGCGCGCGTGTTGTGGCGCTATCCGCTGATGACCGCGCAGGTCATGGGCGCCATCCACTGGCAGGCGCTGCGCTTGTGGCTCAAGCGCACGCCAATCCACACCCACTCGTCCAATCCCGGGGATCCGGAATGAACCAGCTTGCAAGCATCACCCTTGATCGCAGTGCCGCGCCGGGACCGTTCGACCGCTTCCTGCGGCGACGCCTGTGCACCCAACTGTCCGCGTTGCGCCATGGCAGCGTCACCCTGGACGATGCGCACGACATCGCCACACTCGGCGACCGCGCCGACCCGTCCGGGCTGCATCCCCGACTGCAGGTGCTGGATTCGCGCTTCTACCGGGCGCTCGCCGCCGGCGGCAGCGTCGGTGCCGGGCAATCCTTCATTGACGGTGACTGGCGCGCCGACGACCTGGTGTCATTGGTGCGCCTGCTGGTGCGCAACCGCGACCTGCTCGATGGCATGGAGTCGGGACCGGCCAGGATCGGCGCGCTGGGGCTGCGCGGCTGGCATGCCCTGCGCCGCAATACCCGCAACGGCAGCCGCCGCAACATCGCCGCGCATTACGACCTGGGCAACGACTTCTTCGGGCTGTTCCTGTCCCCGGACCTGATGTATTCGTCGGCGATCTGGGACGATGCGCCCCACGACACCCTGGAAGCCGCGTCGACACGCAAGCTCGAACGGATCTGCCACAAGCTGCAACTGGGTCCGGGGGATCGGGTAGTCGAAATTGGCACCGGTTGGGGCGGCTTCGCGCTGCACGCCGCACGCCACCACGGCTGCCACGTCACCACCACCACGATCTCGCGTGAGCAGCACGCCTTGGCCAGCGCGCGGGTGCAGGCCGCCGGCCTTGGCGATCGGGTCGACGTGCGGCTGGAGGATTACCGCGAGCTGCGCGGCGAATACGACAAGCTGGTGTCGATCGAGATGGTCGAAGCCATCGGCGCCGAATACCTCGACACGTTCTTCGGCCGGCTCGGGGCCCTGCTCAAGCCCGACGGACTGGCGTTGGTGCAGGCCATCACCATCGAGGACCATCGCTATGCGCAGGCCTTGAAGTCGGTCGACTTCATCAAGCGCCATGTGTTCCCGGGCAGCTTCATCCCTTCGATCACGGCGATGCTGTCGGCGAAGACCCGCGCCAGCGACCTGGCCCTGCTGCAACTGGAAGACTTCGGCCTGTCTTATGCACGCACCTTGCAAGCGTGGCGCGAGCGGTTCATGGCGCGCCTGCCAGAGGTGCGCGCGCAAGGTTTCGATGACGCCTTCCTGCGCATGTGGGAGTTCTACCTGGCGTACTGCGAAGGCGGCTTCCGCGAGCGTTCGATCGGGGTGTCGCAATTGTTGCTGGCGCGACCGGGGTTCCGCGGCGCAGCGCCGCTGCCTGCGCTCGCCGGGATGTCGGCATGACCCCGTGGTGGCAGCTCGGCACTGCATGGCTGCTGGCCGCACTGATGATGGTCGCGGGCTGGGCGTGGCAACGTCGCCACAGCAACGCCGGCATCGTCGACGTGCTATGGGCCGGTGGCGTTGGTGGCATCGCGGTGCTGCTGGCGGTGCTGGGTAGTGGCACGCCGCTGGTCCGAATCGTGCTGGCGGTGCTTGCCAGCCTATGGGGCGGGCGCTTGTGCCTGCATCTGTGGCAGCGGGTGCGCAGCGAAGCCGAGGATGGGCGCTATCGCCAGTTGCGTGCGCACTGGCAGGGCAGCCAGGCCAAATTCTTCCTGTTCTTCCAGGCGCAGGCAGTGCTGGTGGTGCTGTTCGCGTTGCCGTTCCTCGCGGTGGCCGCCAATCGCGCGCCCTCGAATGGCTGGGTGTTGGTCGGCGTGGCGACCTGGTTGGTCGCGCTGGCGGGCGAATCCATCGCCGACCAGCAACTGGCGCGATTCCGCAACGATTCCGGCAACCACGGCAAGGTCATGGACCAAGGCCTGTGGGCGTGGTCGCGACACCCGAATTATTTCTTCGAATGGCTGCACTGGTTTGCATACGTTGCGCTCGCCGTGGGTTCGCCGCTGTGGTGGCTGGCCTGGGCGGGACCGGTCGTCATGTACGCCTTCCTGCGCTGGATCAGCGGCGTGCCCTACACCGAAGCGCAAGCGTTGCGCTCGCGCGGGGATGCGTATCGCGAGTACCAGAAGCGCACACCGATGATTTTCCCCTGGTTCCCAAGCAAGGATGACAACTGATGGACGCGACGACACTGCAACTGGCGGGTGACCGCCCCGCACCCGGCCTGCTCGGCATGGCCGAACGCGGCCACCTGCCCGACGCACTGTTGCGCCTGGGCATCCGCCGGCTGTGCACGCAACGGCTGCAAGAGGAACTCGAAGGCGGCCCGGAAGCACAGGCGCGACGCTTCCGCACGCGCATGCAGGCACTTGCCCGCGGTCCGGTCGCCGAGCACACCGACGCGGCCAACGCACAGCACTACGAACTTCCCGCGGCGTTCTTCAAACTATGCCTGGGCGAACGCCTGAAGTACTCCAGTTGTTATTACCCCAACGGCAATGAAACCCTGGACCAGGCCGAGGAAGCGATGCTGGCGCTGTACCTGGAACGCGCCGGCCTCGCTGATGGCCAGGACATCCTGGAGCTGGGCTGCGGCTGGGGTTCGCTGACGCTTTTCATGGCCGAGCGTTTACCGGGGGCACGGATCACCGCCGTCTCCAACTCGCGTCCGCAGCGCGAATACATCAAGGACCAGTGCGCGACACGCGGGCTCGGCAACGTGCAGGTGCTGACCCGCGATGCCAATGCACTCGAGTTGCCATTGGCGTCCTTCGACCGCTGCGTCTCGGTGGAAATGTTCGAACACATGCACAACCTGCCGACGCTGATGGGCCGGATCCATCACTGGCTGCGGCCGGGTGGCAAGCTGTTCGTGCACACCTTCGCCCATCGCACCCTGGCCTATCCGTTTGCCACGACCGGCGACGACAACTGGATGGGTCGGCACTTCTTCACCGGCGGGATGATGCCTTCGGTCGATACCCTGCCCTGGTGCAGCGGTCCGTTGCGGCCAGAATCGCGCTGGCTGGTGGATGGCACCCACTACCAACGCACTGCCGAACATTGGCTACAACGCCAGGACGCGCAGCGCGACGCGGTGATGGCGGTGTTGGACGAAGCCTATGGCGATGCCGCCGAACTCTGGTACCAACGCTGGCGCATGTTCTGGATGGCGTGCGCCGAACTGTTCGGTTACGAGGGAGGCCGCCAGTGGATGGTCGTCCACCACCTGTTCGGGAGACTGTGATGCGTATGCGACGATTGCGTTCGGCGCTTCCCTCGACCCTGCTTGCGGTGTTGCTGTCGGGGACAGCGGCGTGTGCGCCGGCGCGCGTACCGGTGCCACCGGTAGCGCATGTCGACCTGCAACGCTACATGGGGCGCTGGTACGTCATTGCCTCGATCCCGACCCGGTTTGAACGCGACACCTATAACGCGGTGGAGACCTATCGGTTGCAGGACGACGGCACGATCTGCACCACCTTCCGCTATCGTCCCGGCGGGTTTGACGCAGCGGTCAAGCAGATCCAGACCGTCGCGTCGGTGACGTCGGGCAGCAACGACGCCGAATGGCGCGTACACGTGCTCGGCCTGCTCAGGATGCAATATGTGGTGGCATGGCTGAAACCCGACTACAGCCAGGTCATCGTGGCCCGCGACAAGCGCGATTACGTGTGGGTGATGGCACGCACCCCAAGCATCCCGGCCGAGGACTATGCAGCGATGCTCGAAAGCATGCAGGCGATGGGTTACGACCTGTCGGCGCTGGTGAAATCACCGCAGCAGTGGCCGGAAGTCCCTGCCGCGCCGGAGTCGTTCGAAAAGCCCTGCGATTGATCGGAGCGGCGCGTTGATTGCGCGGCTGCCAGAGTCAGTCACGCTTCTTCTGCGGCCGCTTCCAGCCCGGGATCGTGGCCTGGCGTGCGCGCGAAATGGTCAGTGCCTGCTCCGGCGCATTGCTGGTGATCACCGAGCCGGCGCCGATGGTCGCGCCGGCACCAATCTCCACGGGCGCCACCAGTGAACTGTTGGAACCGATGAACGCGCCGTCACCAATGATGGTGGTGGACTTGTTGACCCCGTCGTAATTGCAGGTGATGGTGCCGGCGCCGATGTTTGCTTTCGCGCCGACCCGGGTATCGCCCAGGTAGGTGAGATGGTTGGCCTTGCTGCCCGCGGCCATCACCGTGTTCTTGGTCTCGACGAAGTTGCCGATGTGGACGCCGTCGGCGAGCACCGTGCCGGGGCGCAGGCGCGCATACGGCCCGATCGTCGCGGCGCCTTCGGTGCGCGCGCCTTCGAGGTCGCAATGCGCGCGGACCACGGTGCCGCTGGCAAGTTGCACGTCGCGCAAGCGGCAGAACGGGCCGATGCGGACGTTGTCGCCCAGCACGATGTTGCCTTCAAGCACCACGTCGACGTCGACCTCGACATCACGGCCCGCCTGCACCTGGCCGCGGATATCGACCCGGGCCGGGTCGGCGAAACGCACGCCCTGGGTGCACAACGCGCGCACCGCGCTCAGCTGGAACGCGCGCTCCAGTTGCGCCAGCTGCCACGGGTCGTTCGCGCCTTCGGCCTCGATCGCCTCGGCGACCAGCACGATTTCGGCCGGCGTGTATTCCGCCGAAGCCTGCGCAAACACATCGGTCAGGTAGTACTCGCCCTGGCTGTTGTCATTGCGCAACGCCGACAGCCAGCGCCGCAGCGCCGCCGCGTCGGCCACGATCACGCCGGTGTTGACGATGCCGATGCGGCGCTGGTCGGCGTCGGCATCCTTCTGCTCGATGATGCGGGCGACATTGCCTTCCGGGTCGCGGACGATACGGCCGTAGCCTTGCGGATTGTCCGGTTCGGCGGCCAGCACCACCAACGCGCTGGACATGGCCAGCAGCCGCTGCAGGGTCGCCGCCGTGATCAGCGGCACGTCGCCATACAGCACCAGCACCCGCGCATCGTCGGCGATGCCAGGTAGCGCCTGCTGCAGCGCATGTCCCGTTCCCAACTGCCGCGCCTGTTGCGCCCACTGCAGGTCGGTCTGACCAGCGAACGCGGCACGCACCTGCTCGCCGCCATGGCCATGGACAATATGGATTGCCGCGGGCTGCAGCGCGCGCGCAGTTTCGATGACATGCGCCAGCATCGGCCGCGCCGCGATCGGCTGCAGCACCTTGGGCAGGGACGATTGCATGCGCTTGCCCTCGCCGGCGGCGAGGATCACGACGTGCAGCGGGCGATTGGCCAGGGCGCGATTCTCCATGGCGCGATTCTAGCGGCCTCGCCCACCGGTGCGCCTGCTAGGATTCCGGAGTGCCGGATCCTGCCCGCCGCTGCCGCTCCCTGGACCCCTGGCCATGAGCCGCGGGCGGCTCGGCGAGCACGCGCGTCATTACCTGCTGGTTGGTGGGGTGCAATGGCTGCTGGACTGGGGGGTGATGGTGCTGCTGAGCCATTACGGCATGGCGGTGATGACGGCCAACGTCCTCGGTCGGGTCAGCGGCGCGCTGCTGGGTTACTGGCTCAACGGCAAGCTGACGTTCGCAGGCGACGACACCGCCGTCGGCCACACCCAGCTCGCGCGCTTCATCCTCATGTGGCTGGGCACCACTGTGATCAGCACCTGGTCACTGGGCACCATCGACCACCTGGCCGGACTCAAATGGGCCTGGCTGGCCAAGCCCGCGGTGGAATTCGCGCTGGGCGTGGT
>JBDSOZ010000057.1:0-2820 GCA_039914555.1 Luteimonas sp.
AAGGCGTTGTACCAGGCGTCGATGTTGCGCACGGTCTGGGCGCGGAATGCACCGGGTGCGTGGCCGTCGCCAATGACCTGCGCGCGCAATGCGGCATCGCGGGTCTTGGTGCGCCAGGTCTGGGCAAACGCGAGGAAGAAGCGTTGGTCACCCGAGAGCCCATCGATCACCGGCGCTTCCTTGCCGTCCAGTGACTTGCGGTACGCCTGGTAAGCGACCTCCAGCCCGGCGAGGTCGGCGATGTTTTCGCCCAGGGTCTGTTCGCCGTTGATATGCAGCCCGGGCAGCGGCTCATACGCGTCGTACTGCTGGACCAGCACCTTGCTCGCAGCCTTGAAGTGGGCGGCGTCTTCCGGCTTCCACCAGTTGGCGAGGCGGCCGTCGGCGTCGAACTCCGATCCCATGTTGTCGAAGCTGTGGCTGATCTCGTGCCCGATCACCGCGCCAATCGCGCCGTAGTTGGCGGCGGCATCGGCCTTGGGATCGAAGAACGGCGGCTCCAGGATCGCAGCCGGGAAATTGAGCGCGTTCTGCAGTGGCAGGTTGACTGCGTTCACGGTCTGCGGCGTCATCCACCACTCGTTGTGGTCCGGCTTCTGCCCCAGCTTGGCCAACTGGTGGTGATACTCCACCAATTCGGCGCGTTCGGCATTGCCAAGCGCGTCATCGGCTTTCACTTCAAACGAAGAATAGTCGCGCCAGGTGTCCGGATAGCCCACGCCAACCTTGGTCGCGGCAACCTTTTGCTTGGCCTTGGCCTTGGTGGCGGCGTCCATCCACTCGAGCTTGTCGATCCGATCCGGGAACACCGCCAGCAGGTTGGACACCAGCTGTTGCACCTGCGCCCGCGAGGACGCCGGAAAGTAATCCCGCACATAGAGCTTGCCGACCGCATCGCCCAGTGCATTGTTGACCGCGGCCAGCGCGCGCTTGCTGCGCTCGCGTTGCTGCGGGATGCCACTCAGGGTGGTGCCGTAGAAGCCGAACGACAGGTCGGCGTAAGCCTTGGGCAGCAGGCTGGCGTGGCGGTTGATGGCATGGAACGCTATCCAGTCCTTCCACGACTGCAACGGCTGGCTGGCCGTAAGCGCGGCCAGCTTGGTGATCGCTTCAGGTTGCCAGGCGGTGATTGATTGTTGGTTGTCGATGCCAGCGGCCTTGAAGTACGCCGCCCAATCCAGGCCCGGCGCCTTCGTGGCGAAGTCGCCAATGGCCCAGGCGCGGGCCTTGTGGACGTTGCCGGTGTCGATGATCGAGGCCTGCGCCCTGGCGATCTTTTCCTCCAATGCATAGATCGATTTGGCCTTGGCGGCTGCGTCGGCAATGCCGGCCTGCTTCAACATCGCGGCGACATAGGCCTGGTATTTTTCGCGGATCGCGAGCATTTCCTTGTCGGATGACAGGTAGTAATCGCGATTGGGCATGCCCAGGCCACCTTGCAACAGGTAGACAGTGTTGCGCGACGGGTCCTCGAGGTCCTGGGTCACGAACAGTCCGAACAGGCGATCGGTGTCGTAGTTGGTGGCGTTGAGTGGATCAACGTCGGCGCGCAGGCCCTCGCCCAGCGCCTGCGCCAGCGCGGCCCGGTCGCTGATTGCGTTGGCCTGGTCGATTGCGGCCTGCACCGGTGCGAGCCCGGCGCGTTCGATCGCCGCTTCGTCCATGAACGCGGTGTAGTAGTCGGCAATGCGGCGCTCATCGGTGCCGGCGGCCGGATTGGAGTCCGCGATTTTCTTCACCAGGTCGGCATTGCGCTGTTCGGCTTTCTGGAACACCTTCAGGAAGATGCCGGTGCTCGAACGGTCCGCGGGAATTTCCGCTGTCTTGAGCCATTCGCCGTTGGCATAGCCATTGAAGTCATCACCCGGTTGCACGGTCTTGTCGATACCGGCGAGGTCGATGCCGATGACGGGTGCCGCCGCGGGCGCAGTCGTTGCTGCCGGCGCAGGCGCGTCGTTCGGGGAAGGCGTGGGCGTGCGGCTGCAGGCAACACAGGCGCAGATGGCCATTGCCAGCAAGGTCGGACGCAAGGCATTCGGGGCAGGCAGGCGCATGGCAGTCACCGGAAGCAGGGAGCGGGATCGCCACCATAAACCCGCCGCGTGAACGCGACATAGGCTGGAAGTCACCGTCGCCCTGCGGCAGTGCTTGGCGGGTTGGGGCAAACTGTGGCTATTGGCCTTGCTTGCTGGAGTCGCCCATGGGCATCGACGCAACCGGATACGAGCGCATGTACGCGCAATCGATCCAGGATCCCGACACGTTCTGGGCGCAAGCCGCGCACCGACTGGACTGGATGCGGGTGCCGACCCGGGTCAAGGACACCAACTTCGACCCCGACAACTTCCGCATCCACTGGTATGCCGACGGCGAGCTCAATGCCAGCGTCGAATGCCTGGACCGGCACTTGTCCACGCGCGGCGACAAGACCGCGATCGTGTTCGAGCCCGACGACCCGTCTGGCCAGGCGCAACGCCTCAGCTATCGCGAACTGCATGCACGCGTGTGCCGGTTGGCGAACGCCCTGCGCAATCTTGGCGTCGGCAAGGGCGACCGGGTCACGATCTACCTGCCGATGATCCCCGAGGCGGTGGTGTCGATGCTGGCGTGCGCCCGGATCGGCGCCGTGCACATGATCGTGTTTGGGGGCTTCGCCCCGCATTCCATTGCCGACCGCATTGCCGACTGCGGCAGCAAGCTGGTGATCACCGCCGACGAAGGCCTGCGTGCGGGCAAGCGCATCGCACTCAAGGCCAACGTCGATGCCGCGCTGAAAATGCCGGGTACCAATAGCGTCGAGACAGTACTGGTGGTGCGCCA
>JBDSOZ010000110.1:0-10175 GCA_039914555.1 Luteimonas sp.
TCCAGGTGGCCGGCAACGCCGCCGCCAACAGCGGCAACGATGCGGCGGCCGCCGATTACTTCGCCAAGGCAATTGCCGCCAATGGCCTCGGCAACAACGACCATTACACGGTGATGTACAACCTCACTGCGACCCAGTACGGCTTGGGCCAGAACGAGCAGGCACTGAAGACCCTAGACGGCTTCCTCGCCGAAACCAAAAGCGACAAGCTGGAGATGCTGAAGTTGCGCGGCGGGATCCTGATGCAGCTTGACCGCAACACCGAAGCTGCCGAGGTGTTCAACAAATTGCTTGCCGCCCACCCGGACGACAAGGCGCTACGCCTGAACGCAGTCGCCGCCTACCAGCAAGCCGAGCAGCCGGAGAAGGCGATGGCATTGCTCAGCGAAGCGAATGCCAAGGGCATGCTGACCAGTGCCAATGAATACCGCGCGCTGTACGTGAGCTACATCAACGCTGACCGTGACAAGGAAGCGCTGGCGTTGATCGACGAGGGTATTGCCAAGGGGGTGGTCCAGCCGGACGCGGACCTGGCCAAGGTTTACATGGTGATTGGCCAGAAGGCCTATTACGCCGACCACATGGCAGTCGCGATCGACATGTACAAGCGTGCGGCGCCAATCGCCGAAGATGGCGAAGCCGCGCTCAACCTCGCCAAGATCCTGTTTGAAACTGGTAAAAAGGCCGAGGCGAAAGCTGCCGCGCAGCAGGCGCTCGAGAAGGGGGTCAAGGACGCGGCCCAGGCCAAGCGCTTCATTGGGGGCGGTTGATACCGCGCCAGCGGTCAAAACGTTGGTATCGCCAATGGTGATTGGTATAAGCTAAGAAATTCCTGCGGCCAGAAACGGCCGCAGGTCGCCATTTCCCGAGGCGTTCAGCGCCCGGCCCACACATCCGAGCTTCCTCCGCATGACGCAAGACCAGCCGACGAGCGAACAGAACGACGATCACGATCGCGAGGCCCTGAATTGGCCGCGCATCGCCGGCATCTCCTTCGCCGTAGCAATCCACGCCGCAGCCTTGCTGCTGCTGCTGGCGCCGGTGGCGCCTCCGGGCCAGGACAAGCAGGACGATGACGTGACCCGGGTCGTGATCATCGAGCCGCCGCCCCCGCCGCCGCCGCCGCCGCCGCCGCCGAAGGATCCGCCGAAGCCGCAGGAGATCAAGCAGCTGGCGCCGCCGCAGGCAAGCCCGATCCCGCCGCCGCCGGAAGATCCGCCGGTCGTGTTCGACGATCCGACGATCATGGACCAGCAGGCGCCGCCGCCGGCACCACCGGCGCCGCCGGCACCGGTTCGCAGCATCGAGGCCAGCGTCGACATCTCCTCGAAGAACATGAATCCGCCGATGTATCCGCCGGAAGAGCGTCGCCGCGGGGTCCAGGGCGAAGTCATGCTCGTGATCACGGTCGACGCCAACGGCAACGCGACGGATGTCCAGGTCGAACACACCAGTGGCAACCGCAACCTGGACCGCGAAGCGGTCAAGGCTGCCAGGCGCTGGCGCTTCGCCCCCGCAATTCGCAATGGCCAGAAAGTCGGTGGTCGGGTGCGTGTCCCGGTCAACTTCGTGCTGAACTAAGCTTGATGAATTCACGGGATGGGGCCAGTAAGCCCTGCCCCAACCCTGTTCCAACGTTGTTACAAAACCCAAACCACAAAACCTAAAGGTAAGCGTCATGCTGCAGGAAACCACTCAAGCCGCCGCTGCGACCGGGGGCAATGCTGCTTCAGCCCTGACGCAGATGGGCGTTGACCATCTGCTCACGGAAATGATGAACGATCCGGGCGCCTATGCGGTGTCCTGGGCGGTGCTCATCACCCTGACCGTCATGTCCGCAATGTCGGTCTACTGGATTGTCATCAACACGTTCAAGAACATGAGCCTGCGCCGTAGCGCGGACCGCGTGATCAGCACGTTCTGGGAAACCACGAACGCGCAGGATGCGATCCGCTATATGGAAGAGCAGCCCAAGAACGAACCGTTCTCCAAGATCGCCCTTGATGCCGCCCAGGCCGCCGCGCACCACCAACGCAGCGAAGGCTCACGCCTGGTCGAGTCCCTGAACCGCTCCGAGTTCGTGGATCGCGCGCTGCGGCAGGCCGTGACCCGTGAATCGATGCGCTTGGAATCGGGCCTCACGGTGCTCGCATCGGTGGGCTCTGTTGCCCCGTTCGTCGGCTTGCTGGGTACGGTCTGGGGCATCTACGGCGCCCTGATCCGGATCGGTGCCACCGGCCAGGCGTCGATCGACGCGGTCGCGGGACCGGTCGGCGAGGCGCTGATCATGACGGCCCTCGGCCTGTTCACGGCAATCCCGGCGGTGCTTGCGTACAACTTCTTTGTCCGCCTGAACCGGGTCACCTACAACCAGTTCGACACTTTCGCGCATGACCTGCACGACTTCTTTGCCACCGGCGCCCGCGTCGGCGAGCTCCACGGCAAGAATTAAGTCGACAGCGACACGGAGCCTGGCCCATGGCCTTCAGTAGTGGTAAAGAAAGCGGCGCCCCGATGTCGGAGATCAACGTCACGCCCCTCGTGGACGTGATGTTGGTCCTCCTCATCATCTTCATGATCACGGCGCCGTTGATGACGCACAAGATCAAGGTCGAGCTGCCGCAAGCCGACCTTGACCGTCGTGAAGAGAAAGTGCCGCCGGCGCCGCCGATCACGGTGACGGTGACGGACAACGGCACCATCTACTGGAACGACCAGGCAGTGACCCGGAGCCTGCTGGAAAGCCAGCTCTCGGTCGAGGCACAAAAGACCCCGCAGCCGGCGGTCAACATCCGCGGGGACGAGACCACCAAGTACCGGACGATTTCCGAGGTGGTCAACATTGCGCAGGCCCAGGGCATTCGCAAAGTCGGTTTCGTCGCCACCAAAGTCCGGCCGCGCTAAGGAGCACTGCAGATGTCAATGAGTACCGGTTCCGGCGGCGGCACGATGTGCGATATCAACGTCACGCCACTCGTGGACGTGATGCTGGTGTTGCTGATCATCTTCATGGTGACAGCGCCGATCCTGTCTTACCCGATCGACATCGACTTGCCGCAGAAGTCGCTGACGCCACCGCCTGAGCAGAAGAACCCGCCGGAGCCGATCGATCTGCGAATCGATGCTTCCGGCCAGGTCTTCTGGAACAACAGTCCGGTGCCGCTGTCGGCACTGCGCAACATGATGGAAACCGAGGTCGAACGGGACCCGAACAACCAGCCGACGCTGCAGATCGACACCAACGACGATGCCGATTACGGGATCCTTGCCCAGGTGCTGGCGTCGGCGCGTAATGCGCAGATGCAGAAAATCGGTTTCGTCAAGAAGTAACGCTACACACGCACCCGCTGACGCTTACCTACGTGAATGATTGCGCCGCCTGCAAGGGCGGCGTTTTTTTTGCCGCGAGGATGCGCACGTAGGCGCGGACGGTGGCGGCAATGCCGGCGTAAAGCGCCTCGTCGATCAGCGCATGGCCAATGGAAACTTCAAGCACGCCGGGGACTGCGGACAGGAACGCGGCGAGGTTGGCCTGGCTCAGGTCGTGACCGGCGTTGACGCCGAGCCCCGCGGCTTGTGCGCGGCGCGCGGTGTCGGCGCAGGTGGCCAGGATCGCCGCATCATGGCCCGCGGCGAAGCGTTCGGCGAATGGGCCGGTGTACAGCTCCACCCGATCCGCGCCGACGTCCGAGGCACGCGCAACCTCGGGATCGCCCGCATCCACGAACAAGCTGACCCGACACCCCAACACTTTCAGTGCCGCGACATGCGGCCGCAGCCGCTCGCCGTCGGCAGCAAAATCGAAGCCATGGTCGGATGTCAGCTGCGCATCGGCGTCGGGAACCAGGGTCGCCTGCGCGGGACGCACCTGCGCGCACAAGGCATGGAAGCCTGGATATCCCCGGCGCGGCGGCGCGAATGGATTGCCTTCCAGGTTGAACTCGACCCCGCGTTGGTGGCACAGCTTGGCAAGAGCGAGCACGTCTTGGGCGCGGATATGGCGGGCATCCGGGCGCGGGTGCACGGTAATGCCATGCGCGCCGGCGTCCAGGCAGGTGCTCGCGACCCGGACCACGTCCGGGGCATCGCCACCGCGCGAATTGCGCAGCACGGCGATCTTGTTGACGTTGACGCTCAGGACAGTCATCACAAGCAGTCTAGCGTGGCCAATGACATTGCGGCTCAGAGCAGCGGCGACAACAGCCGCGCCAGGGCCTCGGGCAAGCGCGCCGACCACAGCGGGGACGGCCGGTCCGCGCGCACCCGTGGTGCATTGCGCAGTTCGCCCTCGAACAGGTGTGCCAGCTCGGTGGCGATGTCCTGGTCGCGGAACAGCATGCAGACTTCGAAGTTGAGGCTGAAGCTGCGCGCGTCGAAGTTGGCGCTGCCGATCAGCGCGAGATCGTCGTCCACCAACATCGCCTTGGTGTGCAGCATGCGCGGGCCATATTCGTACACGCGCACACCGGCCGCCAGCAGGTGGTCGAAATAGGAGCGTGCTGCCAGCGTCACCAGCCGCGAATCGCTGTGCTTTGGCACCAGCAGGCGGACGTCGAGACCACCAAGCGCGGCCGATGTCAGCGCCATCTTCGCCGCTTCACTGGGTACGAAATACGGTGTCGCCAGCCAGACCCTGCGCTTGGCCTCGTGGATCGCCGCCACGTGCACGCGATGGATCGCTTCCCACGGGGAGTCCGGGCCCGAGCCCAGTACCTGCGCGGCGATTGGACCCGGGGCCAAGTCGGGCATTGATTGCACCACGGAAGAAATAAGGTCGCGCCGGCCAGTCGCGTAGATCCAGTCTTCCACGAACAGCAGTTGCAGCCCGCGGACTGCGTCACCTTCGATGCGCAGATGCAGGTCGCGATAGGCGTCATCGCGCAGGCGCTCATTCTCCTCGTCGGTCACGTTGATGCCGCCGGTGAAACCAATGTTCCCGTCGATCACCGCAATCTTGCGGTGCGAACGCAGGTTGAGCCAGGTCCGGCGCCAGATCCGACCGAAGTGCATTGGATGGAACCATGCGAATTCGCCACCGGCTTCGATCAGCGGTGCGAAGAAGTCACGCGGACACTTGCTGGAGCCGACTGCATCGAGCAAGACACGCACCGCGACGCCCGCGCGAGCGCGTTCGACCAGCGCGTCGCGGAGCATCGTGCCGGTGCGATCGGCGGCAAAGATGTAGTACTCCAGGTGAACGTGGTGGCGTGCGCAAGCGACGGCTTCGAGCAGGGCTTGGTAGGTGGCGCCACCGTCGATCAGCAGGCGAACGTCGATGGCGGTGCTGGCTGGCAGCCCACTGGTTGCGTGGGCCAGGGCGGCAAGCTCGGCCGCTTCGTCTGCGTAGGCCCATGGCGCTTCGTCCAATAACGCAACCCGCGCGCGCGCGCGGCGCACGCGATTGCGCTTGATCCGCTGCGGGCCGAACACGACATAGATCAGGAAGCCGACATAGGGCAGGGCTGCCAGTCCCAGCAGCCAGCCGAGGGTCGCGGCCGGGGCCCGCTTCTGCAGCACGATCCAACCGCCCAGCCCAAGCAGGTAGAGCGCCCAACCGATGCCCAGGTACAAGCCAAGGTGCGGCACCGACGCCATCCAGCGCGAGAAATGATTGGCAATGTCATGCATCCGGCAAGCCCCTAGCCACCGAACTGCGGCAACAGTGCGCCGCCCAGCCACAGCCACTGCGCCATCCATGCGCTGACTACGGCAATCAACGCGGTCAATGGCAGGCCGATTCGCAGGAAATCCGAAAACCGGTATTGGCCTGGACCGAGGATCAGCAAGTTGCCGTGATGCCCGATTGGAGTCAGGAACGCGACCACGGCGCCCAGCGCCGTGCACACCACGAACGGAGTCGGCGGCAGGCCCAGCGAACCTGCCAGCGAGATCGCAATCGGCGCGAGCAGCACGGTGGTCGCGGAATCCGACAGGATCTGGGTCAGCAACGCGGCTCCGCTGAACAACACCAGCAACACGCCCAGGGTCGGCCAGTCCGCGACTACGCGGAGCAGGCCGCGCGCGAGCAGGTCGGCGGTGCCCGTCTGTTCCATCGCGATGCCAAGCGGGATCACCCCGGCAATCATCACGAAGATGCGCACGTCGATCGCACGGTAGGCACGGCCGATGTCCAGGCAACCTGTCGCTACCATCGCCACGGCACCGAGCAGGAACGCCAGCGGTGGCGGCAGCCATTCGGTTGCGGCGGCGAGCACGGTCGCGCCCAGTATCGCCAGCGCCAGTGGCGCTCGCAGCCGGCGCTTGGCTTCGCCAGCGAACGGCACCAGCATCAGGAAACCAAGGTGCGCGGCCATCTCGCTGAAGTGGGCCGGCTTGCCCCACAACACCAGCACATCACCCTCGCGCAGGCGGGCGTCGGATAGGCGCTCGGCCATGGCGCCACCACGCCGCCACAAGCCGATGATGACGGCGTCGAACTGGCGCGAGAAGTCCAGCTCGCGGATCGAACGACCGATGAACTCCGAGCCCGGAGCCACCACAGCCTGCACCAGTTGCAAGTCGCCCTTGCCGAGCTTGCTGCCGTAACGCGAGATTGCATTGAGGTTCAGTCCAGGATCGTCATGCAGCGACAGCAGCTCGTCGGCAGCCGCCTCCACCAGCAGCAGGTCGCCCGTGAGCAATGGGCTGGTCGGACCCAGGTCGTCGCGCCGCTTGCCGTCGCGGAGCCAGCCGTGAAGTTGGAACTTCGCGCCCAGCGCTTTCTGCAGCTCCGACAATGGACGCGTGGCCCAGCGCGAATCCTCGACCACCAGCAATTCGGTGCGGTAGCGCTCCAGGCGCAGGTAGTCGTCATCACCCTGGCTGCCACTGCGGCGCGGCAGCAGCCAGCGCATCAACAGCATGTAAGCCACCCCAATCAGGACCAACGCCAGTCCGATCGGGGTGATCGAGAAAATCCCCAGGCTGCCGCCGCCGGGGGTCCGTTCAAGCATGTCATTGGCGAGCAGGAACGCCGGCGCGCTGACCAGGGTGAGCGTGGTGCCCAGTGAAGCGGCCAGCGACATCGGCATCAACAGCCTCGAGGCCGGCAGTTGTCGTTCGCGCGCATAGCGTTGCAGGATCGGCAACATCATGGCGGTCACCATCACGTGGTGGGTGAAGGCGGCCAGCGCCGCCACTGTCGGCATCACCACGCCAATCGCGCGCGCCTCGCTGCGGCCAGCCACGCGCCCGATCCACTGGCCAATACGCTCCGTGATCCCGGTCGCCGCCAGGCCACCCGAGATCACGAATACAGCGGCAACAATGATGGCCGGTTCGCTTGCGAAACCGGACAGCGCCTGGGCCGGATCCAGCACACCGGTCACGACCATCGCCATCAACAACACCATTGCGGTCACGTCGATGCGCAGCCGCTCGCTCACGAACAGATAAAGGCCCGCGGCAAGGATCAACAGGAAAATGATTTGAGGCTGGGCCATGCAGGGCTCGACGTGGAGTGTCGCCATTGTGCATGCCGACGCCCTGCTTTCACCCGGCCTGAACATAAAACAGCAGGCATCGCGGGCATACTCTGGCCCACGCAGTCCTCCAAGACCCAAGACTTGGCCCACGAACGACCCCCAACCGAGCTGCCAACGCCTGCAGTGGATGACCAGGCGCTGCGCCAGGCCTTGGCCGAGCGCGAGGCAACCGTGCGCGCGCTGGTGCGACAGCGCGATGTCTTTGCGCAGGGTGTCTCCCATGACCTGCGGGCGCCATTGCGCGCCATCCAGAATTTCTCCGGCTTGCTGCAGCGGCATTCCAGCGACGCTCTGGACGAGGTGGGCCTGGGCTACCTGCAACGCGTTCGCGAGGCAGCCGGTCGCATGGGCGCACTGCTCGAATCCCTGCTGGATTATTCACGCCTCGACAGTCGCCCGCTCGACCTGGCGAGCGTCGACGTGTCACTGCTGGCTGAACTGGCGCTGGCGGGGCTGAAGGACACCGCGCCGGAGCGGATGCTTCGCGCGACCGTCGCGCCCGGGCTGCTAGCCTTTGGTGACGAACGCCAGTTGCGCATGCTGGTAACGCAATTGTTGCGCAACGCTTGGGCGTTCTCCGGCAACGAGGTGGTGGTTGATGTGTCAGGACAGCGCGACGGCGATCAATTGCGGGTTGCGGTGAGCGACCAAGGCCTTGGCTTCGACATGCGGTATGCCGAAAAGCTGTTCGAGCCTTTCCAGCGCCTGCATGCTGAAGAGCAGGGTGCAGGCAACGGCATCGGCCTCGCGATTGCGCAGCGGGTGGTCCAGCGCCACGGCGGCCGCCTGTGGGCAGAATCCAATCCCGGCACCGGCAGCACCTTTACATTCGAGTTGCCTGCCGACGCAGGCATGACCCCAAATTGAAGTAGAACCACGCCATGACCGACAAGCAAATCCTGCTGGTTGAAGACAATCCGGACGACATCGAACTCACGCGCATCGCCTTCCTGGAAGCGAAGGTCGCCAACCAGCTGATCATCGCCCGCGATGGCGCCGAAGCGCTCGACTACCTGTTCGCGCAGGGCGAGCACGCGGGGCGCGACCCGGACGACCTGCCCTCGATCGTGCTGCTGGACATCAACCTGCCCAAGGTCGACGGCCGCGAAGTGTTGCAGGCGATCCGTGCCAACGAACGCACCCGCAGCATCCCGGTGGTGGTGTTGACCACTAGCGCAGAACCATTCGATGTCGACGCCTGTTACGCGCTCGGCGCCAACAGCTACATCCAGAAGCCCGTGGATTTCGAGCGTTTCGTGTGGGCCGTCAAGCAGGTCGGCATGTACTGGCTGGTGCTCAACCACCCACGTGATAACTGACGGCGGTTTCGACTTCGACGCGTGATCCCAGGAACACCGGCACGCGCTGGTGCAGTCCGGTCGGTTGCACCTCAAGCATGCGTTGGCGGCCCGTGCTGGCAGCGCCTCCTGCCTGCTCGACCAGCAGCGCCATCGGGTTGGCCTCGTACATCAACCGCAGCTTGCCGCCCTGGGCCGCGCACTTGCTGTCCAGCGGATAGCTGAAGATGCCGCCACGGGTCAGGATGCGGTGCACGTCAGCGACCATGGATGCGACCCAGCGCATGTTGAAGTCCTTGCCGCGCGGGCCCTGGCTGCCGGCAAGCAGATCGCCGACATACGCCTGCATCGGCGCTTCCCAGAAACGCTGGTTGGACATGTTGACCGCGAATTCGCGAGTGTCCTCCGGGATGCGCATGTCGCGCGTGGTCAGCATGAAGCTGCCCACTTCACGGTCGAGGGTGAAGGCGTGGGTGCCATTGCCGACCGTGAGCACCAGCATCGTGCTTGGGCCATACGCGCAGTAGCCGGCCGCGACCTGTCCGGTGCCAGCTTGCAGGAAGTGTTCGTCCCCGGGCGACACCACGCCCTCGGGGCAACGCAGGACCGAGAAAATCGTGCCGACCGAAATGTTGACGTCGATGTTGCTGGAACCGTCGAGCGGGTCGAAAAGCAGCAGGTAATTGCCGCGCGGATAGACATCCGGAATCGGCTGGCTGTGGTCCATTTCCTCGGAAGCGAGTGCGGCCAGGTGGCCGCCCCAGGCATTGGCCTCCATCAGGATTTCGTTGCTGAGCACGTCGAGCTTTTTCTGCGCTTCGCCCTGGATGTTGATGCTGGCCTCGCCAGGCTTGCCGGCGTCGCCGAGCACGCCGCCCAACGCACCCTTGCCGACCGCGATTGAAATGCGCTTGCAGGCGCGCGCGACTACTTCGATCAGCAAGCGCAGGTCGGGGCCGATGCGGCCCGCGCGTTGTTCCTCGATCAGGAAGCGGGTAAGGGACACGGCCGACGGCGCTTGCGTGTTCGACGACTGGTTCATGACGACTGGTTCATGGCGAATGGTTCATGGCGACGGACTCACGGCGGTCAGGCAATGGCGAGGCCGCCATTGTCGCCCACTGGCAGCAGCAGGGTCAGCCGGCAACGGCGATGCCGTGGATCACGCGTCGGCGTCGGTGGGCCAGCCCTCGCCGGTGCCCCGATTGAACACGCGGTCGGATTCGAGCACGGTGCCTGCGGGCAGCGACGGCAACGCGGCCAGGCGCGCGTAGATGGGCGTGAAGTCCGGCTCCGTCGCCTCGATCAACTGCTCGTAACTGTCGATCACGAAATAGGTCTTCTGGAAGCTGTCGATGCGGTAACGCGTGCGCATGATCCGCTCCAGGTCGAA
>JBDSOZ010000118.1:0-6424 GCA_039914555.1 Luteimonas sp.
CCAGCGGATCCAGGACTAGGCCCAGGGTCTCGCGCAGTGCCTGGCGGCGATCACGCTTGGCCGCGTTCTGGTCGCGTTCGGCGCGGCGCTCGGCTTCATTCAAGGAGATGTATTTCTTGGCGCGCTCGCTGCGGAACTCGGCGACATCCTGCGACCACCACTGGAATTCCTTGTTCTTCGCCACCCGCGCATCGTGCAACGCATCCAGCCGCGCCAGGATCGGAGTGAAGTTGCCGTAACGCACGTGCGGTACCGCGGCGATCCGGCTCCAGGGCATGGCGTTGTCGAAGGTGCTCTCGCCAAACTCGGTTGCGTCCACCGTCACCGGGAACGAGATGTCAGGGACTACGCCCTTGTTCTGGGTGCTGCTGCCGCCGGGCAGGAAGAACTGCGCCACCGTCATCTTGACCTGGCCGTAGCGCACCTTGGTGTTGGCGGGCCAGCGGTCGAGGTCAACCAGGCTCTGGACCGTACCCTTGCCAAATGTCGGTTCGCCGATGATCAGGCCGCGGCCGTAATCCTGGATCGCACCGGTGAAGATTTCCGAGGACGAGGCCGAACCGCGATTGATCAACACCGCCAGCGGACCATCCCAGGCCACGCCGGGCTTGCGGTCGTTCTCGACGCTGATGCGGCCGCCGGATTCGCGGACCTGCACCACCGGGCCCTGGTCAATGAACAGGCCGGACAGTTCGACCGCTTCGCTCAGCGAACCACCGCCGTTGTTGCGCAGGTCCATGACCACGCCATCGACATGTTGCGCGCGCAGCTCACCGAGCAGGCGGGCGACGTCGCGGGTGGCGGAGGCGTAATCATTGGCGTTGTTGCGACGGCCTTCGAAGTCCTGGTAGAAGCCAGGCAAATCAATGATGCCGATGCGTTGCGCCGGCAACGCGCCACGCGCGGGAATCTCGATCACCTTGGACTTGGCGGCATCGGTGGTGAGCTTGATCTTGTCGCGCATCAGCGACACCCGCACTGGCTTGCTGTCCATGCCGGCTTGCGGCGGGATCACGTCGAGCCGGACCTGGGTGCCCTTGGGGCCCTTGATCTTGGCGACGACGTCATCGATGCGCCAGCCGACCACGTCTTCCATCGGGCCGCTCGCGCCCTGGCCGACGGCGACGATGCGATCGCCCGCCGCCAGCTGCTTGCTCTTCATCGCAGGACCACCGGGCAGCACTTCACGGATCACGACCACGTCGTCCTGCTTCTGCAACTGCGCGCCGATGCCTTCCAGCGACAGCGACATCGACTGGTTGAAGCGTTCGGCGCTGCGCGGGTCGAAGTAATCAGTGTGCGGATCGATCGAGGCGGTGTAGGCGTTGAGGAAACTGTTGAAGGCGTCGGTGCCGTCGAGCTCACCCACCGACTCGGCGAGGTTGGCATAGCGCTTGTCGAGGGTCTTGCGGATTTCGTCGGGCTTCTTGCCGGCCAGCTTGAGCCGCAGCCAGTCGTTGCGCACCGACTGCTTCCACAGCGCGTCGAGTTGTGCCGGTGTCGCCCAGGAAGCGTCCTTGCGATCGTAGTACCAGCGTTCCTGGCTGCTGAAGTCGAAGATGTCCTGCTTCAGCAAGGCGCGTGCCTGCGCGGAGCGCTGGGCGACGCGCTCCTTGTACAACGCAAACATCGCCTGCGCGGGATCGAGCTTGCCACTTTTGATGGCGTCGTCCAGGGTGGTCTTGTACGGCGCGAAACTGGCGATGTCCTGGGCGTTGAAAAACAGCTTGCTGCCGTCAAGCGCATCCAGGTAGCGCTTGAAGATGTCCTGCGACAACGCATCGTCCAGCGCCCGCGGCCGATAGGCGTAGCGGCTGTCGGACAGCAATCCGTACACCAGGCGCGCGGTGGTGGCCTGGTCGACGCTGGTCGCGGCGGCTGCAGCGGCGGTGGCCGCCGGTTTGGCCGCGACATCGCCCGAGGTCGGGCGCGCCAACAACGCCAGCGGTACGGCAAGCGACAGGATCAGCAGGGCGGGTTGGACTTTCATGTCGACTCGTGTGGACCCGAGGTCCGAGGGGGCGCGTTAAGGAGAGGATGCCTGCAGGCTTGGACCGCCGACCAGTGCCGGAAGTTGCGCCGCTTCAGCAGCCTGGCGATCGGCATGGTAGGAGGATCGCACAAGCGGGCCAGAGGCCACGTGTGCAAAGCCAAGGTCCATGCCGAAGATCTCCAGTGCCTTGAATTCGTCCGGCGTCCAGTAACGCAGCACCGGGTGGTGGTGCGGGCTGGGCTGCAGGTACTGGCCAATGGTGACCATTTCCACGTCGTGGGCACGCAGGTCGCGCAGGGTGCCCTGGACCTGCTCGAGGGTCTCGCCCAGGCCGAGCATGATCCCGGATTTGGTGGGAATGCCCGGGTGCTGCTGCTTGAACTTCCGCAGCAGGGTCATCGACCACTGGTAATCCGCGCCCGGGCGCACGTTGCGGTACAGCTCGGGCACGGTCTCGACGTTGTGGTTGAACACGTCGGGCGGGTTGGCGGCCAGGATCTCCAGCGCGCGCTCCATCCGGCCCTTGCCGCGGAAGTCCGGGGTCAGGATCTCGATCCTGGTGCCGGGGCTGAATTCACGGATGGCGGTGATGCAGTCGACGAAGTGGGTGGCGCCACCATCACGCAGGTCATCGCGGTCCACCGAGGTGATGACCACGTACTTCAGGCCCATGTCCTTGACGGTCTGGGCCAGGTTCAATGGTTCGGTCGGGTCCGGCGGCTTGGGCCGGCCATGGGCGACGTCGCAGAACGAGCAGCGCCGGGTGCAGACCTCGCCCAGGATCATGAAAGTGGCGGTGCCATGGCCGAAGCATTCGTGGATGTTCGGGCAGCTGGCCTCTTCGCACACGGTGACCAGGCGATTGGCGCGCAGCTTTTGCTTGAGCTTGGCCACCGAGTTGCCCGAAGGAATCCGGACCCGGATCCAAGACGGCTTGCGCAACAGCGGCACATCGGCGAACTGCACCGGCGAACGCGAGATCTTGTCGCCTGCAACCTGGCGCGCGCCAGGTTCGAGCGAGGTGATCGGAATCGATTTGCTCATGCCGCCATTGTCGCATTGGCAGGCTGCAGCTGCAGGCCGAATCGTGCCGCCAACGCGCGCAGCAGGACCGGTTTGACGGCTTCCACGCTCGACGGGCCGCCGAGGTCCGCCGCCGCGACCACCGCCAGCTCGGCATAACCGCAGGGATTGATCCGGGCGAATGGTTCCAGGTCCATAGCGATATTGAAGGCCAGGCCGTGGAAGCTGCAGCCACGACGGATGCGGATGCCCAGCGCGGCGATCTTGGCGTCATTGACGTACACGCCCGGGGCGCCTTCCCGGCGATGGCCCTCGATATTCCATTCGCCCAGGGTGTCGATCACGGCCTGTTCGATCCGGCACACGTATTCGCGCACGCCGAGCTTCATGCGCTTCAGGTCCAGCAGTGGGTAGGCGACGAGTTGTCCGGGGCCGTGGTAAGTGACCTGGCCGCCGCGATCCACGTGCAGCACCGGGATGTTGCCGGCGGACAACACATGTTCCGGGCGCCCGGCCTGGCCCAGGGTAAACACCGGATCGTGTTCGACCAGCCAGAGTTCATCGGGGGTGGTCGCATCGCGCGCATCGGTGAAGGCCTGCATCGCACGCCACACCGGTTCATAGCCACGCCGGCCGAGATCCCTGGCCAGCAACGCGCGATCTACAACGTCCACTTCACCTCGGGATGGTTGCGCAGCACTGCGTGGGCGACGTCGTACTGCTCGCGCGACTCGGCCCGGAAGCTGAGCTTGACCGACACGAACTTGCCACCGCTTGATTCACGCGTGCTCACCGTTTCGTGCAACACGGCCAGGCCCGCGGACTGCAGCAAGGAAGGGATCTGCTGTTCCAGGCCGCTGTCGGCCGGTCCCACTGCCGTGATCTCGAACTCACCCGGAAACTGGAACCCGTGTTCGGGGTTGTCGGATTTGATGTCCAAAATCGCGTCTCCTTTAAACCGAATCCCACCACATCCAGAACTCGTCCCACAGGCGCCGGAAGAAACCGCCCTGCTCGACCGCTTCGATCGCCACCAACGGGCGTTCGGCGATCAGCTTGCCGTCCAGCATCACTTTCACCGTGCCGATTTTCTGGCCCTTGGCAATCGGCGCAACCAGCGCCTTGGGGATGTTGATCGACGGCTTGAGTTGCGCATAGCGGCCACGCGGCAGGCTCACCAGCATCGGCTCGGCCACGCCGAGCAGCACCTGGTCGGTCTTGCCTTTCCACACCTTCTGCCGCGCCACTTCCTTGCCGGCATCGTAAAGCTGGTGGGTTTCATAGAAGCGGAAACCCCAATTGAGCAGCGCTTGCGAATCGACCGCACGCTGCTTCTCGCTGGTATCGCCCAGCACCACCGAGATCAGGCGCTGGTCGCCGCGCTTGGCCGACGCCATCAGGCAATAGCCGGCGTTGGCGGTGTGCCCGGTCTTGATGCCATCCACCGACGGATCCCGCCACAGCAACACGTTGCGATTGGGCTGGGTGATCGGCCCGACCGTGAATTCCTTGATGCTGTTGTACGAATACGCAACCGGGTAGTCGCGGATCAGTGCACGTCCGAGCAGGGCCAGGTCGTGCGCGGTGGAGTAATGGCCCTCGGCTGACAGTCCGTGCGGGTTGACGAAGTGTGAGTTCTTCATGCCGATGCGCTGGGCGTAGGCATTCATCAACGCGGCAAATGACGCTTCACTGCCGGCGACGTGTTCGGCAAGCGCAATCGCGGCGTCATTGCCGGACTGCACCACCATGCCTTTTTCCATTTCCTCGAGCACCGCGGTCTGGTTCACCGGAAAGCCGCTGTAACTGCCTTCGGTACCGGCACCGCCCTCGCGCCAGGCGTGCTCGCTCATCATGACCGGGTCGTCGCGCTTGACCTTGCCGGCGGCCATCTCTGCTGCAATTACATACGAGGTCATGACCTTGGTGATGCTGGCCGGTTCGCGGCGCAGGTCGATGTTTTCGCCGGCCAGTACCTGGCCGGTCGCGTAGTCCATCAGCACCCAGGCTGCCGCGCTTTCCGGCGCCGGCGGCGGCGGAATCGGCAGGGCGTCGCTGAGCGCGGCCGGACGCGGTGGTTGCGGCTGCGGCGGCTGCTGGGCGAAGGCCAGGGCCATCGTCGCGGTGGCGGCGAAGGCGAGGAAGGCGGCGGCAATGGGGGCATTCTTCAAGACAACGGACTCCGGCAAGACGGTCGAAATAGGGTGGCGCGGCGGCCAGTTTACTCGTGCACGCGCTGCGGCTGACCGAAACCGAGACCACGCAGGCGGGTCGCGAGTTCCTCGGTGGCGGCGGGATCGACCGGACCCATGCGCAGGCGCCAGAGCCGGCGGCCGCCGACGTCGGCCTCGATCAGCCGTGCATTGTCGATACCGGCCGCGATGACCGAGGCCAGCGCGCGCTCGCCATTCTCGCGGGCAGCGAAGGTGGCGAGCTGGAACACGTTGCCGCTCATGGCCGGTGGTGGCAGCTTCGCGACCAGCCGGTCGATCTGGCTTGGTGCATTGATGGGGGTCGCGATCACGGCAGTGGCCACTGCCTTGGCGTTGGCATTGTTGGTGGCGGCAATCGAACCATCGGCCATCAGCCCTTGCACTTCGACCCGCGCAGTGCCGGCGCGGTCAACGCCTAATTTGACTGCCGCAGCGTAACTGAGATCGATGATGCGACCTTCATGGAACGGACCGCGATCGTTGACCCGCACCACCACCGACTTGCCATTGGCCAGGTTGGTGACGCGTGCATAACTGGGCAGCGGTAATGTCTTGTGCGCCGCAGTGAAAGCGTACATGTCGTACACCTCCAGGTTGGAGGTGCGACGGCCATGGAACTTGTTGCCGTAGTACGAGGCGATGCCGGTCTCGTCGTAACCCCGGGCGCTATCGAGCACTTGGTAGTGCTTGCCCAGCACGTCATATGGCGAACGGTTGCCGTAGCGCGAATGCGGTTCGTCGCGGACCTGCGGCTCGGGAATCAGATCGACATCGGGGATGCCGTCCAGCGGTGCGCTGTCAGACACACCGGGCGCATACAAACCACCACGGGTGTAGTTGCCGCGCTTGGACAGGTCTTCCTGCGCAGGTGCATACGGCGAACGTTTTGGCGTGTGCTGCGCGCGCCGGTGCGGGTCACCGGCGGATTCGCCGTGGGTTTCGATCCGAACCGCCACCGCATCCGGCGCCTTGGTCTTCGGCCCACTGCTGCAGCCGGCAAGCAGCAAGCTGGCGACGGCTGCGGCAGCCAGCGTGATGCGACCGCTAGCGATCCCGTTGCCGTGCATCATCGCGAGGCGCTGCCCGCCCCGCTGTCCGCATCCGCGCCAGCACGAATTGCCTGGGCCAGTTGGTGCACCGCCATTGCGTACATCGGCGAGTGGTTGTACCGGGTAATCACGTAGAAGTTGCGGTA
>JBDSOZ010000134.1:0-2709 GCA_039914555.1 Luteimonas sp.
CCAGGCTGAAGGCGTCGAAGGCGTACGCGGTCACCGCGCGTGCATCAACCTCCGGTTCCAGGCTACGCACCTGTGCCGCCTCGTCCTCCGAGGGATACAGGACGACATCGGCTTGGCGCCACAAGCCGCGTTCGAGCGCTTCCATGTCGCGGATGGAGCGGGACTGCGCGACCGCATTGCCGACGATGCCGGCTTCAGCCTGCATCCGGCGGAAATGCAGGTCGTGCCCGTAATAGACCACGCGCGCGCCGCTGTGGCGACGCACCGCTTCCAGGTACGGCCCGGCAATGTGGGGCCGCGACAGCAGCACCGCGTCGAATTCGGCGCCATGCTCGGCCATCAGCCGTTCGAAGCCGTCGCGCCAACCGATGCCATGGTAGACCTCGATGCCCATCGCCTGCAGCGCAGGCGCGTAATCGGGATCGAAATACAGGTTGTCGGGCCAGAACTTGACCACGCAGCCGGCTTCCACCAGCCGCCGCAGGAACGCGATCATGGTGCGCGAACCGGCGTCGCGATCGGGTTGCGGCACGTAATGGTCGACCACCAACACCATCGGTCGCCCCCACGCCCGGTCGCGCGCGCGCAACACGTTTTCCGCGTTCGGATAATGCTGGTCCAGTTCGGTGGCCCAGCGTTCGCGGAAGGTCTGCTGGTTGCTGAGCTGGTAGGCCTTGATACCGCTGCCGGTGTCGGTGCCGTGGGAAATGCCTTCGTGGTGGACCACCACCGAGAACGGGGTGTAGTACACCTCGTGGCCACTGGCGCGGACCTGCAACGCCAGGTCGGAGTCCTCGCAATACGCGGGCGCATAACGCTCGTCGAATCCACCCAGCTCGCGGAACAATTGCGCCGGCAACATGATCGAAGCGCCGGAGCAGTAATCAACCTTGCGCAGGTAGTTGAATTCCGGCGCGTCGGGATCGCCCAGGCGCCCGTAGTTCCAGGCTGAGCCGTCGCGCCACAGGATCCCGCCCGCCTCCTGCAAGCGGCCATCGGGATACACCAGCTTGGAGCCGGCCATGCCGGCGTCGGGGTGCTCGGCAAACACGCGCATCAATTGGTCGAGCCAGCCCGGCCTGACTTCGGTGTCGTTGTTGAGGAACACGATGTAGCGGCCGCGGGCCAGCGCGAGCGCCTGGTTGCAGGAACGCAGGAAACCCAGGTTGGTCGCGTTCTCGTGGTAGCGCAGTCCGGGGACGTCGCGCAGTTGTTCCATGGCGATGTCGCCGGAACGATCCTCGAGCACGATCACCTCGTAACTGGTGGCATCGCCCATGCGCTGGATCGAGCGCAGGCAGGCCGCGGTGTAGTCGAGCTTGCCGTAGCTGGGAATGATGATCGAGACCGCCGGTTCGGCGGTTTGTGCGAACGCAATTCCCGCCGCCAGCGCTGCCTGCGGTGGCAACGCGTCGACTGTCGACACCGCGTCGGCGACGACGGCGGGCGCCACCAGTGCAGGCGCGCGCGCAGCCGGCAATTGCAACGGCGCCGGCATGCCAATTCCCGAGGAGCGGCCGGTCAGGCCAGCGACCAGCCAGCGCATCGGCGCGGTGATCCGCCAGGACCGCGACCCCAGCACCTCGGTCATCCGTTGCTCCAGGCTTGCGGCGTGTTGCCCGTAGGCGGCCAATCGGGCCTGGTCGTCGGCGCGCTCGAGCCGCAACTGCTGTAGTTCCAGCTTGAGGGTCGCGCCCATGGCACTGGCCTCGGCGAGCGCTTTGCCCAGCTCGGCAGCGTGCAGCGATGCAACATCGCGCTCGTGGGCTCGACTCTGGCGCTCGGACTCCGACCAGCGGGAGAAATCTTCCCGCACCCCGTTCAACTCGACCAGCAGCTGCTCACCCAAGCGCGTCGTCGCCACCTCATCCTCCTGCATTTGATCGATGCGCGCCGCCAACCGAGCAATTTCGGCGGCCTTTTCAGCGGTCAAGTCCTGCAAATATTGTCGCAGACTTCCCACTTCACGGCCCAACGATTCGGCCCACGCGATCTTTTCCAGGCGGTCCGCATCCACCCGTCCGTAATCCGCCTGCAACGTCGCGAGTTCGCCCTGGATCGAGTGCGCCCAGGCAATTGCCTGCGCATGTGCGGTCTGGGTGGCGAGGATTTCGGCTTGCGCCGCAACCAGTTTCGCATCCAGGCCCTGGGCCCAGCCCACGGCTTGCGCCTGCGAGGCCTGCAATTCGACAATCCGGGTTTGCGCGGTGTCCAGTTCACCCTGCAGGTTCGTGGCCCAGGCCACCGCCTCCGCATGCGCTGCCTGGGTGGACGACACCTGATCCCGGGTTTGCGCCAGCTCGCCTTCCAGGCCCTGGGCCCAGCCAACGGCCTCTGCTTGTGCGGCCTGCAATTCGACAATCCGGGCTTGCGCCGTGCCCAGTTCGCCGCTCAGGTTCGTGGCCCAGGCCACTGCTTCGGCATGCGCTGCCTGGGTGGACGTCACCTGCTCCCGGGTTTGGGCCAACTCGCCTTCCAGACCTTGGGCCCAACCAACGGCCTCTGCTTGCGAGGACTGCAATTCGACAATCCGGGCTTGCGCGGCATCGAAATCGCTGCGCACGGTCGTGGCCCAGGCCACCGCCTCGGCATGTGCTGCCTGGGTGGACGACACCTGGTCCCGGGTTTGCGCCAACTCGGCTTCCAGGCCTTGGGCCCAGTCGACGGCTTGCGCCTGCGAGGCCTGCAATTCGACAATCCGGGTTTGCG
>JBDSOZ010000140.1:0-4101 GCA_039914555.1 Luteimonas sp.
ACCGAGTTCAACATCATGGCGTTCATCGGCATCCTGGTGCTGATGGGCGTGGTGGTGAACAACGGCATCGTGCTGGTTGAGCACATCAACAACCTGCGACGCCGTGGGATGTCACGCAACGATGCCCTGGTCGTCGGCGGACGCGAACGCCTGCGCCCGATCCTGATGACGATGGGCACGGCAATCCTGGCAATGGTCCCGATCGCGCTGTCCTCGACCCAGTTGGCCGGTGAAGGCCCGGCGTACTACCCGATGGCGCGCGCGATTGCCGGCGGGCTCGGGTTCTCGACCCTGGTCAGCCTGTTGTTCCTGCCGACGATCTACGCATTGCTCGACGACCTCAGCCTTGGCACCACGCGGTTGCTGGCGCGCGCCCGCCGGCGTCGGGGCGAACCGATGCCAGCTTGAGCCAGGCCTCAGGCCAGCAGCTTGCCGAGAATGCGGGCACCGCCGATCCAGACTCCGATCGCGGTGCCCATGCTGGTGAGGAAGAAGTTGAGCAGGACCCTGGCGACCCGATTTCGCCACCAGCCACGCACGCTGCCGACGTCATCGCGCAATGCCATGAAGTCCGCGTAGGTTGGTTTTCGTACCCAGGCTTCGACCAGCGAGCTGATGGTGCCCGAGGCCAACGCCGGGTGCAGCGGCGTGACTGGCGATGCGATGAACGCAGCCAGGATGCTCAAGGGATGGCCGCCGGCGATGGCGCAGCCGATTGCCCCCAGGGTGCCAGTCAGCAAGATCCAGTACACCAGCAGGTCGGTGCCGACATCGACCCCGCCATGCCAGAAGCCCCACCCGAAGCCGCCCAGCACGAATACCGTGAGCGCAATGGTGAACCACGGGATCGAGGACTTCTGATGCACCAGCTCGAGGTCCGCGCGCACGATTGCCGGGGCAATGTCATCCTCGCGCAGGTTGCGCGCCAGCCCTTGCAGGTGTCCTGCGCCAACGACCGCGAGTACCTCGCGCGCGTCATTCGATGGATCCAGCGCAAGCTCGCGCAAGTGCGCGGCCATATAGCGGTCGCGCTCGGCGATCACGACTTCGTACAGCGCAGGATTCTCGCCGGCAAATTCGCCGAAGCTGGATTCCAGGATGTCGCCCTGTTTGAGTTTCTCGATCTCGTCGGCGCCGAGCTCCTCATCGCCGAACAGGGAGCCGACCAGGCCACCGATCAGTTTGGCGCGGCCCCACCAGCCCAATCGTTGCGAGGCGCGCTTGAAGGTCAGGCCGACGTCGCGGTCGATCAAATGCAGGCGTAGTCCGCGCGCCTTGGCTTCCTGGGCGGCGAGCTTGAGTTCGGCGCCCGGTTCGATCCCGAGTTGCTCTGCGAGCCGGCGCTGGTAGGCCGCCAGGCCCAGGTTGGCGGCGAACAACGCGGTTCGGCCCGAACGGATGACCTGGACCAGGTCCATGCGCGCGAGTGCGCCCGGATCGGTGAGCGACTGCAGTCGCTGCGGGTCGAGTTCAACCGCAACCGTGTCGAATCCACCGCTGTCGATCGCCGCGCGCACGGCGTCGACGCTGCTGCTGGAAACGTGCGCGGTGCCAATCAGGGTGAAACGAACGCCGTCGCGCTCGACGATGGCGTGTGGTTGGTCGCGCCAGTCCGGCGCTGGCGCGTCAGTCACGGTAGCGCTTCAACAGGTCGCCGTAGGCATCGATGCGACGGTCACGCAGGAACGGCCAGATACGGCGCACGTGCTCGCTGCGTTGCAGGTCAACGTCCGCCATCAGTATTTCCGATGCGTTGATCGACGCTTCCGCCAGGAACTCGCCCTGCGGGCCGAGCACGTGGCTGGAGCCCCAGAAATCGATCCCAGGCGCCCCGTCGACCGGCGAAGGCTCAAAGCCAACCCGGTTGCACGACAACACCGGCAAACCGTTGGCAACCGCATGGCCACGATGGCTGAGGATCCAGGCATTGCGCTGGCGATCCTTCTCGGCTTGGTCATCATTGCGGTCCCAGCCGATCGCAGTGGGGTAAAGCAGCAGTTCGGCACCGGCCAGCGCCATTAGGCGCGCGCCCTCCGGGTACCACTGGTCCCAGCACACAAGGACGCCAAGGCGGCCGACCGAGGTATCGATCGGTTTGAAACCGAGGTCGCCCGGGGTGAAGTAGAACTTTTCGTTGAAGCCCGGATCGTCCGGGATGTGCATCTTGCGGAACTTGCCGGCAAGGCTGCCATCGCGCTCGAGCACGACCGCGGTGTTGTGGTACAGGCCGGCGCCGCGGCGTTCGAACAACGAGCCGACCAGCACGATGCCATGGCGTTTGGCCAAGGCACCCAGGCGCTGCGTGCTCGGACCGGGGATGGGCTCGGCAAGGTCGAATTCGCGCACGTCCTGGTGCTGGCAGAAATAGGCGCCGTTGTGCAGCTCCTGCAGCAACACCAGTTGCGCGCCGGCTTTCGCCGCTTCGCCCACACGCTGCTCGATCTGTGCGAGGTTGGCTTCGGCATCGCCGTGGTTGCGCTCCTGGACCAGCGCCACGGAAAGGATTCTGGAGTTCATCCCCACATTGTAGTAATTCGCGGCCTAGCCCGCTGTCACGAGGCCGTCAGGCAACTGCATGGTGAGGCAGTGCAGGCTGCCGTTCTGCCAGATCAACGCACGGCACGGCACCTGGATGATCTCGCGGCCGGGAAACGCTTGTGCCAGCACGGCGGCGGCCGGTCCGTCGGCCGGGTCGCCGTACGCCGGCATCAGCACTGCGCCGTTGATGACCAGGAAGTTGGCGTAACTGGCGGCAAGGCGACGATCCTGGTTCATGGGATCATGGTCCAGGGGGTCCTGGTCCAGGATCGGTTGCGGCCACGGCAGCGGGAACAGCCGATATGGCTGGTGGTCACGGGTGCGTAGCGCAGCGATCTCGGTCGCCATGGCCTGAAGTTCGCGGTAGTGCGAGTCCGCCGGATCGTCGCAAGCCTGGAACACAATGGCGTCGGGGGCGGCGAAGCGGGCGAGGGTGTCGATGTGGGCGTCGGTGTCGTCACCTTCGAGGTAACCGTGATCCAGCCAGAGCACGCGATCCTGCCGCAGCCAGGCCGCCAGTTTTGCGGTGAGCGCCTCGCGGCTGGTGTCCGGGTGGCGCTCGTACAGGCATTGCCAGGTACTCAGCAATGTGCCAGCGCCATCGGTCTCGATGGCACCGCCCTCTAAAGCAAAATCAATGCCTTGACGCTCACAGTTGAGAAAGTTTCCAGCTTGGAACAGGCGTTCGGTTAAACGGTCATCCTGACCAGACTCGAACTTGCCGCCCCAGGCGGTGAAGCGGAAATCCAGGAGCCGGAAACCAGCCTTGCCGACCAAGGTGATCGGCCCGCTGTCGCGCAACCAGGTGTCGTCGTAGGGCACCGTCGCGAACCGGACCTTGGCCATGTCGATGCGGGCCGAAGACAGGCGCGCGCGGGCATAAGCCTCCACGTCGTCATCGGCAACGCAAAGCAACACCGGCTGGTATCGGGTGATCGCCGCCACGAGGGCGATATAGGTCTGTTCAACCTGATCCAGTCGCTCGGCCCAGTCTGTGCCGGCGTGCGGCCAGGCCAGCAGGATCGCCGATTGCGGTTCCCACTCGGCCGGGAATCGGAGATCCGGGCTCATTGGATGGCGGGCTTGGGTCCGATCTCGGAAGGACTGGACTTGTTGATGACCGCGTCGATCACCCGGTCTTTCTCGAAATAGACGGTGAAGGTCGGGTAGCTCCATCGATTGATGGTTGGCCAAGCGCGTGACTGGCCGCCGCGCGGAGCCAGGCGCCGGGCAGGCGCACCATAGCGCGCCTGCACCTGGGCCATGCTCATGCCAGGCGCGGGCAGGGCGCGGCTTTCAATCTGGACGCGTTCGATCAGCAGGGTATCGCCGTCGGCCGCTGGCGCGGCGCAGGCCAGCCCGGCAATACCGGACAACAGGAGTAAGGCGGAGATCTGGAGGCGCATGGCAAGGGCCCTGTGTGATGTGGACGCGTTGCCGATTGTAGGGCTGCCAGGGCTTGGAATCGGCAACGCCATCATCACGGCAAGCCGTCACCACGACGTGTGGGGCAGATGGACGCGTGGGGCAGATACAAAGAAGGCCGCATCGCTGCGGCCTTTG
>JBDSOZ010000193.1:0-13377 GCA_039914555.1 Luteimonas sp.
GGGGAGCCGGTCTCTCCAGAGTGTGTGCACGCGGCGGTTGTGGGGCCTGAGCGATTACGGGCGTTTGCGCCTTCGGCAGCGGATTCCGGCCTGGGCCGGGAAGCCACTTCTCCCACCGTGTGCTGCCGGGTGATTATAGCGGGATGCCTGGTTCCCCGCGCCCGATCAATTTCCGCCGCCTGGCCCTGTTGCTGGGCGGGCTGGCCATGTTCGGGCCATTTTCGATCGACACGATTTTCCCGGCCTTTCCGGTGATTGGTGCCGACCTGGGCGCCAGCCAGTTGGCGATGCAGCAGACCATCAGCGTTTACCTGCTGGCGTATGCCGCGATGAGCCTGGTGCATGGGCCGCTGTCGGATGTGCTGGGGCGGCGGCGGGTGATCCTGACGGGGCTGGCGGTCTTCGTGCTGGCCTCGGTGGGCTGCGCACTGGCGACGGATTTCGCAATGCTGCTGGGGTTCCGCGCATTGCAGGGCTTGTCCGCTGGCGTCGGCCTGATCGTGGGCCGCGCGGTGATCCGCGATGTGCTGCATGGCGATGATGCGCAGCGGCTGATGAGCCACGTGTCGATGATCTTCGGGATTGCGCCTGCGGTTGCGCCGGTGATCGGGGGCTGGCTGCTGGGATGGCAGCGTTGGCCGACGATTTTCTGGTTCCTCGCGGCGTTCGGCGCGATCTTGTGGTTCTCGGTGTGGCGCAGCTTGCCGGAAACCCATCCGCCTGCGGCGCGCCAGCCGTTGCAGTGGCCTTCGCTGATTCGCAACTATCGGGTCATTGGCGGCAATCCGCGTTTCCTGCGCTTGTCCGCCGCCGCTGCATTGAACTTCAGCGCGCTGTTCCTCTACATCGCCTCGGCACCGGCGTTCGTCATCGGCCTGCTTGGGCTGGGGGAGCGCGATTTCGGCTGGTTTTTCATCCCCATGATCAGCGGGATGATGTTGGGTGCGTTTGTTTCCGGCCGCGCCGCCGGGCGCATGGATGGTCGCCGCCTGGCCAATCTTGGCTTTGCCTGTTGCGGCCTGGCGACGCTGGCAAACCTTGGCTACAACGCGTTGGGCGGAACCTTGGCCATTCCATGGGCGGTGTTGCCCATGAGCCTGAATGCGTTCGGCATTGCCCTGGTGTTCCCGATCATCACCTTGGCGATCCTCGACATGTATCCGCAGCAGCGCGGTGGCGCGTCGTCCTTGCAGGCGTTCATCGGCTTGCTGGGAAATGCGCTGGTGGCGGGCTTGTTGTCACCGCTGTTGTCCGGTCGCGGGATCACCCTGGCACTGGGTGCAGCCGCCTTTACCGTGGGTGGATGGTTGTTCTGGTGGTGGGAGACGCATGCCGATTCGCGTGTCGTCCGTGCGGCACGCGAACCGGCCGGGCTGGAACCTACCGAGCTTTAGCGTGGCGCATCCAGGCGTACACCGGCAGTCCGGCCAGCAGCAGCACCACGCCCCAGGCCAGGGCTTCGGCACCGGCGCCAAACAGCGCATACAGGCTGTAGATCAGCGCCAGCGTCGCCGCCAGGCGGCCGCCACCACGCCCGTCGCGCAGCCACGCGGCGCTGCAGGCCGCATAGGGCAGCAAGATGCCCGCGGTCGACAGCAGCAGGATGAAGGTGAACAGATCGACCAGTGCGCGGTTGTAGTTGAACAACACCAGCAAGCTGGCGAGGCTCGCGCCGATGACAACGCCGGACACCGGAACCCCGCGTGCATCGCAACGCGCGAATCGTTTCGGGAACAGGCCATCGTTGGCCGCGGCCATCGACACCTGCGCGCAGACCAGCGCCCAACCCAGGATGGCGCCGAAAGTAGAAACCGCCATCAACACGGCCAGCCCGAGTGCCGCGCTTGGGCCCCAGAGCCGACCCGCAGCGTCGGCCATCGGCGCGCCCGAGTGCGCCAGTTCGGTGGCCGGCACCAGTCCGATCACGACCGTGCAAGCGATGATGGTGGCGACTCCGGCCAGCAAGGTACCGAGCATGGTGGCGCGGGGGATCGTGCGTTGGGGATCGCGGATCGCACCGGCCGGGACCGTCGCAACTTCGAGGCCGCCGAACGCCCACATGGTCAGGATCACGGTGGTCTGCGCCACCTGCGGCAAGGATTGGGTGGTGGGGTTGAACGGCCGATAATTTCCGGCATCGACGAACCACAGCGCGATCAGGCCGAACAACAACAACGGCAGCAGTTTGAGCGCGGTCAGCAACACCTGGGCGCGGCCGGTTTCGCGCAAGCCGACGATGTTGACCATGGCGCATGCCCAGATCGCGAACAAGGCGCAGGCGGCGCCCAGTGCCGGGCTGGCGGCGACCGACGGGACGATGGCACCGATGCTGCCGGCAAACGCCACGGCAATGGCTGCCATCCCGGTCCAGATTGAAATCCAGTAGCTCCAGGCAATGCCAAATCCGGCGAGGTCGCCAAAGCTCTTGTGGACATAGGCGTACGGACCACCCGTGGCCGGGTTTGAAATCGCCAGCCGGGAGAACGTCGCGGCCAGCAGCAGCGCCCCGCACAGGGTGATGGACCAGCCGACCAGGCTGGCAGCGCCGTAGGGCGCCAACGTTGCCGGAAGCAGGAACACGCCACTGCCGATCATGCTGCCAACCACCAGCGCAGTGGCCATCCACAGTCCAAGCGGGCGTGATGTCGACATCTAGGCAACTCCGTAGGCAGTGCGCAGCAGTTCGTGGAAGTGGTGGACGCCGGTTTCGCGCAGGGGATTCAGTTGGCCGGCAACATACGAGCCAGACGCGAGTCCGCGCTGGACGCGTTCGCAGATGCGCAGGTCCTCCAGTTGCACCTCGTCGCTGAAGGCACGGTCGGCGTCGCGCCGCGCGCGCGCCTCGCCGGAGTCTGCGCCGCCCTGTGCCACGGCGTAATAGAAATCAAACTCCACCCGGCAACGGTCGACGCCCAGTGGCAACACCCGGTTGGTCTGCAACCGTCCCGGCAGGATGTTGAGCATCACGTTGGGCCACAGCCAGTAATACAGCGCATCGCCATTGCCATACAACGAGGCGTCGCTTTCCAGCGGACTCCACTGCAGTGAATGCCATTGCGCCAGTTCGGTCCGGTAGCTGCGGTAGTCAAGCAGCCGATTGAGTTCTGGGTGGATGTGGGGGACGTGGTAGCCCTCGAGGTAATTGTCGACATAGGCCTTCCAGTTGCAGCCAATGTCGTAGGCCACATGCTGGTGATGGCCGTAGTCCGCGAGCCCGCGTCCGCTGCCGATGCGCGCATCGATACCGGCGACCAGGGCCTCGAACGGCATGGCCGCGGCCGCGTCGATGCACCCAAAGATCAGTCCCTGCCACTCGCGGACTTCGAGCTGCGGCAGCTGGATGTCGGCGACGTCAAAGTCTTCGGCTGCCTGCATTTCGGGCGCCGACTTCAATTGGCCGTCGAGGCCATAGGTCCAGCCGTGGTAGCGGCAACGCAATGACTTCGCCGCAAGCCCGTCGCACAACGCGATCGGGCCCGCGCGGTGGCGGCAGACGTTGTGGAATGCGCGAACCACGCCATCGGCACCGCGCACGGCAATCACGGGCAGGCCTGCGCAATCGGCCACGACATGGTCGCCAGCCTGGTGCAACCGGCTGGCATGGGCTAGCAAGTGCCAGCCGCGATCAAAGATCGCGCTGCGTTCCAGCGCCAACGTTGTTGGATCGCAATACCAGCGTGCTGGCAGTGCGATCAGCGCAGTCACATTACCTTGACCGAAGCGCCACCGGTGACCACGATGGTCTGCGAGGACGCCGCAGTGCCGTCGGGCTTGATCCTGACCACGGTGTAGGTGCCAGGCGGAACCTGGCGGACGCTGAACTTGCCGTCCTTGGTCATGGCGATTTCCCGATGGAAACCAATGTCCGGGCCGTTCACAACCACGGTTTCGCCTTCCGCGGCGACGCCGGAAATGGTTCCTTTGGTCGATTGTGCCTGCGCGATTCCGGCAACGCACAGGGACAGGGCGACGCCAACCAGCAGGGATTTAATCGGGGATGCAAACATCAGGTCGGGGTCTCGTTTCAGGTTGGGTGGCGACGCACGCTAGCGTGGCTGGCTGGCCGCCACAAGTGGCGTTGGTGGGGCAGTCTCGGTCCAGCCGCAACTGCGGCCTTCATTTTGCTGCTGCAGCCACTGTTGCAGCGGCGCGAAATATTCCAGCACCGCCGAGGCATCCATCTGCTCGCCGCCGGTCAGGGTCTTGAGCGTCTGCTGCCAAGGTTGTGACGCCCCTTCGGCAAGCATCGCCTGGTATTTTTTGCCGGCGTCCTTGTCGTTGTAGAAACTGCATTCGTACAACGGCCCCTTGTAGCCGGAGGCATCGCACAGCGCCTTGTAGAACTGGAACTGGAGGATGTCGGCCAGGAAGTAGCGGGTGTACGGGGTGTTGCCCGGCACGTGGTACTTGGCACCCGGGTCGAAGAAGTCCTCGCCGCGCGCCTGTACCGGGGCCACGCCCTGGTACTTGGCTTTCAGTTCCCACCAGGCCTGGTTGTAGCGGTCCGGCTTGATCGAGCCGTCAAACACGCCCCAGCGCCAGCGGTCGATCATCAGCCCGAACGGCAGGAACGCGACCTTGGACAGCGCCATCCGCATCTGCGCGTTGATCAGGGCTTCCTGCGATTGCTGTTGTGCTTCGACCAGGCCGATCGAGTTCAGGTACTTCGGCGTCATCGACAGCACGATGGTGTCGCCGATGGCTTCGTGGAAACCATCGTTGGCGCCGCCCTGGAAGATCGGCGGCAACTTGTTGTAGGCCAGGTAGTAATACACGTGGCCGAGCTCGTGGTAGATGGTGGTGAACTCTTCCTCGTTGGGTTGCATGCACATCTTGGTGCGGACGTCGCCTTTCATGTCCATGTCCCAGGCGCTGGCGTGGCATACCACGTCGCGATCGCGCGGCTTGATGAACTGGGATTTTTCCCAATAACTTGCCGGCAGCTTCGGCATCCCCAGCGACACATAGAAATCCTCGGCGCGACGTGCCATCTGTTGCGCGGACTCCAGTTGCGCGGCGCGCTCGATCTCCACCTGGGCTGCAGGCGCAGGCACGCCGGCGAGTTTTGCCAGTTGGGTGGTGTAGTCCTGCCGGTACTTGGCCTGCAGCGCACCGGTGATGTCGAGGCTGCCGGCGTTTTTGTACGGCTGCAGCAGGTCCCAGAGGTTGCCCCAGTCCTGCTGCCACATGTTGCCCATCAGGTGCGCAGGCAGCATGCCGCCGGCGACCTCACCGCGCGCCTTGCCGTAGGTCGCATCCAGGCGGGTGCGGGCGTAGCAGTGCAACTGTTCGTACAAGGGCTTGACCTGGCCCCAGAGGCGGTCGGTCTCGGCGGCGATCTGTGCCGGCGGCATGTCATATCCGGCACGCCAGACTTCGCCGGCGTCGGCGAAGCCCATGTCCTTGGCGCCTTCGTTGACCAGTTCGACAAAGCGCACGTACGGTTTGCGCATCGGCTGCGAAATCGTGTGCCAGCCGCGCCAGGCGTCCAGTTGGGCGTCGTAGTCACGGCTGGAGCGCAACACGTCTTCAAGTTCGCCGAGTTGGCGGCAGCGCTTGGCCTCGCCTTCGCCGGTGCAGTAGCTGCCCGAGCCGTACATGCCTTCCATCTTGCTGGCGATGCCGGCCAGTTCAGCCAGTTTCTCCGGGTTGCGCGGTGCCGGCATCGCCGTCATCAATTTCAGCAAGGACAACGAACGGGCCGTGTCCGGCGACATCGGTTGGCCCTCGAACCGGCGCGCCTGCTCGATCCAGCCATTGAGCATGGTCAGCCAACGTTCGTTGGCCTTGGCCGCAAGCAATTCGCTGTCGCCGCTGATGTACGTTGACGATACCCACTGCGCCGCGCTGAGTTCGGCCAGGTTGACCCGCATTTCGCGGTTGACCCGGGCGATGAACTGATCGGCAGTCTCGTCAGCGGGCGCCGCTGCGGCCACCTTGGTGTCCGGCGCCGCAGGACGGGTGCAGCCGGCGACACCGAGCACGGCCGTGGCAGCAATCGTGGTGAAGGACAGGGCGAGCAGAGTGTTGCGTGGCAGCGAGGCCAGTGACCAGCGCGACATGGCTTTAACCCGTTGGGTGGAAAACAGCAGGCTACAACAAGCCGCGCCCCGCCGACACCAGGCCCGCGTGCTGCAGCCAGGCCCAGGCGGATTCGGCATCCTGTTCGACGTAGGCGCGCGCGGAACCCAGGCGGAAGGTATAGCCCCAGGCATCCATGTCGGCCAGCACCCGTTCGGAGCCCACGCCAGCCAGGGCACCCGCCAGCAGCGATTGCAGAACGCAAACCGCGTCTTCTTCCTCCTGGGAGTCGGTGGCGTCGGTGTGGACCGCGGCGCGGCGCTCAGGCGCGAGCACCATCAAGTGCGCAGCTTCGTGCAGCAACGAATGCACCGGCGTGTCGCCGCGCGCATGCACGCAGTTGCCGATCAGTCCGGCTTCGGGTTCGCCCCAGAAACTGCCCGGGATCGGCTCACCATCGCCGACGCGCTCGAGTTGCAGCCCATAGCGCGCCAGTAGCGTCGCGACATCGTCGAAGCGGATGTCGCGCAACAACAACATAGGAGCAACGGAAGTCGCGATCTTCGGAACCACGGAAATCGCGGCTTCCGCCGCTCCTACGGCTGCGTCAGTCACGCGGTGGCAGCGCGACCGTCGGGCAGTGACACCGAGATGTCCAGCACGTCGTGTTCGCCGTCCTTGACCAGGTCGACCTTGACCGCGTCGACATCGACGTTGACGTACTTGCGGATCACCTCGAGCAGTTCACGCCGCAGCAGTGGCAGGTAATCGGGGCCGCCATGGGTGCTGCGCTCCTGCGCAATGATGATGCGCAAGCGGTCCTTGGCGATCGAGGCCGTGTTTTTCTTGACCTTGAGGAAATCGAACATACCCATGCTCAACCCCCGAAGAGCTTGCTGAAGAAGCCCTTTTTATCCGTCGTTGTGAAACGCATCGGCCGATCCTCCCCCATCAGCCGTGCAACTGCGTCGTCGTAGGCCTGGCCGGCCGGCGATTCCATATCGAGGATCACGGGTTCACCTTTGTTGGAGGCGTTGAGCACGTCGCCGGATTCGGGGATCACGCCGATGGTCTTCAGGCCGAGGACTTCCTCGACGTCGGTGATCGAGAGCATCTCGCCGGATTCAACCCGCGACGGGCTGTAACGGGTGAGCAACAGGAATTCCTTGACCCGCTCGCCGTTTTCGGCGCGGCGGGTCTTGGACGCCAGCAGGCCGAGGATGCGATCGGAGTCGCGTACCGACGACACTTCCGGATTCACCACCACGATGGCCTGGTCGGCGAAATACATGGCCAGGAACGCACCTTTCTCGATCCCGGCGGGCGAATCGCACACGATGTAGTCGAAGCCGTCGGCGGCGAGGTCATCCAGCACTTTCTGCACGCCTTCGGTGGTCAGCGCGTCCTTGTCACGGGTTTGCGACGCGGCCAGCACGTGCAGGTTGTCGAAGCGCTTGTCCTTGATCAGGGCTTGCCGCAACGATGCTTCGCCCTGGATTACGTTGACGAAGTCGTACACCACGCGGCGCTCGCAACCCATGATCAGGTCGAGGTTGCGCAGACCCACGTCAAAGTCGATCACCGCGACCTTCTTGCCATAGCGCGCGAGGCCGCAGGCAAGGGATGCGCTGGTGGTGGTCTTGCCCACGCCGCCCTTGCCGGAAGTGACTACGATGATTTCGGCCAAAACACTTCTCCTGAGTTGTGCACAGGGTAGCGCGTGCTCAATCGAGCGCAGCGATCCTGAGTTCTTCGTTGTCCAGCCAGATCTGCACGGCCTTGCCGCGCAATTCCTTCGGGATGTCTTCCAGCACCTTGTAGTTGCCGGCGATCGCGACCAGCTCGGCGTGGAACTCACGGCAGAAGATACGTGCCTTTTCGTTGCCCTGCGCGCCGGCCAGTGCACGCCCACGCAAGGCGCCGTAAATATGGATCGAGCCGTCGGCGATGACCTCGGCCCCGGCACCCACGGCAGCCAGCACCGTCAGGTCGCGGCTGTCGGCGTAAACCTGCTGCCCGGAGCGAACGGGCGTGGTCTGGACCAGGCCCGGCTCGGCACGGCCCACGGGAGTCTTCGTGGCGACGGTCTTGGTGGGAGCGGCGGGAGCGGCGGGAGCCGCGCTGCCTTCCCGGGTGCGGGGCGACGGGCTTTTCGCGGCTTCGGCCGCTCCTGCGGCGGCTTCCACCGCCTCGGCGGGTTCGTAGCTGGCGCGGAACTTGGCCAGCAGCGGCATCCCCAGCCGTTGCGCGAGCGCGTCGTTGTCGCTGGTGCCATACGCCAGGGCGACCGGCAACACCCCCGCACTGCGCAGGGCATCGATCAGGGCGCGGGCCGTGGCGTCGTCAGGGGTGCCGGCGAGCCCGCCGAAGTCGACGACCACCGCCGCGCGCGCGAACAGCTTGGGCGCGCGCGACACCCGATCGCGCATTTCCTGGGCCAGGCGCTCCACATCGAGGGTGCGGATACGCAGGTTGGCGATGCCGACCTGGCCGATCTTGAGTTCGCCTGCGGGTTCGTGATTGATCGCGGTGGCCGCCACGTCAGGTGCCCGTGGCGCGCTGGGCGACGGCGAGGTCGTGCCGCGGTCGCGCGATCCAGGGGACTTCGGGTAGCTGCTTGCCATAGGTTTCGTGGACCCAGGGATAGCTGCACAGGTCTTTGACCAGCATCGCGGCGCGGTGGCCGGGGTTGCCATCGACGGACGGCATCACGTGCTGTCCGACCTCGCGGAATCCGAAACTGCCATGGAACAGCAACGCCGGGTCGTTGCCATCATCGAGGAACACTTCGCAGGCCAACTGCGGGTGGCGCAGCTCGGCGAAGCTCGATGCATCGGCATAGAAGGCGCGACCGACACCGCCACCCCGGCGACGGCTGGCGACCACGATCCGGTCGATATAGAAGAAATCGGGATGGCGTTGGCTGAACCAGCGGAAATTGCTGCTGTCATGGCTGGCGCTGGAACCAAAGCCCACCAGGAAGCCGGCGAGATTCCCATCGCGCTCGGCAATCCGGAAATAATCGGCATCGAGGTAAAAACGGCGGAGTCGGGCAACGTCCAGCGGCAGGATCGCGGGGCCGGCGGCGTTATTCAGGGCAAGGACGGAATCCAGGTCGTGCTCGCGCACGTCGCGGATGACAATCGACATTCCAGACTCCGGCGTGGAAAACAGTAATGGCAATCCGCCAGGCGGGGCCGGCCCGGATTATCGCATGGACGCCGGTGTCGGGCGACCGCAGGACAACTGGCCGGCATGACTTTTGTCGGGCTACGCCAGCCCCGGGTTGTGCCTAAGATGCCGCATGTTCGCGCGCCTCAACCACACTCGCCTGCTGCGCTATTCCGGCCTGTTCACTTGGGCCGTGGTCGGCTTGCCGCTGCTGTATTCGTGGCTGGTGCCACCGGAACTGGCCGAGGAACCCCTGGGTCTGCGGCCGATGCGGTTGCTGGGGTGGGGGTCTTACCTGTTGTTCGGGGCCTGCTATGTCTGGCTGACCCGGCGCCTGGGCGTGCGCAAGGTCTCGGTACCGGACTTCGTGTTGCTGGGGCTGCTGACCGCCAGCGCGATCGGCGTCAGCTATTACAGCATCAGTGGCCTGGGCAGCATCCTGCTGATGGTCACCGCCTGCGTACTGCCCTGGCTGTTGCCGCTGCCGGTCGCGGTGGTCTGGCTGGTGGCCAGCCAGTTCGCGGTGGTCCCGGTGTTCATGGCCGGTTTCAGTTTTCCGTTGGTGGACGCGCTGCTGCAGTCGGGCTTGTACGTGGGCCTGTCGGCGTTTGTCTTCGTCACCAGCCTGGTGGCGAGGCAGCAGGCGCAAGCCCGCGAGGACCAGCGCCGGCTCAACGCCGAACTGCGCGCGACCCGTGCACTGCTGGCCGAAAGTGCCCGGGTCAACGAGCGCACCCGGATTTCGCGCGAGCTGCATGACCTGCTTGGCCACCACCTGACCGCCCTGAGCCTGAACCTGGAAGTCGCGGCCCACCTGGTGCAAGGTGCCGCGCTCGAGCACGTCAACCAGGCGCACACCCTCGCCAGGTTGCTGCTCAGCGACGTCCGCGAAGCGGTCAGTCGCCTGCGCATCGACGATGCGGCCATCGATATGGCGGCAACCCTGAGGCCGCTCGCCGAAAACGCCACCGGGTTGCAGATCGTGATGGAAACGCCGCAGCCGTTCCTGATCGACGATCCGGAACGCGCCCATGTGCTGCTGCGTTGCACCCAGGAAATCATCACCAATGCCGTGCGCCACGCCGACGCCGGACAATTACGCCTGGAATACGGTTACCAGGGCCGCAGCGTGTGCCTGCGTGCCTCCGATGACGGGCGCGGGAGCGGCGATTCGCCGGTTGCTGGCAACGGGCTGCGCGGAATCCGCGAGCGGGTGGCCGCGTTCGGGGGCACGGTCGACATCAGCACCAGCCCCGGAACCGGCTTCCTGCTTGAAATCCAGCTCCCCCTGGACGATGCCGTGAGCCCGCGCACGCGCACACCGGGCGTGGCCAATCCCGACCCCGCAACCCTTGTGTCCGCTGGAGACGCCGCATGATCCGCATCTGCCTGGTCGACGACCAGACCCTGGTCCGCCAGGGCATCCGCTCGCTGTTGGCCCTTGCCGAGGGGGTCGAGGTGATCGCCGAGGCCGCCGACGGCAAGCAGGCGGTCGAATTGATCCCGCAAGTCAAACCCGACGTGGTCCTGATGGACATGCGCATGCCGGTGATGTCCGGGCTGGAGGCGCTGCAGGCCTTGGCCCGGATCGGGACACTGCCGCCGACGATCATCCTGACCACCTTCGACGACGACCAACTGGTGCTGGCCGGGCTCAAGGCAGGGGCCAAGGGTTACCTGCTGAAGGATGTCTCGCTGGAGCAACTGGTTGGCGCAATCCAGACCGTGGCGGCGGGCGGCTCGCTGGTCCAGCCGGTGGTGACCCAGCGACTGCTGTCGGGGCTGGAGCACATGCGCAACGACTTCGTCAGCCTGGACCGGCCCGATCCACTCACCGACCGGGAGACCGAGATCCTGCGACTGATGGCCTCGGGCTTCTCCAACAAGGAAATTGCCAACTCCCTGGGCGTCGCCGAAGGGACGATCAAGAACCACGTCTCCAACATCCTGTCCAAGCTGGGGGTGCGTGACCGGACCCGGGCCGTGCTCAAGGCCTTCGAGCTCCAATTGGTGTGACGACGGGCGTTGCTGGCAACGCCGTCGTTGGCAGGCATGCGGGTGGCACGCTACGATTGGAGATCAGCGCCCCCGGTCCCGACCGCCGGGCTCCCCCTGGAGAACCTTGAATGACCCGTCTGCTCGAGATCCTGATTTCCCTGGCGATCGTGCTCGCCCTGTTCCTTGTGGTAGGCGTGCTGCTGCCGTCCAGTCGCCATATCGAGGAGAAGGTTGAAACCAATCGCAAGCTCACGATCGTGTATGACACGGTCAACAGCCTGCGTCGTTTCTCCGATTGGAACCCGCTGGTGTTGCGCGACCCCAAGATGTCGCGGCAACTGTCCGGCCCGGTGTCCGGCGTCGGTGCGCGCCTGGACTACGAGTCCGACAAGGCGCAACTGGGCAAGGGTAGCTGGGAACTCGTCGCCAACGAACCACGCGCCAGCGTCACCTACGCGATCGACAATCCCCAGCACGGGCATGACAAGACCACCACCTTTACCTTGAAGCCGACCGGCCGTTCGGGCCGCAACGTCGAGATCACCCAGAGCTACGACGTCGAATACGGCTGGAACCTGATTGGCCGTTATGCCGGCCTGTATGTCAGTCGCCATGTCGGCGACGACATGGAGCTTGGCCTGCAGCGCTTGAGCAACATGCTGGCGCAGGTGCCGAACGTCGACTATGCGGTGCAGGGCAGCAAGCTTGCCGGGCTGAAGCTCGTCGACGTGCCTGCCGAAGACCTGCTGGTGGTGAGTGCCGGTTCGATCGAGCGCAACAACCTCAAGATCCAGAGCTCGATGAAAGCCAACATGGAGTGGATCAACCGCACCATGGCTGAAAATGGGCTCCAGGCTGCAGGCCCGATGCGCATCATTTCCACGGAGCTGGGCGCCGAAAACTACACGTTCGATGTCGTGGTTCCGGTTCGTCGCACCGGCGAAGTGTCCGCCAGCGGAGCGCCGATGACCGGCCTGAAGCTGCTTGGCCCGGTGAAGTACGAGCATCCCGAGGCGCATCGTGCCGCGACTGCCAGCTACATCGGCTACATGGCGGAGTTGCAGCTGGTACGCAACGCCTTGCGCGCCTGGGCCATGACCCAGGGCGAAGAAACGGTTGGCCGTCCGTACGAGGTGTACAAGAACGGCATCGACCAGGCGTTCACCGCCGATGGCCAGTACGACGTGTACTGGTCCGTCAAGTAACCCGGCGCCGGGCTTCCATGGCCCGGCATCCGCGCGGCTTCGATACCGGAGCCGCCGCGGACTACCTGGCGCGGCGCGACCGCAAGCTGGGGACCTGGATGAAGCGGATCGGGCCAATCGGTCCGGATCCGCGCTGGCGCAAACCCTTCGATCCGGTTGATGCCCTGGCGCGCGCCATCCTGTACCAGCAACTCAGTGGCAAGGCTGCGGCCACCATCGTCGGGCGGGTCGAGACGGCGATCGACAGCGAGCGTTTCCATTGCGACACCCTGGCCCGTTGCGACGACCCGACCATCCGCGCCTGCGGGGTGTCCGGCAACAAGCTGCTGGCCTTGCGTGACCTGGCGCAGCGCGAACAGGCCGGCGAAATCCCGGACCTGCGGCGCATGGCGAGCATGGACAACGACGCGATCGTCGCGGCGCTGGTGCCGATCCGTGGCATTGGTCGCTGGACCGTTGAAATGATGCTGATGTTCCGGCTGGGTCGCGCTGACGTGCTGCCGGTGGATGACCTGGGCATCCGCAAGGGCGCGCAGGTCGTGGACAAGGCCGAAGCGATGCTGGCGCCCAAGGCGTTGGCCGAGCGGGGCGAACGCTGGGGTCCGTTCCGGACCTACGCCAGCCTGTATCTCTGGCGCATCGCGGATTCGACCAGTGTGGCGAAAGCCGCCACCAAGCGCTCCCAGGACTGACCATTCGGACCGGGCGGGTGCTGCAATTTTCGCCATGATGCGTTGACAACGCGCACGCCGCACAGCACCATACGCGCCCACCCGCCCGGGTGGCGGAATTGGTAGACGCACTAGCTTCAGGTGCTAGCGGGGGCAACTCCGTGGAGGTTCGAGTCCTCTCCCGGGCACCATCGGACACGATGACAAGGAACCCCGCTACGGCGGGGTTTTTTGTTGGGTGACGTCGCCACGGGGTGCCAACGCTTGGCGTGTAAAATCGTCGCGATGAATAAACCTCCAAGCAAGCGCGG